>NZ_JAFMHR010000038.1 GCF_017854415.1 Yoonia sp. | reverse complement strand
AAATGCTTGCCCGCGTCACTGATGCGACGCTGCAAATCTACGGTGGCATGGGCCTGATGAGCGATTTCCCGATTGAACGGTTTTGGCGCGATGCACGCGTGGAGCGCATCTGGGATGGGACGTCGGAAATCCAGCGCCACATCATCAGTCGCGAACTCTTGCGTCCTTTGGGTGCTTGATGGACCGTCTGCAACGGCTTTTTAACCCCAAGTCTATCGCCGTCATTGGTGGTGGTGCGTGGGGCGCAGAGGTACTTCGGCAATGTCAAAAGATCGGATTTGCGGGTGATCTTTGGGTCGTACATCCGACCAAAGCGGATATCGCGGGCATAGAGCCTTTTGCGCATTTGCGCGATTTACCCGCACCGCCAGACGCGGTTTTCATTGGGGTCAACCGACACCTTACTGTTGACGTGGTTCGAGACCTTTCAGCGATGGGCGCAGGCGGTGCGATTTGCTTTGCGTCGGGTTTCAGCGAATCCGCAGCAGAAGATACCGACGGCGTAAACCTGCAGGGCGCGCTGTTGCAAGCGGCGCAAGACATGCCGATCATTGGGCCAAACTGCTATGGCTTTCTGAACTACCTCGACGGTGTCGCGATGTGGCCAGACCAACACGGCGGCTTGCGTGCGGACAGTGGTGTCGCTCTGATCACGCAGTCCTCGAACGTGGCGATCAACTTGACAATGCAAGCGCGCGGATTGCCAATTGCTTATGTCGTGACCGTTGGCAACCAAGCCCAGACGGGTTTCTCCGAAGTGGGCCAAGCCCTTTTAGCCAACCCCAAAGTTACTGCGCTGGGCCTGCATATCGAAGGTATCGACGATCTGTCTGCGTTTATGGAATTGGCCGAAGCAGCCAAGCGACTGGGGAAACCAATTGTCGCCCTGAAAATTGGTCAGTCAGAGCAGGCGCAAAAAGCCGCAATTTCGCACACGGCGTCACTTGCTGGCAGCGATGCGGGCGCTTCGGCCTTGCTTGCGCGCTTGGGGATCGGGCGGGTTTCGTCGCTTTCGGCGTTTTTGGAAACACTCAAGCTGTTGCACGTCGTCGGCCCGCTTGCGTCCGCCAACATCGCGTCGATGTCCTGTTCTGGCGGCGAGGCAAGTCTGATGGCAGATGCGGCATTTGGCAGTCCCGTGACCTTTCCGCCATTGACGTCGGAGCAGGTCAAAGAGTTACGGACCACTTTGGGGCCACTGGTCGCTCTGTCGAACCCGCTGGATTATCACACCTTTATTTGGGGCAAAGAGGACGCTTTAACGGTCACATTCGCAGCGATGATGACAGCGGACATTGCGCTGGGCATCGTCGTGTTGGATTTCCCGCGTCCTGATCGTTGCACGTCCCCTGATTGGGAACTCGTACTGAACGCTGTCGCGCGCGCGCAAGATCAAACCGGACGGCCTATCGCCATTTTGGGCTCGCTTGTCGATAATATCCCTGAAGATGTTGCACAAAGGCTGGTTGCACGGGGCATCATGCCCTTTTGTGGCATGTCAGAAGCATTTGAGGCCATCACCGTCGCGGCATTTATTGGCGACCAAAAGCCCGCAATGACAGGGACGTATTTGCCACCGAAAATCAAACCCTCAATGGTATTGCCCGAGGCAGAGGCAAAAGCCGCGCTAGGTGCTTACGGTGTAATTGTCCCGCTGTCGCAACGCGTTGGCGTAATCGGGGACCTTGCGCAAGCGGCTGAAAAGATCGGATTCCCGCTGGCTTTGAAAGGCGAAGGCGTGGCCCACAAAACCGAAGCGGGTGCTGTGGTTGTTGGAATTACCGATCACGCTTCCCTTCTTGCGGCCGCAAAGGGGATGCCCGCAACCAGCTTTCTTGTTGAGCAAATGATCGAAGGCGCGGTTGGTGAACTGCTGATCGGTGTCGTTCTAGATCCTGCGCATGGGTATGTTTTGACACTTGCGGCAGGTGGCACGTTGACCGAATTACTTCAAGATCGAGCGAATATGATCTTGCCTGTCGATGCTGCAATGATCGACGCGGCGGTCGGCAGGTTGCGCATTGCGCCCTTGCTGGACGGCTACCGTGGCGGCAAGGCGGTTGACCGACGGGCAATAACCCGCACTGTCCTCGCTGTGCAGTCCTATGTTCTGGAAACCGCACCCTACGAAGTTGAAATCAACCCGCTGATGTGTGGCGCTGACGGCGCTATCGCAGTGGATGCACTTATCACAACAGGAGAACCTCATGACTGACGGTCCGATTAGAACCAAACGCGACGGGCATATTCTAGAGGTCACACTGGACCGCCCAAAGGCAAACGCGATTGATTTGGCAACAAGCCGGATCATGGGTGAAGTTTTCGCCGAATTCCGCGATGATCCAGACCTGCGCGTGGCGCTGGTCACGGGTGCGGGCGACAAGTTCTTCTGCCCCGGTTGGGATTTGAAAGCTGCAGCAGATGGTGACGCAGTGGACGGTGATTATGGACGCGGTGGTTTTGGTGGTTTGCAAGAACTGCGCGGGCTGAACAAGCCGGTGATCATGGCGATCAACGGGATTTGTTGCGGCGGGGGGCTAGAGCTCGCGCTGTCGGGCGACATCTTGTTTGCCGCAGAACACGCGAGCTTCGCACTGCCGGAAATTAACTCTGGAACGGTCGCGGACGCCGCATCGGTGAAGCTGCCTAAGCGCATTCCTTATCATATTGCGATGGAAATGCTGCTGACCGGGCGCTGGATTGATGCCGAAGAAGCTGCGCGATGGGGCATGATCAACCGCGTTTTCCCAGCCGATCAATTGATGGCAGAAGCACGTAAGACCGCCGCATTGATCGCATCAGGTCCGCCGCTGGTCTATGCCGCCCTCAAAGAAATCGTGCGTGAGGCCGAGGATATGAAATTTCAGGATGCGATGAACAAAATCACCAAAAGCCAGTTTGCAACAGTTGAGACGCTTTATACGTCCGAAGATCAGCTAGAAGGCGCGCGAGCATTTGCCGAAAAGCGCGATCCCGTCTGGAAGGGGAAGTAGTTTTAATTATTTAAAACAGTATGTTATGGATTACCATACTAAAATAATCAGGAATACTTGCCAATCCCGATATTTTTTGTCAGGTTCCCAGCATGAATCATGTTGAACCCGAGGAAAAATAACATGCGCAAGTCTCTTAGAAATGCACTCGCAGTCACAACGGCCATCACGTCGATGGCGACCGCGGTCTATGCCGAAAGCCATGTCGGCGAAGTGAACCTGTACTCGTCACGCCACTACGACACGGATGAACGGCTCTATACAGACTTTACCGAGCAGACCGGCATTGTGATTAACCGGATTGAGGGCAACGCTGACGAACTGATCGCGCGTATGACGGCAGAGGGCAGGAATTCGCCGGCGGATATTTTGCTGACAGTTGACACCTCGCGGTTAGAGCGCGCGAAAAACGCAGGCGTTTTGCAGTCCATCGACAGCGATGTGCTCGAGGCGCGGATACCGTCTGGTTTGCAAGACAGCGACAACCAGTGGTTTGGCTTTAGCCAGCGCGCACGTATTTTCTTTTACGATAAAACTGACGTGACTGATCCGCCGATGGACTACATCGCGCTAGCAGACCCAGCCAATAAGGGCATGGTTTGTCATCGCTCCTCGACGAATGTCTATTCACAAACGCTATTGGCAGCCGTGATCGAGAACTTCGGAACCGAGGCGGCGACGGAATGGGCGCAGGGCGTGGTAAATAACTTTGCCCGCGATCCGCAGGGCGGCGATACCGATCAGCTGCGCGGTCTGGTGTCTGGTGAATGCGATATTTCGATTTCAAACACCTATTATTTCTCGCGGGCACTGCGTGTTGAAGTGGACGGACTTGATGCCGAAGCCATGGCCAACATCGGCTGGATCTTCCCAGCACAGAACGCTGAAGGTGCGCATATGAACCTATCGGGTGGCGGTGTAGCGGCGCATGCGCCGAACCGCGACAATGCGATATTGTTCTTGGAATACCTCGCGTCGGACCAGGCGCAGCAGTACTTTAGCGCAGGCAACGATGAATACCCCGCAGTGCCAGGCGTCGGGTTGTCCCCGTCAGTTGCAGCTTTGGGTATGTTCCGGCCCGACGCGGTTGATCTCAGCGAAGTGGCCAAGAACGTGCCAGAAGCACAGCTGATCTTTAATCAGGTTGGTTGGGAGTAATCCCAAACGAGAACCAATAGCGAAGGGGCGTGGCACGTGCTGCGCCCCTTTTTTATGCGCGCCCTTTGCCGATCCGACGGCACAGCAGTACCACAGGTATCAAGCCGATCGCTGCGATCACAAGGCTAGGCACTGCCGCTCCTTCTAGTCGTTCGTCAGACGCCAGCCGATAGGCTTGAACTGCCAATGTGTCGTAGTTGAAAGGCCGCATAATCAAAGTCGCGGGCAGTTCTTTCATGACATCAACAAACACGATCAAGCCGGCGGTCAGCAAGCTGGTGCGCAAAAGCGGTACATGCACGTGGCGCACGAGGCCTGGCATATCTTTGCCCAATGTACGCGCGGCAGCGTCCATGTTCGGTCCAACGGTCGCAATTCCACCTTCATAAGCGCCGATGGCTGCGGCCAAAAAGCGTATGAGGTAAGCAAAGATCAGCAGCCAAATTGACCCAGTGAACAAAAGGCCCGTTGAGATATCAAAGGTCGCCCGCATCCAAGCATCAAGGGCATTGTCGAACGCCGCGAATGGCACCAACAAGCCGACCGCAATCACACCACCGGGCACGGCATAGCCGATGCGCGCAAGATATAGCGATGTGCCCGTCAGCCTATTTGCCCGCACACGGTGCAGCGTGCCAAGCACCAAAGCTGCGGTCACGGCCAGAACTGCGGCGATACTGGCTAACATCAGCGAGTTCTTGATAAACCCAAGATAGCGGGGGCTTAGCAAATCTTGTTCTGATCCAATTGCCATCGTTCCAAGAGCAAGAACGGGCAGCAGTACCCCCAGCAGAACAGGGGTCAAACAAAATGCGCTTGCTGCCAGCCGCTGACCTTTGCCAAGGGCAATCCGCTGCATCGGTGCATTGCGCCGACCATTGGCGTATTTTGCGCCGCCGCGACTGGTGCGTTCCAACATGGCCAGCAGCAATGCAAAGCTAAGCAGCCCCAGCGCGAGTTGGGCAGCGGCGGCACGGTCTGCCATCGTGAACCAACTCGTGTAAATTCCAACGGCAAAAGTTTGCACTCCGAAATAGGCCACCGTGCCAAAATCCGCGATCGTTTCCATCGCGACAAGCATCACACCGGACGCAATCGCAGGGCGCGCCATAGGCAGGGAAACGGACATAAACGCTGCAAAGGGCGACCGACCCAAGACACGAGCAGCCAAGAATGTGCTAGCTCCTTGTGCTGCAAACGCCGCGCGGGCCAAAAGATAAACGTAAGGGTACAAAACGAGCGTCAACATCAATGCAGCCCCGCCGATGGATCTGATTTCTGGAAACCAATAATCGCGCGGACCCCATCCAGTAATATCGCGCAGCATCGTTTGGACGACCCCGGGATGATCCAAAACATGCGTATAGCCATAGGCCAACACGTAAGCCGGGAACGCCAATGGCAAGGCCAACGCAATCTCAAGCCAGCGACGCCCTGGAAATTCAGTCATTGTGACCAGCCACGCAGCCCCTGCGCCGATGATCGCGCTTCCGGTCATTACAAGGGCTACCAAAATAAGCGTTGTGGCTGTGTACCGTCCCAGAACGGTCTGCGCCAACTGACTTAGTGTTTCGAGTGAGCCAGAAGCAGCAGCGGCGAGCACACCAACATAGGGGATCACGCAAATGATGGTGACGGTCACTGCAATCGCGGTGAAGGCGCCGCGCACTGCGGATCGCTTGAAAGAGCCTTGGCTGTTCATACAAGCCAATTACGCGCAAGGGTCAGGCGCGGCAAGGCAGGTTGACGGTATGCGCGTCGTTTACGCGCAGGTGTGGCGATCAAGGTGTGACACAGATGTGTCTGGCGCATCGTGTGGTGAAATGGTTTTATGCCGCAAACGATTTACCTGCCGACCAATGATAGGATAACCCATGCGCCACCTTTTGATGATAGCCGCCATTGCTGGACTGCCCTTTGCCGCGACCGCGCAAGAGTTGACGGACGAGCGGATCAAACAACTGGCCCTTGAGGCGATATTGGAAAACCCGCAGATCATCATGGACGCTGTCGCGATCCTCGACGAACAACGTACAGCACAGCAAGCCGTCGAAAATGCGCAGACATTGGCGCAGCAGAATGATTTTCTACTGAACGACCCTAACGCGCCCTTTGTCGGTGATGCGGACGCCAGCGCGGTCATTGTAGAGTTTTTTGACTATAATTGCCCGTACTGCAAACGCGCAGCGGCAGACGTCAAGGCACTGTTGGCAGCCGACGATGACGTGCGTGTCGTTTACCGCGAATGGCCGATTTTGGGCGAAGGGTCCGTTTTGGCTGCCCGTGCTGCCTTGGCTGCGCGCGCGCAGGGCAAATATGCAGAAATGCACTGGGCATTGATGGAACTGCGCGGTCGCGCCGAAGAAGCATCAATTCTGGCGGCTGCACGCGGTATCGGATTGGACCTTGAAAAGTTGATCGCGGATATGGAGAGCGAAGAAGTGACCGCCCATATCGCGGCATCAAACTCTTTGGCGCAAAGCCTAGGCTTTACCGGCACACCGGCTTTTGTCATTGGCAACGCATTGGTGCCGGGTGCTGTGCCGCTTGATGAGCTGCAAAGTCTTGTCGCACAAGCGCGTGAAGACGGCTAATTTCAGAAAACTGATCTAAAGCCATTGACCTTCCAGTGAGTGGAACCCCTATGTAGAGTGCGACAACTTCAATTGGACGCACCAACATGACCGATACTCTTAGAATGCAACTTGCGGGGCTGAACTGCGGGTCCTGTGTCGGGCGCGCTGAAAAAGCGTTGCTGGGTGTGGCGGGTGTTCAGGACGCAGTCGTGAACCTCGCAAATGAATTGGCGACTGTGCATTTTGATCACCCCGCTGACGTGGGGCAAATTACGCAAGCCTTGACCACTGCAGGTTACCCCGCGCAGGTCGAACAAACCGTTCTGGAGGTTGCAGATATGAGCTGCGCCTCATGCGTCGGACGTGTGGAGGCTGCGTTGAAAGACGCAGAGGGGGTGACAGATGTTTCCGTCAACCTTGCCTCGGAGACGGCAACACTCAGTTATTTGAAAGGTGTCACAACACCAGAAACCCTGTCCGCTGTGGCAACCAAAGCGGGGTATGCTGCAAAACCGCGCAGCAAAACGACTGCTGCAGTCGACCGTAAAGCAGATGAGGCGGTCGCGCTGTCGCGGCGTTTTATGATTGCGCTGTTCTTTACGCTGCCGGTTTTCGTCATTGAAATGGGCAGCCACTTTATCCCTGGTGTGCATCACTGGGTTATGGCGAACATCGGACTGCAAACCAGTTGGGTGATGCAGTTCGCGTTGGTCACGCTTGTCTTGGCATGGCCGGGGCGTACTTTCTTTGCCAAAGGCATACCGTCCCTGTTGAAGGGTGCGCCGGATATGAACGCACTGGTCGCAATCGGCACTGGTGCTGCTTGGGCATTTTCCACCGTCGCGACGTTTGCCCCCTCAGTATTGCCCGACGGCACGCAGGCGGTATATTTCGAGGCGGCCGCTGTCATTGTGACCCTGATTTTGCTGGGGCGCTGGCTAGAGGCGCGGGCAAAAGGGCGCACCGGCGAGGCGATCCGCAAGCTAGTAGGTTTACAGCCAAAGACGGCTTTGGTTTTGCGCGACGGGCAAGCAACAGAGGTCGATATTGATGCGATTGCTGTCGGAGACATCATCCGGGTAAGGCCCGGCGAACGTATTGCACTCGATGGGGTCGTGGCAGAAGGTGCGACATTCATTGACGAAAGCATGATCAGTGGTGAACCCGTTCCGGTCGAGAAATCGCAGGGCGCTGCGGTAACTGGCGGCACCGTGAACGGCACGGGGTCATTCAGCTTTACGGTCACCAAAACCGGCGCTGATACGATGTTGGCCCAGATCATTCAGATGGTCGAAGACGCGCAAGGCACCAAACTGCCAATCCAAGACCTCGTGAATAAGATCACCATGTATTTTGTGCCCGCTGTGTTGGTTTTGGCCATATTGACGGTGCTGGCTTGGTTGGTATTTGGCCCTGATCCAGCGCTTGGCTTTGCGCTTGTTGCTGGGGTGTCCGTATTGATCGTGGCATGCCCTTGCGCGATGGGTTTGGCGACGCCTACGTCGATTATGGTGGGCACGGGACGCGGCGCAGAAATGGGCGTGCTGTTTCGCAAAGGTGACGCACTGCAAGCTCTCCAAAACGCGCAGATCGTGGCGTTTGACAAGACAGGCACTCTGACGGCTGGCAGACCGGAGTTGACTGAATTTGCGCTATGTGACGGGTTTGATGAAAACACTGTCTTGCAAACCGTTGCGAGTGTCGAGGCGATGTCAGAGCATCCGATCGCGCAAGCGATTGTGCGAGCAGGTCATGCGAAAGAGTTGGCACCGCAACCGCTTGATAGTTTTGAAAGCCTGACAGGTTTTGGTGTTCAAGCGCAGGTCGATGGCAAAACCGTCCTGATCGGCGCAGACAGATTGATGATCCGCGAAGGGGTTGTGACAGATGCTTTGGCTGCGCGTTCCCATGAAATCGCGCGCGAAGGGCAGACGCCGCTATACGTTGCAATAGATGGAAAATTGGCCGCATTGATCGGTGTCTCTGATCCAATCAAACCAGCCACACCGCAGGCCATTGCCGCACTGCATGCAATGGGCAAGCAGGTTGTAATGATCACAGGCGACAATAAAGCAACCGCGCAGGTGATCGCAGACAAGCTTGGTATTGATAACGTCGTGGCCGAGGTGTTGCCGGAGGGCAAAGTCGCGGCTTTGAACGACTTGCGCAAGAATGGCGCGACGCTGGCCTATGTGGGCGACGGCATCAACGACGCGCCAGCGCTGGCAGTGGCAGACGTGGGAATTGCGATCGGCACAGGCACAGATGTGGCGATTGAAAGCGCTGACGTCGTTTTGATGTCGGGTGATATTGGTGGCGTGGTGAATGCGTTTGAGATCAGCCGCAGCACCATGCGCAACATCCGTCAAAACCTGTTCTGGGCTTTTGCCTATAACACGGCGCTTATCCCGGTTGCGGCGGGGGGGCTTTATGTCTTTGGCGGCCCTTTATTGTCACCAATGTTGGCCGCAGGAGCGATGGCCTTGTCGAGTGTTTTTGTGTTGTCCAACGCGTTGCGCTTGCGCTGGGTCAAGCGGGTGGGGGATGTCGCATGAATATCGGGCAAGCGGGCGAAAGAGCGGGGCTTCCGTCCAAGACAATCCGGTATTACGAGGATATCGGCCTGATAAAACCGCTGCGTGATGCGAACGGCTACCGCGCGTTTCGGGAAAGTGACATCCACAAACTAACGTTTTTGGGTCGCGCTAGGGCGCTGGGTTTTACGATTGAAGATTGCCGTAATTTGCTTGCCCTTTGGGAGGACACCGGCCGCGCCAGTTCGGATGTACGCGCAATTGCCAAAGAACATTTACAGCAGATCGAGACAAAGATCTCTGATTTGCAAAATATGCAGCGCACGCTGTCCGACTTGGTCCGCGATTGTGCTGGCGACGACCGGCCTGACTGCCCGATCTTATTGCAGTTGGGCAAAGCGACCTAAGCCGATGCGATAGGTACCGCATTGTCATGTAGAACACATGCAGCGCGAACCCGAACCTAAATCCGTTTTGCCTGCCGATTGACGCATATCAATCCTGTTTGCGCATAACCTGTCAGTTCTGACCCGAGGTCCACATTCAACTGCATGTTGGTTGAGTTTGCCGGACAGATGCTGCGACAGGAGATACGCCATGGCGATTGAACCGCAAATAAACGACGACCCAGAGGCGGTCATCGAAAGCCGCTTTCCGACGGCCTATACGATCCTGTTTCTTTTGATAATTCTTGTGGCTGCTCTGACGTGGATCATTCCGGCGGGCAGCTATGATCGGGTGATGAACGACACCGTCGGCCGCGAGGTCGCGGTGGCGGGGACCTATCAGATCGTTGATCCCAATCCGCAGGGCTTTGTCGACGTCATGCTGGCACCAGGTGCCGGGTTTTATGACCCCGATAGTTACGCGGCAAATGCCATTGATGTCGCGCTCTTCGTTCTGTTTCTGGGGGGATTTCTGGGCGTCGTGAATGCGACGGGTGCAATTGATACCGGCATCCGCAGCGCCATGCGTAAACTGGAAGGCCGCGAGATATGGATGATCCCGATCATGATGACGCTGTTTGCAATCGGCGGAACCACTTACGGCATGGCCGAGGAAACGCTGGCGTTCTACGCGATCCTGATCCCGGTGATGATCGCTGCGGGCTATGACGCAGTCACCGGAGTTGCCATCATTTTAATCGGTGCGGGGGTCGGTGTGCTTGGCTCGACGATTAACCCGTTTGCAACAGTCATTGCCGCGAATGCTGCGGGCATTCCTTTTACGGACGGCATCGTGCTTCGCTTCGTTTTGCTGATCGGGGGTTTAGTCATTTGCGCCGCTTATGTGATGCGCTACGCCCGCCGCGTCAAAGCAGACCCATCGTTGTCAGTCGTCGCGAAACATGCCGCAGCCCATCGCAAAATATTCTTGAAACCCAATCAAGTTAAGGACGCGGTTCCGCAACTGACCGGGACACAATCGGTTGTGCTGATCATTTTCGCGCTGACGTTCCTGGTCATGATTTGGGGCGTGTCCACGCAGGAATGGTGGATGGCGCGCATGGGTGCACTGTTCCTCGGTTCTGCGATCGTGATTGGCGTTATCGGGCGCATGGGTGAAAAGAAATTGACCGGTAGCTTCATTGACGGCGCGCGCGAGCTTTTGGGTGTCGCCCTTGTTGTGGGCCTTGCCCGTGGCATCGTCGTGATCATGGACAACGGCCTGATTGCCGACACGATACTGCACAGCGCAGAGCAGACGTTGGCGGGGTTGAACGACTTGGTCTTCATCAATTTGATGTTCTGGATCCAAATCGGCATGAGCTTTTTCGTGCCGTCTTCGTCCGGGCTTGCGGTATTGACGATGCCCATTCTGGCACCCCTAGCGGACTTCGCCGGTGTCGGGCGTGACTTGACCGTGACAGCCTATCAATCGGCGAACGGTCTCGTGAATTTGATCAACCCGACTTTTGCTGTTGTTGTTGGCGGCTTGGCAATCGGGCGGGTGTCCTATGACTGCTGGCTCGCGTTTATCTGGCCACTGCTGTTGATCCTGACTGTCTTTATCAGCGCCGTACTTAGTGTTGCGGCCCTTTTTTAGAAAGCTTGGAAAGGCGAGAAAATGTCAGATCAATCTCTTGGCGTGTATTCAGAAACAGGCACACTGCGGCAAGTAATCGTATGCAGGCCCGGTCTTGCGCACCGCCGCCTCACGCCTGAAAACTGCAAGGATCTGCTGTTTGATGACGTGTTCTGGGTCAAACAGGCGCAAAAGGATCATGACGTCTTTACGGACACCATGCGCGACGAAGGCGTCGAAGTCTTGGATGTTAACGAACTTCTTGCGCAGACGCTTGATATCACTGAAGGCCGAAAATGGATTTTGGATCACCGGATTACACCAGATCAAGTAGGTGTCGGAATG
The DNA here is from genome assembly GCF_017854415.1 of Yoonia sp. Lineage (GTDB taxonomy): Bacteria > Pseudomonadota > Alphaproteobacteria > Rhodobacterales > Rhodobacteraceae > Yoonia. Next base: position 10,438 of record NZ_JAFMHR010000038.1, on the reverse strand, counting down.
ACGTCCGCGTTGCGCGATTGGATGGACGAATTGTCAGGACCTCGGTTGGCAGACTACCTGCTGGGCGGGCTGGCAATTGACGATCTGGACTTTGCGCCAACCGGACTGTTTGGCAGTTATCTTGGGCAGCATGGTTTCATCTTGCCGCCGCTGCCAAATGCCCTGTTCACCCGTGATAACTCTGCGTGGATATTTGGCGGTGTTGCCGTCAATCCGATGCATTGGCCTGCAAGACGCCCCGAGACGTTGCTGAATACGGCAATCTACAAGTTTCATCCCAAATTCGCGGGCAAGACGACATTTCACTGGGGCGACCCGACAGTCGACCATGGGCTGGCGACCATAGAGGGTGGTGACATTATGCCCGTTGGTGACGGCACCGTTCTGGTTGGCATGGGTGAACGATCGTCACCGCAAGGAATTGGACAGCTCGCCGAAGCGTTGTTTGATACAGGTGCCGCACAGCGTGTCTTGGCTTTCCGTATCCCCAAGTCGCGGGCGGCGATGCATCTTGATACGATTTTTACACTGTGCGGCGGCGATGTGGTCACGACCTTCAAAGAGGTCGCGGATGAATTGCTTTGCTACGATATTCGCCCCGGCGAAGGGCGCGCGCCGCTTCAGTTCCGTCAGGACCCGCGTCCGATCTTTGACATCGTTGCCGAAGTCTTGGGCTTTAAGCGTTTGCAAATTGTCCCAACCGGCGGCTCCACACAAGAAGAGCGCGCACGCGAGCAGTGGAACGATGGCAACAACGTGCTGGCCCTGCGCCCTGGCGTCGTGATTGGCTACGACCGCAATGACGACACCAATGCAGCCCTCAAAGCGGCTGGAATAGAGGTTCTGGCGATTCCCGGTGCCGAGTTGGGGCGCGGTCGCGGCGGCGGCCATTGCATGAGCTGCCCGACGATGCGCGATCCCGTTTAACCCGACCTAATTGACCCCGAAAGGTGGCTCCAAATGGCTTACAATCTGAAAAACCGTCACTTTCTGACCTTGCGTGATTTTTCGCCAAAAGAAATCGCATTTCTGCTGAAACTCGCCGCAGACCTGAAGACCGCGAAATACACAGGCACAGAAGTGCCACAGCTCGAAGGCAAAGACATCGCGTTGATCTTCGAGAAAGACAGCACGCGCACCCGTGTTGGCTTTGAGGTGGCAGCATATGATCAGGGCGCGCGTGTCACCTATCTTGGCCCGACGGGGTCCCACATCGGCCACAAGGAATCCGTCAAGGACACAGCGCGTGTTTTGGGGCGGATCTATGATGCGATCGAATACCGTGGATTTGGTCAAAAAATCGCCGAAGAGCTGGCCGCGTTTTCGGGTGTGCCCGTTTACAACGGATTGACGAATGAATTTCATCCAACCCAAATCCTGGCTGATTTCCTGACCATGCAGGAACAAGTCGAAAAACCGCTGCACCAAGTGGCTTTTGCGTTCTTGGGGGATGCGGGCAACAACATGGGCGACAGCCTGTTGATCGGTGGGGTAAAGATGGGGATGGACGTGCGCCTTTGCGCACCCGAAAGCCTTTGGCCCGCCCAGGTTATCCGTGATGAGGCGAAGGCAATAGCCGCACAAACCGGCGCGCGGATCACAATCACCCACGACGTGGATGCGGCCGTTAACGGGGTTGATTTCGTCTATACCGATGTCTGGCTATCGATGGGCGAGGCCAAACAGAAATGGGCCGAACGGATCAGACTTCTGCAGCCATATCAGGTGACAGCAGATGTGATGGCCAAAACCGGCAATCCCCGCGCGTGCTTTATGCATTGCCTGCCTGCGTTCCACAATTCCGAGACCACAGTGGGCGCGCAAATCAGGACTGACTTCGGCCTTGAGGCGATGGAAGTCACCGACGACGTGTTTGAAAGCCCCGCCTCGATTGTTTTTGATCAGGCTGAAAATCGGTTGCACACGATCAAGGCGGTTCTTGTCGCCACATTGGGATCGTAAGATGCTGGTTGTGGCAGCTATCGGCGGCAATGCACTGTTGCGACGTGGCCAACCTCTGACCGCAAAGGCGCAGCGTGCCAATGTGAAAATGGCAGCAGCAGCGCTGGCGCGGATTGTGCGTGCCGGACATCAGTTGATCGTCACACACGGCAACGGGCCGCAAGTTGGGCTGCTCGCCTTGCAGGGCGCGTCTTACAAGCCAACCGAGGCTTATCCGCTGGATGTTTTGGGGGCTGAAACCGAAGGCATGATCGGCTACCTGATCGAACAAGAGCTGGAAAACACCCTTGGCCATGACCATGCGGTAGCAACGTTATTGACCCAAGTCGTCGTTGACCCACGCGATCCTGCCTTTCAGGTGCCGACAAAATTTGTCGGCCCTGTTTATTCAAAGCAAGAGGCCGAGACGCGCGCAAAATCTGCCGGATGGACGATTGCGCAAGATGGCGATCATTGGCGCCGTGTTGTGCCTTCACCGGCGCCCGTTGAAATACCTGACATGCGGGTTGTGCGGTTGTTGCTTGATCAGGGCGTGATTGTGATTTGTGCAGGTGGGGGCGGTATTCCGGTGGTCCGACGCACTGATGGCAGCATGATCGGCGTCGAGGCCGTCATCGACAAGGATGCGGCCAGCGCCCTTCTTGCTAAAAATATAGGGGCAGACGCCTTGTTGTTGCTGACGGATGTCGATGCCGTTTATCGGAATTTCGGCTGCGACACCGCGGCGCCAATTGCTAATCTGACCCCGGATCAGGGGCGGGCACTTGATATTCCCCAAGGGTCGATGGGGCCAAAAATCAGCGCCGCTTGTGATTTTGCAGCAGTAGGCGGTTTTGCGGGTATCGGGCGCCTTTCTGATGCGCTGGCCATTCTTGACGGCAGCGCAGGTACGCGCATTGCAAAACAGCGCATGGAAAAGCGATGAACACCGCCGTCGCCCACAACCTTGATACATCCGCTGATGGCCATATTGCTGCCATTCGCGGAGGCGTTGTCGACGTGTCATTCACGGGAAAGGTGCCGCACATCCACGACCTGCTCTACGCCGGAGACGTGGCGCTGGAAGTCTTGGCACTGATCGGGAGCAGGATGGTACGGGCTATTGCCATGGCGCCTGTGCGGGGGCTTGGCCTTGGTATGCCTGTCCATGCGACAGGTGGGCCGATCATGGTGCCGGTGGGCGATGCGGTATTGGGTCGGATGCTCAATGTATTTGGCGCGCCGATCGACGGTCGCCCCGCCCCGGATGCACCAGAGCGTCGTGCGATTCATCAAAGCCCGCCTAAATTAAGCGACCGTGTGCTGCACTCTGAAATTCTTGAAACGGGCATTAAGGCGATTGATCTTTTGTCGCCAATAGAACGCGGTGGAAAAACCGGACTGTTCGGCGGTGCGGGTGTGGGCAAGACGGTGCTGATCACGGAACTGATCAACAACACCGTCCAGCATCACAAAGGTGTTAGCCTGTTTTGTGGCATCGGCGAGCGGTCGCGAGAGGCCGAAGAACTTTACCGCGAAATGGGCGAAGCCGGGGTGCGGGACAAGACCGTGATGTTATTTGGGCAAATGAACGAAGCCCCTGGAGTGCGCTTTCTGGTGGGTAAAACTGCCCTCACAATGGCCGAGTATTTTCGCGACGACAAAGGGCAAGACGTCTTGCTGCTGATCGACAATATTTTCCGCTTTGTGCAAGCAGGTTCAGAAGTTTCGGGTCTAATGGGCCGAATGCCGTCGCGGGTGGGGTATCAACCTACATTGGCGACGGAATTGGCTGGGTTGGAGGAACGTATCACTTCGACCAAACGTGGGGCGATCACATCGATCCAAGCGGTCTACGTGCCGGCAGATGATTTCACTGATCCAGCCGCTGCTCACATTTTTTCGCATCTGTCTGCGTCGGTGGTTCTGTCGCGCAAGCGGGCCAGCGAGGGGCTTTATCCTGCGGTTGATCCGCTCGCATCAGCCTCGGTTATGTTAACACCGTCGGTGGTCGGCCAGCGGCATTACGATATTGCACGCGCGGTGCGTCGCACCCTGGCCGAGTATGAGGAACTGCGCGACATTATCGCGATGTTGGGGTTAGAGGAACTCTCATCAGCCGACCGCGCAACAGTCGCGCGTGCCCGCCGGCTAGAGCGGTTTTTGACGCAGCCCTTCGTGACCACGGAATCCTTTAGCGGGACCAAGGGCAGCATGGTGCCCGTCGCGCAGACGTTGGACGGGTGCGAAACCATCCTGAACCAGACGGCATTCGATCTGCCAGAAAGCGCATATTACATGATCGGTGGCCTGCAGGATTTGGAGGCGTCCCCATGAGTATGGCACCAGAAATGAGTGTGACCCTGCGTCTTCCGACCCGCACACTTTATCAAGGGCAGGCGGACCGCATCACTGGTGTGGCACCAAATGGCAGCTTTGGGATTTTGCCGAACCATATTGATTTCGTGACCGCAATTGTGCCGTCCGTTCTAACCCTCCAGTTGCCTGACGGGTCCGAAGGAATTTTCGGTCTAGACGAAGGGCTCTTGGTAAAAAAGGGCCACAAGGTTGTCGTTGTCGCCCTGCGGGGCGTGCGCGGCGACGCGCTCGATACATTGCGGGACACCGTAGAAGTCAGTTTTGTCCAGATGGATGAAGAAGAACGGCAGGCGCGATCTGCGCTATCGCGGCTCGAGGCGAACATGGTGCGCCGTTTCGCCGAATTGCAAAGGCCAATATCTTGACGCGTGACCCCGATAAACCGGCGGCGGATATTGCACGCCAAGCTGATCGCATGAAGTCGCGGCGCGATAATCCGGGTCCAAGCCCGCTGCGCGGTATTGGGACATTCGGGATGATCGGGTGGTCAATTGCTGTGCCAACAGTTGGCGGAGCGTTTCTGGGGCTTTGGTTGGACCGCGTCGCGCCGCAGGGATTTTCTTGGACGCTCGCTTTGATCCTCGGGGGTGTTGTGATTGGCGGTTTCATTTCTGCAGCATGGATTAACAAGGAAGGTGGCAACAAATGATACCTTTTGATTGGGCTGCATTGATGCTGGGTTTGGCAATCGGAGCCGCTACGAGTGTTGTTTTCTTTGCGGGCCTCCGACTGGGGGTGCGGATGGCGATGCGATCCAGCAAACCCGTCGGGCTGCTTGTGCTGAGCTCCATAGTTCGGATCGCCGCCCTCTTGGGCATTGGTTGGCTGATCGCGGAGCAGGGCGGGCCGTGGTCTTTCCTAGGCTACGCCGCCGCCTTTGTCTTTGTGCGCTTCATTGCAATCACTATCGCGCGCGTCAACGCGCCCTCAAGAGGCGCCACATGAACCTGTCCCCGGATCAAACTGTCGTATTCAGCGCGTGGGGCATCCCTATCAACGCGACGGTTTTCTATACGTGGGTGGTCATGGTGTTGCTGACAGGGGTGGCTATTGTGATTACCCGTAACTTGCGACCGGACGTGCCACCAAATCGTTGGCGCACGACGCTGGAAGTGATCGTGCAGGGGATTGAAAGCCAGATCGAAGAGGTGGCAGGCCGCCGCGAGCGGCACCTGTTATATTTCGCTGGAACACTGTTTTTGTTTGTCGCGGTGTCGAACCTGTTGCTTGTCGTGCCGGGCTTCGCGCCGCCGACAGCCTCGCTATCGACGACAACGGCACTGGCCCTGTCAGTTCTGATTGCGGTGCCGCTGTTCGGGATTACCAGCCGTGGTCTGGGCGGATATCTGAAAACCTATATTCAGCCATCGTTCATCATGCTTCCGTTTAACATCATTTCCGAGTTTTCGCGCGGGATATCCTTGGCGATCCGTCTCTATGGCAACATCATGAGTGGTGCTGTTATTGCCGCGATTTTGCTCAGCGTCGCGCCCTTCTTCTTTCCAGTTGTGATGGATGTTCTGGGACTGCTGACAGGCCTGATCCAAGCCTATATTTTTGCGATCTTGGCGACGGTCTACATCTCGGGCGCGACTGCTCCACCTTCCAATTCAGAAAAGGAAACGCCATGACTGACCTAGGCTTAATCGCTGCAATTTCGATCTTTACAGCGGGACTGACAGTATCGTTCGGGGCAATTGGTCCCGCCCTTGGTGAAGGACGCGCAGCGGCGACGGCATTGACTGCTATTGCGCAACAACCTGATGCTTCATCGGCCATTTCGCGCACTTTGTTTGTCAGCCTAGCGATGATCGAATCCACAGCGATCTATTGCTTTGTTGTTGCGATGATCCTGATCTTTGCCAATCCATTTTGGACCGCTGCGGTCGAAGCCGCACAGGCGGCAGGTAGCTGATTTATGTCGATTGACTGGATCACTGTCGCAGCCCAGATCGCTAATTTTCTGGTGCTTGTCTGGCTGCTAAAGCGGTTTTTGTACCGTCCCATTCTGGATGGCATCGATGCGCGTGAAGTTGAAATCAGACAGCGTATGCAAGAGGCTGTCCAAGCCAAAGAACAGGCCCAGTCGGTGGAGCAGGCCTATCAAGACAAAGTGCAGGCTTTGAACGTCGCGCAGTCACAGATGACAGAAACGATCCGAAAGACCGCCGAAGAACAGCGCGATGTGCTGCTGGCCGAGGCGCAGAAACGGCTGAACCAAGAACATGCAACGTGGCAGGCACATCTGGACGACGAGGCGCAGAAATACATAGAAAAAATGCATAAGGCAGGCGCACAGGCCTTGTTGTTGTTGACCCGAAAGGCCCTAAAAGATCTGGCGGACGAGGACTTGGAAGCGCGGATTGCCCACCACCTTGTGGGCAAAATCAAGCCGATGCTGCCTGATCTGGGGCGTGCTGCGGGGCGGGCTTCGGAAGCAGTCATAACATCGCAAGCGACGTTGCCAGTTACGGTCGAAGGTGAACTGACCACGAGACTGCAGCGCTATTTTCCACAAATTGCCATACGTTTCGAGGTGAATGAAAAGCAGGCTCCGGGCATTGTTTTGCGGATTGGTGGCGCGGAACTGGAATGGACGGTGGCGTCCTACATCGACAGTCTGGATGCTGTAATGCAGGAACAACTAGCTACGGGCATTGACGCAACAGGCAAAGTCCCATGAGCGGCGAAGTGGTCCAGACAAAACATACGCCCCAGACGCTTTTGAAGATGCTTTTGGACGCGCCGTCGCCCGCTCCACGGCTGAGCGAGATTGGTACGGTCGCCGAGGTCGGCGACGGGATCGCCATCGTTGAAGGGTTGGAGCAAGCGCTATCAGATGAGTTACTGCAATTCGGCAGCGGCGTTCAGGGCATTGTGCTGGATCTTGAACCGGGGCGGTTGGGCGTGGTCTTGTTGGGTCCGTCCAGCCGCGTCACCGTCGGTGAAAGCGTGATGCGGACCCACCAAGTTGTCAGCACCAAAGTCGGGTATTCCTTGTTGGGCCGGGTCGTTGACGCCCTTGGCAATCCGCAAGATGAAAAGGGACCAATTGGGGCACAAGCAGTTCGGCCCGTTGAGGCAGAAGCCCCGCCAATTCTTGACCGACGCGCGATATCGCGGCCGCTTGCGACAGGGATCAAGGTGGTTGATGCTGCTGTGCCAATCGGGCTGGGACAGCGCCAGTTGATCATCGGCGACCGGCAGACGGGCAAAACATCGCTCGCCGTTGATACGATCCTGAACCAGAAAGACACGAATGTGATTTGTATCTACTGCGCTATCGGACAGCGCGGGGACGCCGTCGCAAAGGTAATTGGTGCGATCCGTGACGGCGGCATGTCCAAGCAAACAATTGTGCTAGCTGCAGGTGACGAGGATGCTGCAGGGCTTGCCTATGTGGCGCCTTATGCGGCGTTAACTATGGCGGAATACTTCTCGGATCAATCCAAGGACGTGTTGGTTATTCTTGATGACCTGACCCATCATGCGCGATCCTACCGCGAGCTTTCGCTGCTGTTGCGCCGTCCACCCGGCCGCGAGGCGTTTCCAGGTGATATATTCTATATCCATGCGCGCTTACTCGAACGGGCAGGGCAGTTCACGAGCGGCGGATCGATCACCGTCTTGCCAGTGGTCGAAACACAGGCCGAAAACCTGTCCGCCTATATCCCCACAAACCTGATTTCGATCACGGATGGGCAAATCTATCTTTCGCCACGGTTGGTGCGCAAAAACCAGTTTCCGGCCGTTGATCTTGGGGTCTCGGTTAGTCGGGTAGGTGGCAAAGCACAAACCAAAGCGTTCCGGTCTGTGGCTGGCAATTTGCGGGTCACGCTGTCTCAGTTCGAAGAGCTAGAGGATTTTGCGCGATTTGGTACTCGCCTAGACGATGCGACGCGGTCACGATTGACACGCGGCGCTGCCGTGCGCGCGGCACTGCGGCAGGCCGAGCGTGATCCGATGCCTGCGATTGAACAGCTCACCGTTCTTGTCACGGCGATGGAGGGTCAGTTTGACGGCCTGAGCGAGGCGGAAAGCGGGTCTGTGATGTCGGCACTGAGAAAGTCCGCCGCGCGCGATTTGCAGGGCGTTGCAAAACACATACGCGAAAACGCCGCCCTGACTGATGACGACCGACATCAGATGATCGCGCTTGGACGGGCCGCGCGCGCGCGCACTGGAGGCGGGCATGGCACAAAGTCTTGAAGTTCTGTCGCGTCGCACCGCCAGTATGCAAGGTATCCGGAGCATCGTTCATACCATGAAGACGCTGTCGGTGATCAATGCGGCACCCTACGAACACGCAGCCCGCGCTATAGAGGCTTACCACGATACAGTTCTGATGGGTTTGCACGCCCTACTTAACCAAATTGGCCCGCTTGAAAACCAGCAGTCAACAATCACCTCCAAAGTCTTGATCGTTTTCGGGTCGGATCATGGCTTGTGCGGGAACTACAACGAAGCATTGGCCAGCCATATCGCGCAACAGTTTGGCGATCGCTTGGCGCAAACCAATGTCCTGTGCATCGGCGCACAAATGGCGGACGCCTTGCGAGATCAAGGCTTGGCCCCTGATGAAACGTTTCTTCCGCCAGCATCCGTCGATGGGATTGGGCGGCTTGCCAACCTTCTGACCCGCCACCTTGACGACATGCAGCGGGCCCGTGGGGCAGATGACATAGCTGTTTGGCTGGGCTATTTCGCACGGGATGGGGCGATGGGTCAACGACCGGAAACTATTGCTTTGCTGCCGCTTGATCGCGACTTGGTACAGGGGTTGCAAAACAAACCCTGGGCTTCGCGTAGTCTGCCGTCTTTTACGATGCCACCTCCTGCGTTGTTTCGGGCTCTGTTGCGTGGCCACCTGTTTGCCAGCCTGTTTCGGGCTGCAGCCGAGGCGCTGGTCACCGAGAACGCAGCCCGTCTGGCACTGATGACCCAGGCGGAGCAATCGGTCGATGATCGTTTAGAAGCGCTGTTGTCTGAGACAAGGTCGGTGCGCCAAAGCGAAATTACGACCGAACTGCTAGACGTCATCATCGGGTTCGAGGCTTTGAAAAAGCCGCGTTAGATCCAAGCCTTGACCCACATCAAAGCCAGCCCTGCGCCCTTCGGCTATGCTGTTGCACAACTGAAAGGGCGTATTAATGGAACAAGTCGTGGCGGATGTGAAAGCTGGAGAATGCTCTGCGTTGTCCCAGAAAATTAGTGGTTTCGAGCAAGGAGAGTATCCATACGCCAAGCCATTGGGTCGACGGGCGTATGAAGCCGAGAAGGCTGCGTTGCAAGTCGAACTGCTCAAGGTACAAAAGTGGGCGCAAGAAACCGGACAGAAGATCGTTATGCTGTTCGAAGGTCGCGACGCGGCTGGCAAAGGCGGCACAATCAAGCGGTTTACAGAACATTTGAATCCCCGCGAGGCGCGTGTCGTGGCGCTCAATAAGCCATCGGATGAAGAACGCGGGCAGTGGTATTTCCAGCGCTACGTCAAGCATTTGCCAACGGCCGGAGAGATCGTTTTATACGACCGATCGTGGTATAACCGCGCGGGCGTTGAGCGCGTCATGCAGTTCTGCAAGCCAAACGAATATCTCGAATTTATGCGTCAGACTCCCGAATTCGAGCGGATGCTAACGCGTAGCGGCATCAAGTTATTCAAATACTGGTTTTCGGTCACGCAAGAGGAACAGCGCAAGCGTTTTGCATCGCGCGAAACGGACCCGTTGAAGCAGTGGAAGCTTTCCCCGATTGATCGTGCGAGCCTCGATAAATGGGACAACTACACTGAAGCGAAGGAAGCGATGTTCTTTTACACGGATACCGCTGATGCGCCTTGGACAGTAATCCGTTCAAATGACAAAAAACGTGCCCGCCTCAACTGTATGAAGCACTTTCTTTCGTCGCTAGATTATCCCGATAAGGATAAGTCAGTGGCAATTCCGCCTGACCCCCGCATACTTTATACGCCCGATGATGTTGTCCACGACGCGGCCCATTTGCTGAATGGCAGCAAGTGAAACGCGTTGAGTGGGGCACCAGCCTCAATCACCAAGCGCCGCAGCTACCTTTTTCGCGGCGCGCTTGCCACTGTAGTAAGCACCGCTAACAAGGGCGC
>NZ_JAFMHR010000037.1 GCF_017854415.1 Yoonia sp. | reverse complement strand
GTTCGAGCGGGATCAGATCGACAGGGCTTTTGCATTCTTGCAGGCACAGCACATCTGGTGCTTCGTCACGCATCAGGCGGGCCACAATATTTTCACGCAGACGGACAGAGTTGATGTTCCAAGTGGCAAGGGTAAACGACATTATGAGGACCTCAGGTTATAGGATGCGTCAAGCAAGGTGGACGTGGGGCGCATATAGCCGGTGACAAAGTCACGACGGTTCTTGATGGCAGGATTCATTCGCAAAACGGCCTCTGGGTGTTTGGGGTCCAACAGGCCAAGCCGCACCAAAAGGGCAGCTATCACGCAGTTCTGCGCTGGATTGACACCATCCATCATCTTCAGCGCAATGCCGATGCGCTTTTCAGGCACGATTGCGACAAACACACCGTCAGCGCCGGTTTTGATCGCGATCTTATTGCCTGTCGCACGCATCAATCCAGTGCAAGTGCGGCCTTCGCCCGCGACATATTCAGGGCAAGCTATCATGGCTTTGGTCAGGCGCGCCGCAGCCTTGCTGCGGGTGTCGTTACGGTCATGGGCTGTGGCATAATACGACATCGCGCGGCCCAACCCATGTAGGGTGCAGGCGTGATTAGGGGCAGAGCAACCGTCAATCCCGTACATCGGGCTGGTTTCGCCTGTCACATCCTCGAACGCAGCTTTGATGACCTTTTGCACGGGGTGGTCGATCAATTCATAATCCGCATCGCCGCCAAGATGTTGCGACAGGGTCAGAAAGCCCGCGTGCTTGCCCGAACATTCGTTATGGATTTGGCAGGGTTCCTGATGAGCGCGGATCAATGCATAGCGCGCATCCTGATCCATTGGCATCGCTGGACCGCACCGGAAATCGCTATCAGACAGTCCAAGATCTTTAAGCCAGTCACTGACTAAATCCGTATGGATCGCTGCCGCATTATGCGAAGAAGAGGCCAGCGCAAGATGCCGGTCGGTCAGTCGATCCGCCGCACCGCTTTCCACTAAAGGCAAGGCTTGGAGCATTTTGCATGACGATCGCGGATAAATCAGTAGGTCAGGATCACCCCAGCTTTCGATGATTTGGCCGGTATCATCACACACAACTGCGTGACCTTGATGGATGTTTTCTAAGAGGCCACCGCGCCAAACTTCAACCATATCTACCGGATTCGCCATTTTTTTGCCTTCTTACATTGTCAAAGTGGCATGCGATAACACGCCCACAGCCGTTTTGAGGGCTTTCCCCCCCGCGCGATTATTTGCTAAGGGTGGGATATCGAGTTGAACAATACCTCGCCAGTCCCAAAGATGCCACAAGATGCATCGCGGATCGGATGAGGTTTCCAGAGGCACGGACAGCTTGGAGGCTGTGAGATGATTTTGAATTTTCCACGTATGATTGGCGTTGCGGCGGCAATGTTTTTGGCGACCACCGCTATGGCGCAAGAAGCCAGCAGCAACCGCGTTTCTGCCAGCACAGACTGGAGCGTTTTTGTTGAAAGCGACCCAAGTGAATGCTGGGCCGTCTCTGCGCCCAAAGAAACGCTGAACACGCGGGACGGCAACACTGTTGACGTGCGCCGTGGTGATATCCGGCTTATCGTGTTTTACCGTCCCGGCGAAAACGTGAATGGGCAGGTGATGTTTACAGGCGGCTATCCTTTTGCTCCGGATTCGACCGTTAGTGTCCAAATCGGCGATGCGAGCTTTCAGATGTTCACCCAAGGTGAAACCGCATGGCCTGCTAGCCCAGAAGAAGATGCAAATTTTGTGGCCGCTATGAAGCGCGGTGCGAATGCCGTTCTGACGGCGCGCTCTGGTCGTGGCACGCAGACCCAAGACACATTTAGCCTGCTGGGCTTCACCGCAGCCGTTGATGAGGCCGCCAGCCGCTGCGCGGGTTGATCAAATTCTAACGAATTTAATCATGCCTCCGGCGGGGATATTTATGCTCTGAAGAAGTAATGGAGGCGGCTTTCTTGTGAAGGCCGCCTCTTTCTCTTATATGCAGGGCTAATCCTGAATTGAGAGTATGCAAATGGACGTCAAAGCCCCCATCACGCAAGACGTGCTGACCATCCCGCGCAAAGCGCCCGAGGGTCCACAAAACCTGATTGGCTTGTCGCGCGACCAGATGCGTGATGCGTTGATTGCTGTTGGTACACCTGAAAAGCAGGCGAAAATGCGGGTCGGCCAGATTTGGCAGTGGCTGTATCACTGGGGCACGCGTGATTTTGCGTTGATGACCAATTTGGCCAAAGACTATCGCACGATGCTGGCTGAGAATTTCGTGATAGCCTTGCCAGAGGTTGTCACCCGTCAAGTATCCGACGATGGCACCCGCAAGTATCTGGTGCGTATTGCGGGCGGTCACGAGGTCGAGGTGGTTTATATCCCCGAGACCGATCGCGGCACGCTTTGTATTTCCAGCCAAGTTGGCTGCACGCTGACCTGTTCTTTCTGCCACACGGGCACGCAAAAGCTGGTGCGCAATCTAACCACCGCCGAGATTGTTGGTCAGATTATGATCGCCCGCGATGATCTGGGCGAATGGCCAGAACAAGGCGCGCCAAAGAACGAGACGCGTTTGCTGTCCAATATCGTTCTGATGGGCATGGGCGAGCCGCTTTATAACTTTGAAAACGTGCGCGACGCTATGAAAATCGCTATGGACCCCGAAGGCCTTACCCTGTCACGCCGCCGGATTACCCTGTCGACATCTGGCGTCGTCCCAGAGATTGCGCGCACAGCCCAAGAAATTGGCTGCATGTTGGCGATCTCTTTCCACGGAACCACAGACGAAATCCGTGACCGCCTTGTGCCGATCAACAAGCGGTGGCCATTGGCCGATTTGCTCGCCGTTTTGCGCGACTATCCCAAGGTTTCAAATTCAGAGCGGATCACCTTTGAGTATGTGATGCTTGACGGCGTGAATGACACGGACGAAGACGCGCATCGTCTGATTAAGCTGATCGAAGGCATCCCAGCCAAGATCAACCTGATCCCGTTCAACGAATGGCCTGGTGCGCCATACAAGCGGTCGTCGAATAACCGTATCCGCAAATTTGCCGACATCATTTACAAAGCAGGCTATGCGTCACCAATCCGCACCCCGCGCGGCGAGGATATTATGGCCGCCTGTGGCCAGCTAAAGTCCGCGACAGAGCGTTCTCGCAAATCCAAAGCACAGATCGCTGCAGAAGCAGGGCTCTAGGCTAGTAGCGCCCGCGCTTCATCTGGTGACAGTGCGGCGGGGCGTTCGCAGGTTGTGCTAAGGTCGATAAACCGTCGTTCCTCGCCTGCCCGCAGGATGCTCGTCATCACATCAACCGCATGAACGGCTAGATCGATGCTGCACCTGTGCGCGCGCCCTTCGGCGATTGCGGTTGCCATATCGGCAAGGCCTGCGCAGCGGTAGTTAGCAAGGTCATCCTGATTGGCCACGCCAAAGGGGTGATCCCATGCAGGCAGCGCTGTGATGTCCGCGCCTTCGATGCTTTTCTCGACCACGCCACCAAAGAAATTCGGGTCGGGGAGAAATAGCGATCCGGTTTCGCCGTACAGTTCCATATTCGCGTGGCCGTGCTTCCAGACATCCCAGCTGGTCCCAAGGGTCACGGTTGCGCCGTTCGCGAAATCAAGCAGCGCGTGGATGTTCGTGAGTGTGTTGACGGGGACGGTTTCGCCTTTGCGGGGGCCGATGCCGATTGTGCGTTCGGCAAAGGTTGCTGTTGCCAAGGCCGCTACGGATCTCACAGGCCCTAGGAGCTGGATCAGGTTCGTCACGTAATAGGGGCCGATGTCCAGCACAGGTCCAGCGCCAGGTTGAAAGAAGAAATCGGGGTTCGGGTGCCATGCTTCCATGCCGTGGCCCATGACGTGACAGGTCCCACCAATGATCCGACCCACGTCGCCCGCATCAATCGCAGCGCGCGCTTGTTGATGTGCGCCGCCGAGAAACGTATCAGGAGCAGAGCCGATCAAAAGTCCCTTAGATGCTGCCAATTCGCGCAGTTCTTCGCCCTCTTGCAGGGTCAACACCAGCGGCTTTTCAGAATAAGCGTGTTTACCTGCTTCTAAAATCCGTTTTGTCACTTCGAAATGCACCGCCGGGATGGTCAGGTTCACGATCACATCAACGTCAGGCGCTTTCAACAGATCATCGACCGTATCGGCGCGCACGCCGTATTCCGCTGCGCGTGCGTGCGCCGCGTCCATGTTGATGTCAGCCACCGCAACAGGATTGAGTGCTTTAAAAAGTGGGGCCAGCCCCAGATAGGAAGTCGCAATATAACCGCATCCGATGATGCCAACGCCAAGCTGTGTCATGGTATTTTCCTTTAGAAATTCTGAACCGACGCAAGGCTGCGTGCGGCAAAACGTTGCTCGTCTGAAGGGTGGTCATGTTCGACCACATAGTGATCGACGCCTGCTGCTTGCAGCGCGCTGTGGATCGATCCCCAGTCCATAATTCCATGACCGACATCGGCCCAACCATCTTCGTCCGCGCATGTGCCTTCGGGGGCAATGTCCTTGATGTGCGCAGTTGTAATTCGGCCTGCGTATTTCTCAATCCATTCGCGGGGATCAAAACCTGCCCTACGGACCCATCCCAGATCAAGCTCTAGCATGATGTCATCACCGCCTGCGATAATCAGATCAAGTGGTGTGTCGCCTTGCGGGGTCGGGGCGCATTCAAAATCATGGTTATGCCAGCCAAAAATCAGGCCTGCGTCCTGCAGCGGTTTACCTGCCGCAGCCAACCGTTTGCCAAATGCAGTCCATTCGGCAGAACTGGTGGGGCGTTCTTCAGCAGTAAGATACGGCGCAAAAATCTTTTCCAGCCCCAAACGGTGCGCAATGGCAATCGTGCCTACAGGATCGTTTTCGATGTCATCAAGCGCCACATGCCCACTGCGCATCAGCAGGCCGCTCGCCTCCAGACCCGCCTTGAGCGTGTCGACATCATCCAGCAATGCGCCATAGCCTTCAACCTCGGTATAGCCGGTTGCGGCCAGCATTTGCAGGGTTTCCACCAAGGGCAGATGGTTGCGGGAACAATAAAGCTGATAGGAAATCCGGGGCATTTGGCGGCCTTTCTATGCGTAAGTAGCGCTGTGCAGATCGCGCAGCGTGAATGTTGGGGTGTCGTCGGGATTGGTCGGTGAAAATGTAATAGAGACCTGTTGGTCTGGCAAAAGCGTGATTGCGTTCTGGTCAAAGCGACCAAAAACATCAGCCTCGACCGCCACAAAAAGCGCAAGTGAGGTAGCGCTTAGCGTGATCTGATTGCCGTTGATGTCGGCGGCTAGGCCGCTGGGCTGTAGATCGTAGTTTTTGTAGGGAAGCGGCGCGAAAGTGTCCGATCCGCTGTTCCCGTTCGTGGCAGACCACGTAAAATGCAGCATTTCGTCAACGGCCAGTTTAGATTGCTCAATGTTCAGGACATTTATGGCGGCGGCTCCGACTGATGCAGTCGCAGTACCAAGATCACGTAATCTCCCGCGCATATCCACCGCAAAAGCCTTAGCGGTGACATCGCAGACCTCTGGATCGTCATTGATCGCACGCAATTCAATTTGGCCATCTTTCGGTACTGCAGTCACCAAAACAGGCGCGTAGAAATCCCGCGCCATGTGGTGCAGCAACTTCCAATCGCCGCCATGGTTCAGCGACGCCCACGAACAAACGGGCCATGTATCATTGAGCTGCCAAATCAGGGTGCCCATGCAATGCGGTTTCAGGCTGCGCCAATGGGTGACAGCAGTCTTGATCGCGATGCCTTGCTGGACCTGCGATAGGTAAACAAAGTCGTCGAAATGCTTGGGCCAGCGAAAATAACGAAACATCGTCTCGGCGATGCGGGCGTTGCCGCCTGCGTTTTTTTGATGCGCCTCTAGAACCGGTGCCGCGATGTTGTGATCGGGGCTGTCTGCGAACTGCCGGATCGACGTCATTGAGGGGTAGCTTTGAAATCCGAACTCGGAACAAAAGCGCGGGGCCACATCGCGGTAGTGATCAAAGTCGCGGCCTTCATGCCAGACCGACCAGAAATGCATATCGCCAGACCCGTCGTCGTGCCACGCGTCGTTGAAATTCAACGGACCCGGTGACGGTGAGGATGGCCACCAGATTGCATCGGGGTCAGCCGCTTTGAGCGCCCTTTCGACCGTATGGTTCAGGCGGTCATAGTTCACCAGATAGCGGTCACGGTCAGCGCGGGTTTCTTTGAACCACGTCAGTGCGCCGATCAATTCATTGTCCCCGCACCACAGCGCCAAACAAGCGTGATGCTGCAAGCGCTGGACGTTTTCAGTGACTTCAATGCGAACGTTTTCAAGATATTCCGCATCAGAAGGGTAAGTATTGCAGGCGAACATAAAGTCCTGCCACACCATCAAACCCATCTCGTCGCACAGGTCATAGAACCAATCCGCCTCATAGCGGCCACCGCCCCAGATACGGATCATGTTCATGTTGGCATCGACGGCGGACTGCAAAAGTTCATGGGTTTTTGCGGGGGTGATTTGCCCGGCAAGTGCATCAGCAGGGATCCAGTTGGCCCCCTTGGCAAAGACATCGCGACCATTGACGCGGAATTTGAAACCAAGGCCCGCTTCGTCTTTTTCGGTGATCAGTTCCATTCTGCGCACACCGATGCGGCGCGTGGCCATTACCGATGCAAAAGACACTTCAAGGTCGTAGAGCGGTTGATCGCCTTGGCCTGCGGGCCACCAGATTTGCGGGCTTTGGATCGTAGCGGTGAGCATGCAGCGACCTTGCACAACTTGCGCAGTGACGGTTTGCCCGTCAATTGACGCCGTGACAGGGCCTTCGTAGTTGCTAATTGCCAGGTTGATCGTCAGGTCGACTTTGTCATCTGTGTGGTTTTGATCAACCGTCAGATAATCCAAGCGTGGCGCTGTTCTGGGCTCTATCGCGAGCGTCCCATAAATCCCGAAAGGCGCCAGCGCGATGTTCCAGTCCCAGCCGTAATCACACTGTGGTTTGCGCAACAGGTTGACGTTCGGGATCGGGTTATTGCCCTCTTGATATGGCAGATAGAACGGCTGCGCGTCCTGCAGCTTGGCCGCATGCGCGATGGAGTTCTTAAACGTCACACTGATGTGGTTTTCGCCAACAAGCGCCACATCCGCAAGGTTCACCCGAAAATCGCGAAAAGCGTTGTCGCAGAGCAGAATGATCTGCCCATTCACGGCAACTTCGACGATTGTATCGACACCGGACAGGACCAAATCGACATCTGCCTTGGTCAGATGAAACGTGCGGGTTGCGGTCCAATCACGTTCCGCGATCCAGCGCAGATCATACTCGTTCCGGCCCCAATATGGATCGGGGATCAGGCCTGCGTCATGCAAGGCGCTAATGCCATCTGTTGGCAGGTTCATGACGCAAGCGTAGTCACCACTGTTATCGGACAAGGACCATTCGCCCGCCAAGTTCAATGACGTCACAGACGGTCCTCGGTCTTTTTGTCAAACAAAGAGGCGCGGGACGGGTCGACGCCGATTTCGATGGCTTGACCGGCCTTAACGATAGCTTGCCCATCCATGCGAATGCGGAAACTGTGCTGACCCAGCTTGGCATAGACCAAGGTGTCGGACCCCATCGGTTCGACCAGATCGACTTCGACGGTGAATTGCAGCGGCGCGTTCTTGACCAACTCTCCTGTGACCACATGCTCTGGCCGGATGCCGATCATTGCAGGGCGGTCGGCTGTCTGTGGCTCGGCGAATTCATAGCCCACCATCGGCATCACCATATCGTCGACTTTGAAGCTGCCGCCTTCCAAATGCCCCTCAAGGAAATTCATCGACGGGCTGCCGATAAAGTCGGCCACATAAAGGTTGCGCGGCTTGTTATAAATCTCGTCCGGGCTGCCCAATTGCATGATCGCCCCACCTTTCATCACCGCAATCCGGTCGGCCAACGTCATCGCCTCTACCTGATCATGGGTCACATAGATCATCGTGTTCTTCAACTGGTTGTGCAGGCGTTTTAGCTCTACCCGCAGATCAACACGCAGCTTGGCATCTAGGTTGGACAGCGGCTCGTCGAACAAAAACACATCAACGTCCCGCACCAAGGCACGACCGATCGCGACGCGCTGGCGCTGACCACCGGACAAAGCACCCGGTTTGCGGTCCAAAAGCGGGCCGATTTGCAGGATGTCAGCGGCGCGCGCAACGCGCTTTTCGATCTCGTCCTTGGGCAGTTTTGCATTCTTCAGACCAAATGAAAGGTTCCCCTTTACCGTCATCTGCGGGTAAAGCGCGTAGGATTGGAACACCATGCCAATGCCCCGCTCTGACGGTTCTTCCCAAGTGACGTTCTTGCCTTTGATGTGGATTTGGCCATCGGTCACTTCGAGCAAGCCCGCGATACAGTTCAGCAAAGTGGATTTGCCGCACCCTGATGAGCCGAGAAGCACCAGAAATTCACCCTCGTTGATGTTCAAATCCAGATTCTTCAAGACTTTAACGGCCCCGAAAGCCAGATCGAGTTGTTTGATTTCTACTGAATAGCTCATCCTTTGACGGCCCCTGCTGCGATGCCCCGGACAAAAAGTTTGCCTGACGCGAAATAGATAACGAGTGGCACTAGGCCGGTGAGAAGTGTTGCCGCCATGTTGACGTTGTATTCCTTGATCCCTTGGACCGAGTTCACGATGTTATTTAGCTGCACAGTCATCGGATATGTCGCCGGTTTGGTGTAGATCACGCCGAACAGGAAATCATTCCAGATGCCCGTGACCTGCAAGATGATCGCGACCACAAAGATCGGCAGTGCCATCGGCAGCATGATCTGGAAATAAATCCGCCAGAACCCAGCACCGTCGACACGGGCGGCTTTGAATAATTCCTCTGGGATTGATGCAAAATAGTTGCGGAACAGCAGTGTCAAAATTGGCATGCCAAAGATCGTATGCACTAGCACAAGCCCGCCCAAATCACCCATGAGGCCGACCTCGCGCAGCAAAATCACGATTGGGTAAATCATTGTCTGATAAGGAATAAATGCGCCAAGGATCAGGATGGTAAAGAACACCTCTGAGCCTTTGAATTTCCAATGCGACAGCGCATAGCCGTTCACTGATGCAATCGAAATCGACAAGATCACCGACGGGATTAGGATTTGGACGGAATTCCAGAAACCGCGCGATAGCCCGTCGCAGTTCACGCCTGTACAGGCCTCTGACCACGCCTTTACCCAAGGCTCAAATGTGATTTCCAGCGGTGGGCCAAAGACGTTGCCCATGCGGATTTCCGGCATACCTTTCAGCGAGGTGACAACCATCACGTAAAGCGGCAGCAGATAGTACATGCTGACCATGATCAGCGTGCCGTAAAGGAATATGTTGGCGCGGCTGAACCGCTTTTTTGGTTTTGGGCCACTTGGCCCGGCTAATGCGATATCAGGCATTTTTCTTGCCTCCAAATTCGAGGTAGGCCCAAGGGATCAGAATGATGATCACAGATACAAGCATCATGGTGGACGCTGCAAAACCTTGGCCAAGATTCTGGGCGCGGAACATGTATTCGATGACGTATTTGGCGGGCACTTCGGAACTGATCCCCGGCCCGCCATTCGTTTGGGCCACAACCAGATCGTAAAGCTTGATGATGCCCGAAGCGATCAGAACAAGCGCTGTCACAAACACGGGCCGCATCATCGGAATAATAATGCGAATGTAGGTTTTCACTGTGCCTATCCCGTCTACGCGGGCGGCTTTCCAGATGTCTTCGTCGATGCCGCGCAAACCTGCCAGCATGATGCACATGATCAGACCGGACCCTTGCCAAATGCCTGCGATCAGCAGTCCGAACATCACGGTGTCTGGGTCATTTAATGGGTCAAAGCGAAAGCTTTCCCAACCCCAGCCTTGGACCAATGATTCCATGCCGAAATCAGGGTTCAAAATCCACTGCCACGCGATGCCAGTGACAACAAAGGACAGCGCGAATGGATATAGGAAAATCGTACGGAATGCGCTTTCGAACCTGATTTTTCGGTCCAGTAACGCCGCAAGGAAAAAGCCGATTGTCAGGGTGAGAACCAGTGAGCAAGCCCCATAAAGCGCCAAGTTAGAGATCGAGATCAGCCAACGTGGCGTGTCCCAAAGGCGTTCGTATTGGTCCAATCCGACCCAATTCAATTTGGGTAGCAACCGCGACCCTGTGAACGAGTAGACAACCGTCCAGAGTGTTCCGCCCATAAACACTACAACTGCCGTTAAGATCATCGGGATCGAGGCAAGTTTGGCCATTGGATTGCGGAACAACCGCATTGGACGTTTGGGGCTTTTCAGCGTCCCGTCTTCAACCACGGACATGGTGGTTTCCCCCTGCTAGCTAAGTGGGTTTGATCTTGCGCCAAAACAGTTGCACCGTTTCCAAACGGCCCACCCGACGCATCGGGCAGGCCGCTCGGGAGGTGGGTTAGTCGGCAGAAGCGATCAGATCAGCGTAGCGCGCTTGGGCGTCTGCTGCTGGCATATCGCCCGACCAGAACTCGGCCATCAGATCTTCGATTTGTGTCTGCGTATCTGCGGACAAAGACTGATCACCTGATGGCAAAATGCCGCCGTCGGCCAGAATACCAAGGCCCTTTTGCATGCAGCCGTTCGCTGCGGCCATGTCGATATCACCGCGCACCGGCAGTGAACCTTTGGCAAGGTTAAAGGAGACCTGGACCTCTGGTGAAATCAGCAACGCGGCCAGTTCTTTCTGGGCGGCTGTGATTTCTGGATCATCATTAACGGGGAAGTAGAACGCGTCACCGCCCGTATCAAGGATCGCATTCAGACCCAAACCTGGCAGGCAGGAATAGTCTTGACCTTCGATCTGACCAGCAACAGAGAATTCACCCTGCGCCCAGTCACCCATGAGCTGTGCGCCAGCCATACCGGTAATGACCATATTGGTCGCTTGGTTCCAGTCTTGGACATTGCTGTCGCGGGCTAGCTCGCGGGCGTTTGCCACCGCTTCGAATACGGCTGTGTATTCTGGACCGCGTGCTGTGTCGGCGTTTTTATTGACGGTCACATCACGCCATGCATCCAAACCAGCGACTGCGATTGTGATCGCACCAAAGGCAAGGTTTTGCTGCCAGCCTTGTTGACCCATGGCGAGAGGAACCACACCTGCCGCGTCAAGTGCAGCGGCGGATGCCACAAATTCGTTCCAGTCAGCTGGCACATCAAGGCCCGCTTTTTCATACGCATCATGGCTAAGCCACAACCACTGCGCAGAGTGGATGTTCACTGGCACGCAGTAGATTTTTCCGTCCAATGTGCAGCTATCCAACAGTGATGACGGGTTCACGATATCGGTCCAGCCACCTGCTTCGGCCACGTCTGTCAGATCAAGCATCATACCTGCTTCGATCAGTTCCTCGGCCTGACGGCCATGGTTCAACTGTGTTGCCGCCATCGGATCACCGCCCAAGATGCGGCTGATAATGATAGGGCGTGCTGTGCCGCCGGATCCGGCGATTGCGCCGTCGACCCAAGTGTTGCCTGTCGCGTTCCACGCATCGGCAAATTTGCCAACGGCTGCGGCTTCACCGCCTGACGTCCACCAATGTGTCACCTCTAGTTCAACGGCTGAAACGGCTGACGCGCTCATGATCGCCGTCGCGGCGAGTAATTTTGTTGTTAGCTTCACGATTCTCTCCTCCCTGGTTCTAAATCGTTATAGTAGAGCCTATATCGATTTAGATTGACCTCGCAAGGAAAATTAAGCCACACTCCGTGACATCCAAACTGCATTGGCGTAAGGCCTTGTTGTCAGGTTGTTTTTAGCAAAGTCAGCGCGTGCTATGGCATGGAATGGACGGGTAAAAACAACATCGAACCAGGAGAGACGGCATCATGGAGCGCGAAAAGTCGCAGCCCGAACCGGCGATGACAAACCTGACTTCGGACGGGAAACCCACGCTCAAAACCATTGCGAAACTCAGTGGTTTGGCAGTGCCAACCGTATCACGCGCCCTCAATGATGCGCCCGATATTGGCGCCGATACCAAGAAACTAATTCGCAAGATCGCCAATGACATTGGTTATGTCCCGAACCGCGCGGGGGTCCGTTTGCGCACCGGCCGCACGAACGTAATTAGCCTTGTGATGTCCACCGAACATGATCTGATGAGCCATACCGCCCGACTGATTGCGTCCGTGGCAAGCGGCCTGCGTGACACGCCCTTTCACTTGATCGTAACACCGTTTTTCCCTGACCAAGACCCGATGGACCCAGTTCGCTATATCGTTGAAACCGGATCAGCGGACGCGATTATCATGAACCAAATCCAGCCAAATGACCCTCGCGTTACCTATCTAATGGAGCGTAAGTTCCCATTTGCAACGCACGGCCGCACGAATTGGTCCGACACGCATCCGTATTACGACTACGATAACAAAGCATTTGGCGAGCTTGCCGTCGAAGGATTGGTTGCGCGTGGTCGCAAGGACATCTTTGTAATCGCACCACCCGCTGTGCACAGCTATGGACAACACCTGATGGCGGGGGTGCGTGAACGGGGGCAGGCTAAGGGCGTCAATGTCACGATCGCTGATGGCATCACCAGCGACACGCCCAGCGCCGAAGTCGTTGCACATGTGCGGCAGGTATTGAATGATCGCCCGCAAATCGATGCCGTTATCACCGCTTCGACCTCTTCTGCGATGGCTGCGGTTGCCGCGCTAGAGCAGTATGGCGCGCATGTTGGTCAGGAAATCGACGTTTTCTCCAAGGAAGCGATGCCGTTTTTGAAACTATTCCGCGCTGACATCCTGACCATATCAGAGCTAGTCAATGATGCCGGAGAATTCCTTGCAAGGGCCGCGATCCAAGCCATTCGCAAACCCGACGAGACCCCGATGCAAAAACTCGAAGTGCCGTCACAAGATACGGTCTAGCGCCTCAATAATCTCTTCCACAGGCTGATCTACCGATACCGCTGCCGCCGCGTTTTGCGGCGGTTCAAGCGTCGCATATTGGCTGTCGAGCAGTGCCGCGGGCATAAAATGGTCTCGCCGCATGTTCAGCCTTTTGGCGACAACGTCCTGCGGTGCGTCAAGGTAGACGACCTGCAAGTCGGGAATCGCAGCACGCAAATGATCGCGGTAAGTTTTGCGCAAAGCCGAACAGGCAAAAACCGTTGCCGCGTCCTGCCGCGCGTCATTCACCTCCTTTGCCAATCGGTCCAGCCAAGGCCACCGCATCGCGTCCGTGAGTGGCTGCCCTGCCGCCATATGATCCACGTTGCTTTGCGGGTGATAATCGTCATCATCCAGTAACGCGCCACCATAGTGCCGGGCCAGCGCATTTGCGATCGTGGACTTCCCTGATCCCGAAACGCCCATAACCATAATCGCGCGCTGCATCTTAACGCCCGGGAATCGAGCCACGCTTTTCCCCGTTGCCTTCCCAGTTTTCCAAGGCGGCGATAGCCTCTTCTGCGGTGTCGACAAAGCGGAATAGTTTCAGGTCGTCTGCTGAAATCGTGCCCGCATCCGCCAGCGCATCCCAGTTGATGATCTTTTCCCAAAACGCGCGCCCGAACAGCAAGAACGGCACTTGTTCCATGCGACCCGTCTGGATCAGGGTTAGCGCCTCGAACATTTCATCCAAGGTGCCAAAGCCACCCGGAAACACGCAAACCGCCGACGCACGCATCAAGAAATGCATTTTGCGGATCGCAAAGTAGTGAAAGTTAAAGCACAGTTCTGGCGTCACATATTCATTCGGCGCTTGTTCATGCGGCAGCACGATATTCAGACCAATCGACCGTCCGCCAGCTTCTAGCGCGCCGCGATTGCCTGCTTCCATCACACCGGGGCCGCCACCTGTGGCAATCACATTATCGGTACCACCCGCTTCCAACGATTTCGCGGTAATCATTTTTGAAAAGCGCCGCGCTTCGTCATAGTATTTTGACAAGTCCGCAAGGGTTTGCGTGCGGGCGGTGTCTTTCTTGGCAGGCTCAGGAATACGCGCACCACCGAATAACACGATGGTTGAATTCACACCTGCTTCGTCCATCAACATTTCGGGCTTGAGTAACTCTAGCTGCAGCCGCACCGGCCGCAGTTCTTCGCGGCACATGAATTCGTCATCAGCGAAAGCCAATGCATAGGATGGCGCACGGGTTTGCGGCGTATCAGGAACGCCTTTGACCTCTTCGATGTCTTGGTGGCTGTCGCGGAACGGGTGGTGGCGGTTGTCTTTCATGACAGTAGTTTCCTTCCAGATTGGCGGTCAGGTTTGCCCGCCCGCGTCAAAGATGCAATTGCCAATTGGCCCTTAGTTTCTTATGGCAGGAACCAGACAGCCAAAGGATCTTGCCATGACTACGAACAATGCCGCCCTAGAGACCGCAATCGAAGCCGCGTGGGATACCCGCGATCAGATCACCACATCAACGACCGGCGAGGTCCGCGAAGCGATCGAAGACACATTGAACGCCCTTGATAGCGGCGCGTTGCGTGTGGCACAGAAAATGGACGACGGCAGATGGCATGTGAACCAGTGGGCTAAAAAGGCGGTGCTTTTGTCATTCCGTTTGAATGATATGGAACCGATTTCCGGCGGCAATGGCGGATCGACTTGGTGGGACAAAGTCCCATCAAAGTTTGACGGCTGGGACGAAGCACAGTGGCGCGATGCGGGCTTCCGTGCGGTGCCAGGGTCAATCGTGCGCCGCTCAGCGTTTATTGGCAAAGGCGTTGTTTTGATGCCGTCTTTCGTGAACCTTGGCGCTTATGTCGACGAAGGGTCCATGGTTGATGGTTGGGCCACCGTTGGGTCTTGCGCACAGATCGGCAAGAACGTGCACCTCTCTGGCGGTGTCGGTATCGGCGGCGTACTAGAGCCAATGCAGGCAGGCCCCACAATCATCGAAGACAACTGCTTTATCGGGGCGCGTTCGGAAGTTGTTGAAGGCTGCATCGTGCGTGAAGGGTCTGTCCTTGGCATGGGTGTGTTCATCGGCCAGTCCACCAAGATCGTGGACCGCGAAACCGGCGAAGTCATGTATGGCGAAGTACCTCCTTATTCGGTCGTCGTCGCAGGTTCGATGCCATCCAAGAACAATGTCAGCCTGTACTGTGCGGTCATCGTAAAGCGCGTGGACGAACGCACCCGCTCTAAGACCGGCATCAACGAATTGTTGCGTGACTAAATGTTCCTAAGCCGCATACTGTCGCGCAAACGCATTGCAGCGGGGGTTCGCCCCTCGTTCAAAGCGGCTTGGGCGCCAGTGGCATTTGATATTGTCATAATCGCGCTGGTGTTGGCCGCCATTTGGGGGCCGGCGCTGACCTTTATCTATGTGATGGAATTCTCGCTATTCTTGACAGTCGTGGTCCTGATGGTGCTGATTTACGCGCCATTGCAGATCGTGATTATCGTTTCGACCATCGCGGCGGTGCGATCACGCTGGGAAGAGAAAGAAATCAAATGACCAAGAAAGAAAGCCGTCAGCAGGTCTATACCCTTTTGGTTGAGGTCGGACGCAATGCGGGCGATGGGCTTCCGGCCGAAGCAACTGGTGCGGCGCTCATGTGCTATGCCAGCGGCATTGATGAAGCCGAAGCCGTGCGCGAAACGGTGGCGATCCTCAAGCAAGCTGACCTCGCGCCTTTGGATGTATCCGGCTATGGCACGCTAGATGAACGGATTGCCGAAGGGCACGACATCCCCGAAGAAGAAATAGAATTGATGGATCGCGCATTGGCCGAAAACAGCGTGATTGTCGCCCAGATGACGCCGTTCTTCGACAAGGTCTAAGGGGCTGCCCCCGATGCCAGAGATCCTGCAAGACCATCTACCAGAGCTGCAATTAGGCGAACCGCGTTTACCCGGGACAATGCCTTGTGGCGCCGATGATTGGTTACGGATTGACGAGGCTTATGCCGAACAAATGCGGTACCGCGCAGCGCTGATATCCGATCAGCAAGATAAGGTTTTATATGAACCTGCTGCGTCCCGTGATGCGTGCACAGAAATCCTGACCGAGACGCTAAAGGTTCTGCCCGAACTTGGGTTCACCGTCGCTGAAACGCACGTCACATGCCCCGACACGCGTGTTGTTGCGATTGACTGGACTGCGCCGCTGAAAACGCTCGGACATCTTGTACAAGAGGACATCTGCGTGCTGGAAAAGCGCGGAACAGAGCACGTGTTAACTGGTGCCGTTTTGTGCTTTCCCGCAAATTGGCGGTTGGCAGATAAGGTAGGCCGCCCACTGGTCGGTATTCATGCCCCCGTTGCGGAATATGATGATAATATTGCCCGCCGCGTGCAAAGGCTGTTTGACGGGGTGCAGGTAGCGCGACCGCTGTGGCGGTTCAACAAACTGCGCTACGAGGATGCCGATCTGCATCAGCCATACCGACGCAAAGAGGGTGATGCCCCTCCATTTATCCGGTCTGAACGGCAGTGCATTTTGCGCCTGCAACAATCAGATGCTGTGGTATTCACCATCCACACATTTGTCGTGCGCAGCTAGGGTTGCACAAACCAGTGCTCTCTTTCATGCTCGGTTCATGACACGATACACAGGAAAATGCCTTTGCGGAGAAGTCACTTATGTGGCCGAAGGGCCACCGGTGGTTGTCGCGCAATGCCACTGTGATGCCTGCAAAAGACTAAGCGGAACAGGCCACACAGTGGGTGCGATGTTTGCATCAAATGCAGTGACATTGCGAGGAAGCATGCGTGAATTCAGCTATGTCTCTGACAAGGGCACGCAGGTGACCAAGGTTTCCTGTGCAACTTGCGCCAGTCCCATTTACGGCAAGAATACAGGCACGCCTGATCATTTGACCCTGACGCTTGGGTCGATGGATGATGCAAGTGATTTGGAAATTGGCGTTGTCATTTACACACGTGACAGACCGCATTGGGACCAGCTTCAAGAAGGCGTTGCTCGCTTTGCTACGCAACCAGATTGGAAGCCTGCGGGTTAAAGCCCCCTATTGCTAGAATGGACCATCTCGCGAAAAAGCACTAGTATTGGCGATGAGCAAATTATGTGGCCCCGCTCATGCACGATCAGAGCTTCTTTACAGAAAGACGGCAGATGAAAAAGATCGACGTCGATGCAGACATGAAACGTTCAAAATTCCTGATAAAGGCAATGGTGATACAAGTTATACTGATCTTGGTCATTATGTTTGTGTTTTGGGCCTATTCAACCGCCTGATTGCGCCAGAGCGTCTAACCAACTCAAATCCAAAATTGCATCCCTGCGCCCTTCCCGCTAGCCATAGCGAAAAGGAATCTTACCCATGTCCCCGATTGATCCTGTTGCCCTGACCGCTGATCTGGTCCGTTGCCCATCTGTCACGCCGATTGAAGGTGGCGCGCTGGTTTTGCTCGAAGACGTGCTGACCAAAGGCGGATTTACGTGTACACGCGTGGATCGCGGCGGGATTTCGAACCTTTATGCCCGTTGGGGCAGGCAAGGTGCCAACCGTACGTTCGGTTTCAATGGCCACACCGACGTGGTGCCCTTGGGCGACGAGGCCGCATGGACAATGCCGCCCTTTGGTGCCGAAATTAAGGATGGGTATCTCTATGGGCGCGGGTCCACTGATATGAAATCCGGTGTGGCCGCATTTACCGCCGCCGCAATTGATTTCGTCAACGAGACCCCCCCTGACGGTGCTGTCGTGCTAGCGATTACCGGCGATGAAGAGGCTGACGCGCTGGATGGCACGACAGCCCTGTTGGATTGGATGAACGCCAATAACGAGGCGATGACAGTTTGTCTTGTCGGCGAACCCACCTGCCCTGATGTCATGGGCGAAGCGATGAAAATCGGCAGGCGCGGATCGATGGCCGCGTTCTTTACCGTGACGGGCGTCCAAGGCCATGCGGCGTATCAACACCGCGCCAAGAACCCGATGCCTGCGATGGCGCGACTGATGGATATACTGTCGTCACGCGTGCTGGACGCAGGCACGGATCACTTTGATCCCTCCTCGCTGCAAGTGCTGACAATCGACACCGGTAATCCGGCGACGAACGTCATTCCTGCCCAGACCAAATCCTGCATTAACATCCGTTTCAACGACACGCACAATAGCGCGGACCTTACCGCATGGATGCAAGACGAAGCCGACAAAGTTGCTGCCGCATTTGACGTGAAAATCACGATGCAGGTCAAAGTGTCTGGCGAAAGCTTTATCACGCCACCTGGTCCGCTTTCTGATCTGATTAGCAAGGCGGTCGAGGCCGAAACAGGCCGCAAGCCTGAACTGTCCACATCCGGCGGCACGTCTGATGCGCGGTTCGTAAAGCATCACTGTCCGGTGGTGGAGTTCGGGTTGGTTGGCAAGACGATGCATCAGGTCGATGAACGGGTTCTGGTCGCACAGATTGGCGAACTCAAGACGATCTATAAGCGCATTTTGTCCGATTATTTCGCTTCAACTTAAGGCATGCCAATTCGGATGACGCCCCGCGCATGGCGTGCTAGGGCTGGCCTATGACACGTATACCTTCAAAATCCGAAATCCTTGCATGGATTGCCGAACACCCAACCAAAGCCGCCAAGCGCGATATCGCCAAGGCCTTTGGGATCAAAGGTGCGGCCCGCATCGACCTGAAACGCTTGCTCAAGGAACTTGAGGAAGACGGCAAATTGACCAAACGCCGCAGTTCATACTGCGACGCAGAGGACTTGCCGCCCGTTTCTGTGCTTGAAATCGTTGGACCCGATGCAGACGGCGATTTGTTTGCGCGTCCGCTGGAATGGGGCGGCAAAGGCGCCGAACCACGCATCTTGATGGTGCAGCGCGACAGCGATACGGCACTTGGCGCAGGCGACCGCATCTTGGGCCGTGTGACGGCTGATCAAACCGAAGATTACAGCCACACAGGCCGCATGATCCGCCGGATTGACGTCAGTCCGCAACGTGTGCTGGGTGTGTTTCGTGCCGATAGTGAAGGTGGGCGCATCATGCCTGTCGAAAAAGGCGCTGATAAACAATGGATTGTGGCTGCGGGTGCCACAGGTGGCGCCAAAGACGGTGAATTAGTCGAGGCCGAACAATCTGGCCCCAAAGGCCGCATGGGTCTGCCCAAAGCCCGTATCGTAGCCCGACTTGGCGATCCATCAGGACCGCGCGCGGTTTCCCTGATCGCAATCCACCAACATGGTATTCCAGATCACTTTCCAGACGAAGTGGTCGCCGAAGCTGAAGCAGCAAAACCCGCAGAACTGGGCAAACGCCGCGATATGCGAAAATTGCCCCTTGTTACCATCGACCCGTGGGATGCGCGCGACCATGACGATGCGTGCTATGTCGAAGCCGACCCCGACCCCAAGAACGCTGGCGGTTATATCATTTGGGTCGCGATTGCTGATGTGGCGCACTACGTCACGCGGAACTCTGAATTGGACCGCGAAGCACGCAAGCGCGGCAACTCGACCTACTTTCCTGACCGTGTTGTGCCGATGCTGCCGGATCGTCTTTCGGGTGATCTGTGTTCGCTACATGAAGGTGTGGAACGTGCCTGCCTTGCCGTCGCCGTGCGCATTGATGCCAGCGGCGAAAAAATCGACCACGCGTTTCATCGCGGATTGATGAAATCGGTCGCGTCTTTGAACTACGAAGAAGTCCAAGACGCCGTTGACGGACGACCCAACGACAAAACCGCACCTTTGCTGGACGGTATCATTGCCCCACTTTACGCAGCCTATGCCGCATTGGTGAAGGCACGTGCACGCCGCCAACCGCTGGAGCTGGACTTGCCAGAGCGGCAGATCATCCTGGACGACGCAGGCAAAGTCACTTCGGTACAATTCAAAGAACGACTTGATGCGCACCGCTTGATCGAAGAATTCATGGTGCTGGCCAATGTCGCGGCCGCAGAGACGCTGATCGCCAAGAAATCGCCACTGCTGTTTCGCGTGCACGAAGAGCCCAGCCCCGAAAAGCTGGACGCACTGCGCGAGGTAGCGATTGCATCCGGTTTGGTCTTGGCCAAAGGTCAGGTGCTGAAAACGGCACACCTGAACACCTTGCTGAAGGGTGCTGCTGGCACTGAAAACCACGAACTGATCAACATCGCCACACTGCGTTCAATGACGCAGGCTTATTATAATCCTGAAAACTTTGGTCACTTTGGCTTGGCTTTGCGGGCTTATGCGCATTTCACTTCGCCCATTCGCCGCTATTCGGATTTGATCGTACACCGCGCGTTGGTGTCGTCGCATGGCTGGGGCAAAGACGGGCTTAGCCCTTGGGACATCGAACATCTGCCCGAGACCGCCCAGCTGATCAGCGACATAGAGCGCCGTTCCATGACCGCCGAACGTGACACGACGGACCGCTATCTCGCGGCGTTCCTATCCGACCGTATCGGTGCGGAAATGGGTGGCCGGATTAGCGGGATCGCGAAGTTCGGTGTCTTTGTAAAGCTGGATGAAACCGGCGCCGACGCAATGATCCCGATCCGCACATTGGGGCGCGAGTTTTTCCATTACGATGCCGAAAGCCAAACGCTGATGGGGTCCGAAACGGGCTTGATCATTGGTTTGGGGCTACGGGTAACTGTGAAACTGGCAGAGGCGGCACCTATCACGGGCGGCTTGATTGCCGAACTGATTGCAATTGACGACCGAATGGTGCCGCGCGGCCCGTCACGTGGGCGCGGTAAGCCGCCACGCCGCAAGGTCGGTTCTGCTAAAAAGAAATCGGCCAAGACCGCCCGCAAGGTCAAGCGTCAGCGCAAATAATTACTCGAACGGCAACGGTGTGCAGGTGCCGCCCTGCATGCAAGACGTCAGCATATTCAGGACATCCGGCGTGGGTTCTTCAAAGATCATCCCGCCGCATGCGCCGGCTTGCATCGTGACGGGTGGATCGCTGGCGAGGACAAAATAGATCGCCTCTGCCCCACTGCGCGCGGACCCACACCACGGCCCCGCGCATGTGACCTGCAGCATCGCGCGGCTGACATAGGGCGTGGCGAATCCCGCCTTTGACAGCCCCTTGCCCACAAAGCGTGCGGGGATTGGATCAGGCGGGGCGATTTCTTCAAAACTTCTGCTGCCTTGTGGCAGCGCGTTTTCGTCAAACGTCAGTGTTCCGTAAAGTACAAAGTAGCTTTCTGGCTTGGCAGCAAGTTGTTGAAACGTTGTGACAGGATCAGGGCGCATGCAGCTAAGCGCTTGGGCCTGACCGCAGATGACAGCAAGCATGGTGGCAAGGATAAAGGCTTTCATGTTCCTAATCCTACAGCTTTGGTTCAAACTCAGCTAAGACTTGTTCATAAACCGCGCGCTTGAAGGGCACGATGCTGCCGACCAATTCGCTTGGGTCCATCCATTTCCAACTAGAAAACTCGGGGTGTTCAGTTTCGAGATCAATCTGACTATCGACACCGTGAAAGCGCATCAGGTACCATTTCTGCTCTTGCCCGCGAAAACGACCCTTCCAGATATTCGGGACCAGTTGATGGGGGATATCGTAGCGGATCAACCCTGCGGTTTCGCTTTCGATGGTGACATGCTTGGCTGGGATACTGGTCTCTTCTTCCAATTCGCGTAACGCCGCATCGCGGGTCGTCTCACCCTTGTCGACGCCCCCTTGGGGCATCTGCCAAGCATCAGTGTCGCGGTCTTTGCGCTGTGCCACGAAAATATGTCCCCGCGGATTGATCAGCATAACGCCGACACAAGGGCGATAGGGCAGTTGTGCGATTTCTTCTGGGGTCATAAACGGGCCTTGGTGTTTCATCTGGATACCTCTTGGTGTGACCTCATTTAAGGCACAAGGTCCAGCGGTTATGCGATAACAAGCCGCGTTTCGTGGCGAATGCGGGCCGCGATCCAGCGTAGATGATCCCTCCTGAACGCCACGCAACCGGCAGTCGGGCGGCCCGGACCGCGCCATTCATGCAAAAATATCGCTGACCCGCGCCCTTTGACAGCATAGGGCCAGTTCCAGTCGGTCAGGATTATCAGGTCATACATCGGATCAGCGCGGCGCAAGCGTTCATGGCTAAAGGTGTGCGGTGCGCGGACCATCATGTTGTAGTCTTCGTCTTTGATATCATCAGACCACAAATCATGCGGGCCAATCGGCAGCGCCCAATCGGCAGGTTTAGCCATGCGGTCAGCGCGGTAGAGCATCCCAACAATGCAGTGCGTGCCGCGCGGGGTGGCGCCATCGCCCTCGCGCTTGCGCTTGGTCAAACCGCCACGCCCGATGGTGCAAGGGAAACGGCGGTTCATAAAGCGGACGTGAGTTGGGGTAAGGACGAGATCGGTTTGTTTCATGGG
>NZ_JAFMHR010000178.1 GCF_017854415.1 Yoonia sp. | reverse complement strand
TAATTTGAATTCACTTGGGATGTGTCTTGTCCCACAACAATGCAACTTCACGCGCTATTTCTGCACTGTTTTCAGCGACATAGCTGCGTGGCTCTGCAAGATAGGACGCAGTGAAGGCGAGCGGTGGTGGTCGAAAGCCAGGATCGAATTCAACAATCTGGCCGGATGCTAGAAAATCATTCGCCAACGCCCGAGGGTACGGACCGACGGCGATTCCCGCTGCAATCATCTTGAGGCTTGCCGACAAAGACGCTGACGCAAAAACACGCAATTTCGGGCCTACCCTACGCGATAATTCTGACATCAATTCGCGGTAAGGCCGCGTTTTGCTGGAATAAGAAATGACGGGGATTTCGCTCAGATCGGTTTGCGGGTTCGAAGTGGACCTGTACCAATGCAAATCAAATGGAGGTAATGCGATGTTCTCGACCGTGAACTCCGACACCGGGCCCATTAACAGCGCGAGGTCCAAACGACGCTCAAGCAATGCAGACCGCAAGTTGAGCGATATGTCGACGGTCAGGTCCACATTAACCAGCGGATATTGCGCACTGAACGCGGTCAGAAATTCTGGCAACCAGGCTTGTGCAATCGTTTCTGACGCACCGACACGAAACAGGCCTTCAGCTTCTGACGGGTTCGCGACGCGCTGTTTGATCTCTTCTTCGACGAATAACATCTGCTCTGCATATGCCAGCAGCAACGTCCCGTGTTTAGTCAAAACCAACTCGCCCGGACCGCGTTCAAACAACGGCACGCGCAGTTCATTCTCCAGATTTGATATCCGCGAGGACACCGCGGGTTGCGAAAGGTTCAACCTCTCGGCTGCTTTACGAAAGCCACCAAGCCGTGACACCCAAAGGAATGTTTTAATTTGATCAAAAGTCATGGGCTATTCATAGAATGGATCGCATGGACATCAAATCAATAATAACAACGTTGCAACGCTAGGCATCGCGAACATTTAGGTCGGGCGCACTCGACGCCTTGCCCCTGACTTGCGCACCTCGATCGGACGTCTGGGCATCACTTTGTCTCTTGGTGCGTCATCATCCACGGCAACATTTGCTTCGGGCACCTCTTTGGCGACAACTGAAGCAATAAAATCATGCACGACAAATTCACCCACCTTCGCCACCCGCCCGAGCGCTTTTTTCATTGCGCGATTTGACAACGTGGCGGTCAGTTGGCGCACCAACACGCGGCGCTTCACCGGATCAACACGGGATGCCGCATTTGTTGCATCCTTGGAGCGGGGTATTTTGACGCCAAAACCTGCTTCTTCCAAAAACAGACGTACAATTGGCGGGGCCGCCGCGACAGCATCTATCGTTCTTTGATCACGAAAAACGGCTAAAACAGTATTGTGACGCAGCGGATCATGGGTCGTCCGATGAGACGGCGCAGCATCCCCCTGTGCAACCGGGGCATTGTCCGCATAAAACAGATCAAAATCGTAACGCACGAGAAACCACACCAAAAACTTGTAAAATATACCGTTACTTAGCAGATACACGCAGATTGATCAAAGGAATTTGACATATCTGGCAGTGCAACACGCAACGTACACTCCACCAAGGGTTGTGGGGACCCAGACAGAATGCAAACGAAAGTAGCCAGATATCACCGGCAGGTTCTTTTGCGTGACCGAGGTCTTGCGCGTCTTACCGCCTGCAGCGTCCAGTCACGCACTGGGAACTGGGCAAAAATCTGACCTAGAGCTTGTAAGCGGGCAGCTTCTGGAACGCGGCCTTAAGTGCGTCACCCCAACCCGACGAAATCGCTTGGTAAATCGCGTCGCTCTCTTCAATGCGGCGCGTGGTGCCGATCTCGAAGCTATCCGCTTCGTATACTTGAATATCAAATGGTAAACCCACGGAAAGGTTAGATTTTACGGTCGAATCAAACGACACGATCAACAGTTTAAGGGCGTCTTCAAAGCTCATCTCGGGATCATAGGCACGCACAAGAATTGGCTTGCCATATTTGGTCTCGCCAATCTGGAAGAACGGCGTGTCGTCCGTAATTTCGATAAAGTTGCCTTGGGGATAGACCAAGAAAACCGTAGGCTTGCCGCCTTTGATCTGCCCGCCAACAATGATCGAAGCCGAAAATTGCGCTTGCTTAAGCTGTCCCTCGTTTGTGGTCTCGCCAATCACTTCTTTTAGCGTGGCACCGACAAGACGCGCGACCTGAAACATTGTGGCTTCGCGCAAAATGCTTGGATCACGGTCCTCCGTGGTTTTTGAACGTTCTTCCAACAAGCTGATCATCGCTTGGGTCGTCGCCAGATTTCCAGCCGTCATGATTGTGATCATACGCTCGCCGGGCTCGTTCCAGGTGAACATTTTCTTGCTAGTAGCAAAGTTGTCGACGCCCGCGCTTGTGCGCGTATCCGACATAAAAACAAGGCCGTTGTTCAGCTTTAAGCCGATGCAGTATGTCACAGAATCTTATCCAAATGAAGTGTCGCGTTTGTTCTACTGCTGAACCTGCAAAGACACAATCATCTGTTCTTGCGCCGCACCCAGCCGCATTCCTTCATTGGGGGACGCATCACGTGCGTCGCGACCAATGGCGATCCGGACGTATTTTTCATCCGGTGACACGCCATTGGATACGTCAAATCCGACCCAGCCCAAGCCGTCGACATGCGCCTCGGCCCATGCATGCGTAGCGTCTTGGTCGATCTGGTCGTTGATCATCAGATAGCCGCTGACATAACGTGCTGAGATGCCCTGAGCCCGTGCGGCGGCGATAAATATCTGGGCGTGATCCTGACACACCCCTGCCCCGATTTGCAGCGCTTCTTCGGCAAGCGTCGTGTTCGTCGTCTTTCCCAAAACATAAGGTGCGGCGATCAAGATGCGATCAGAAAGGCGATGCAAGGCCTCAACGCGGTCTGCGGCGGCACCGACACCTTCGGCCAGTTCCCTAATGCCAGCGCCTGCGGTTGTTGCATCGGTCGCTTGCGCGAAATGCCACAAGGGCGCGTGACCATATACTTTGCCAAGCACGCCCGACGGATCATGCGTATCAACGGTACCGTTTGCAGTGATCTTAACCTCTTGCGCACCGCGGTCCACATTCACCAAGTCGACATGGTTGCCATAGTGATCATTATAATGCGTCTCGATGACGCCACCAGCGACAGCAATATCCCAGTTTAGCACCGATTGGACCGTGCTTTTCTGTGGACGCAGGCGCACTTTTTGCAATGCATAATCAACGGGTTGATCGTAGCGGTAGGTCGTCGTGTGGCGGATATTGAGCTGCATTTAAATGTTGAACCTGTAATCTTGTTCGATCTGCATGCCGATACGTGCGTTTTCGTCGGTGACACTTGTCAGGAACTCATGCAGCCCTTCGTCAAATATCGATGCAATGTCGCGATCTTTCAGACGCGCGTACAGCTTTTGCGCCATAACCCGCGACGCTTTTGGTTCGGTATCGTTCATGCCAAGGTATTCCAGATTGTCTGCCAACTTGCCCACGCAGAACCGCAAAGACCGCGGCATACGGCCGTCAAGGATCAAGAAATCCGCGATTGCCGGAGCGTTGAAATCATCGTCGACCGCCCACCGAAAAGACCGATGAGCAGATACCGACCGCAGGATCGTTTCCCACTGCACATTGTCCAAGCGACTGCCCACGAACGACGGTGACGGCAGCAAGGAATAATATTTCACGTCGATGATCCGCGCTGTGCTGTCCATGCGTTCGACAAATGTCCCAAGGCGGCAAAAATCGTAGATGTCATTGCGTAACATCGTTCCATGCAAGGCCCCACGCACAACAGCGGATTGTTGGCGGATCGTGGCTAGAACAGCGGGTAATTCTGTTTGTAGCACGGGCGCTTCTAACAGTTTGGTCAGCACCATCCATGTGTCATTCACACTAGTCCAAACCTCTGTGGTTAGGGCCGTGCGGACCAATCGCGCGCTATCTCGGGCTGATTTTATCACCGATAACACCGAACTTGGGTTGTCCGTATCGCGTAACAGGAAATCCACGACCTGTTCGCTGTCATAGCTGTCATGTTTGATTTCATATGCCGTTTGCGCAGCAGAAGTGACGATCACTGATTTCCATTCGGCTTCGGCACGTGTTGAACGTGTCAACGCAATGCGAAAGCCTGCTTCGATCAGACGTGCGGTGTTTTCGGCCCGCTCAAGCGAACGGAACATCCAATAAAGACCACCTGCGGTTTTTCCCAGCATCCTAGTCTTCCAATATCCAAGTGTCTTTTGTGCCGCCGCCTTGGCTTGAGTTCACAACAAGGCTGCCTTCGGTTAATGCCACGCGGGTTAAACCACCGGGCGTGATGTTGATCCCCTCGGGTGAAACCAGCGCAAACGGCCGCAAATCCACATGCCGCGGCGCCAATCCAGCATCCGTAAAGATTGGCACGGTCGAAAGCGATAGTGTGGGTTGGGCGATATAATTGGCGGCGTTGGCTCTGAGTTTGACCGCGAAATCAGCCAGCTCCTGCTTGCTGGCGGCAGGCCCGACTAACATACCATATCCGCCCGATCCATGGACTTCTTTGACCACCAGATCGGCAAGGTTATCCAGCACATAGGCCAGCATGTCCGGTTCAGCGCATCGGAAGGTTTCGACGTTTTTCAAGATCGCCCGCTCGCCAGTGTAAAATTCAATGATGTCCGGAATATAACTATAAATAGCTTTGTCGTCGGCAATGCCTGTGCCCGGTGCATTGGCAATTGTGATATTACCCGCACGGTAAACGTCCATAATGCCGGGCACGCCCAGCATCGACGATGGGTTGAACGTCAAAGGGT
>NZ_JAFMHR010000001.1 GCF_017854415.1 Yoonia sp. | reverse complement strand
TCAATCACGGCTTTGATCTGATGCATGAAGGCAAGTCGATCAGGGCTGTCGTTGAGTTTTAGGATTGGCCTAGAATGAATGAAAAGGTCCGGTCAATGATCGGGCCTTTTGCTTTTCAATGGTCAGGTTTTTACCCCATACCGCGCCATGAACATCTCGACCGCGCCGTTGACGACCCTAAGTTTTTCCGCGGGAGTGAATTCATCGGTCATGTTAAAGACCATACGCGGGAACAGGTCTGCTTTGCATAATTCGTGGAATTGTTCCGCAGCCAGTTCAAAATCAATGATGTCCAACTCGCCATTTTCGGCGGCTTTGTGAAAGAAGTCCACTAGGCGGTTCCGGATCAGCATCGGGCCGCTTTCGTAGAATTCGCGACCTAGTTCAGGAAAGCGGTCGCTTTCGCCTACGCAAATTCGAAAGATGCGCTTGCCGAATTGCGAGGTGATGAAATCGACCATTTCGATCGCGATATCGTGCAAGACCTGACCGACAGGCGCGTCCATATTGATCGTTTCGATTGCATGTTCGGCTTGGCGTGCACATTCGGTTTTCGCCACTTGCATGAACAAGAAACGTTTGTCGGGAAAGTAGCTGTAAAGCGTGGCTTTTGATACGCCAGCCGCTTTTGCGATGTCGTCAACCGATGCGCCTTCAAATCCATCAGACAGAAAGACTTGTCTTGCGCCTTCAAGCACCTGATCGAATTTCCGGCCTTTTTTGGGTTCAATTGTGCCGTCTGGCATCTGTTCCTCCACGAACGAGTTGTTATCATAAACTGAACGGTTCACTTCGGGCAAGGAGAATGCAGAAATGCATCGTTCAACATGATAATTGAGAACTTGATTTGGTGCCAAAGAGGTATAACTTAGAACCATTCTAACAAGAGGGGATTTACAATGCTATCTCAGCTTTCCTACCGCCGCCGCTTTCGTGATTTATCTGAACAGGAAATCCTGGCGCTCGCGATTTCTTCGGAAGAAGACGATGCCCGTATCTACCGTGGTTATGCGGAACACTTGCGCGCAGATTATCCGGCATCTGCCGCTGTTTTCGACGGAATGGCCCAAGAAGAAGACGAACATCGCCGCCGCCTGATTACGCTACATTCTGCCCGTTTTGGCGATGTGATTCCATTGATCCGCCGCGAGCATGTTTCGGGATTTTACGCCCGTCGGCCAGTTTGGCTTGTCGAAAATCTTAGTCTGGAACGAATCCGCGACGAAGCCGCCCAGATGGAACGTGATGCGGAGCGCTTTTACCTGCTGGCTGCCGCAAATACGACGGATGCCGCGTCTCGCAAGCTTCTTGGCGATCTCGCTGCGGCAGAAGCGGCCCACACCAACAAGGCAAACGCGCTGGCTGAAAAGCATCTGGACGGCGACACCAAGTCTGAAGAAGAATCTGCTGCCCATCGTCAATTTATTCTGACATGGGTGCAGCCCGGTCTCGCGGGCTTAATGGACGGGTCTGTTTCGACCCTAGCGCCGATTTTCGCGGTGGCCTTTGCGACCCAAGACACATGGACCACGTTCCTTGTTGGGCTGGCGGCCTCAGTCGGCGCGGGCATTTCGATGGGCTTTACCGAGGCGGCGTCTGATGATGGTCAAATATCGGGGCGAGGGTCGCCTTATAAGCGTGGGCTTGCTGCTGGCGTTATGACGACCATTGGCGGCTTGGGTCACGCGCTGCCCTATCTCATTACCGACTTTTGGACGGCAACAATCATCGCCCTGATCGTGGTTTTCGTAGAGCTGTGGGCGATCGCTTGGATCCAGAACCGCTATATGCAGACGCCGTTCCTTAAGGCGGTGTTTCAAGTCGTCTTGGGCGGTGCGCTGGTGTTTGCGGCGGGTGCACTGATTGGATCGGGTTGAATGTCGCGCACCATCGTTGTTGATGATCTGAAACCAAAAACATATCGCAACGGTCCAATTCCAGTAGTCTTTACCTCTTTGAACCCTTCTTTGAGGTAAAGCGCTCTGGCGCGTGGATTGGTGTCGATCACATCCAATCTGACTTGGGTATACCCACGATGTGCGGCCTCTGCGCAAATGGCACCAAGCAGGGCCGTGCCCACGCCTTGCCCGCGTGCGCGTGGGTCCACGAAAAGACCATCCATCAAGAAACGTTGGTTTTCGGTGTCTCTTTCGAGGGCGGCTAACACGGCGATGCGGACGATTGCCCCCATCGTGCCATAGACCCTGCGTAAGTCTTGATATCCGCCACCCACTAACGCGCCCTTTGCGGTTTTGAACCCCACGACACCCAACAAGTGCCCTGCATCGTCATGTGCGCAAAGCCCATGGTCGGACTGCAGAACCGACCCAATGAACTTAAGCGCGCGGTCTTTGGGCCCCATCACAAACCCTAGTTTTTTGCCGAAGGCTTCCCAATACAGCGCCGCTACCTTATCGATATCAACCGATGGAATACCGACGGTGATTTTCACAAGCCGAAGCTTGCAAACGGGATAAAGCGCACCAGATCGCCTTGGTTGATTGTTTGCGCCGCATCGTCAAGTTCAACCAGTCCGGTGGCCCAGCTTAGGCCAGACACCCGCCCTGACCCTTCGGACGCAAAGGTTTCGACGTGGCCATTCACGTAGCGTGCACGCAGATATTCGCGCCGCCCGTCTTTTTTGGATTTGGCAAAGGCTGCAGGGAGCAAATAGCTTTCGGGCGGTGTCCATGTGCCGCCCGCCATGACCCGCAGAGACGGATGGGCAAAAATAAGTGCGCAAACCATCGCAGCGACCGGATTACCCGGCAGTCCAAAGACAGGGGTATTTTCCCAAAGGCCCAAGGCCAATGGTCTGCCCGGTTTCATTGCGATCCGCCACAAGGCCAGTGATCCAGTCCCCTGGAGCAGCGCTGACATATGATCTTCGTCGCCCGCTGATGCGCCGCCAGACGCGATGATGGCGTCGCAACGGGTGGCCCCATCGTTCAACATGGTTTTCAGTTTGCTTCGGTTGTCAGGCGCGCGGCCAAGGTCGATGACATCATATCCCCAGCGCGCAGCCATCGCGCAGAGCATGGGACGGTTTGCATCATAAATCTGCCCAGAATCCGCTGTTTGATCCGCCTCACAAAGCTCGTCTCCGGTTGACAAAATACCCAGACGTAATCGTTTGAAGGCGACCACCTCTCCTATGCCAGCAGCAGCAAACATGCCAGTATCAGCAGGCGTAACCAATCGCCCTTTTTGCAAGATCGTTTGCCCTTGTTGCATATCCTCGCCCGCGGCGCGCGCGTTCGCACCGCGCTTGAGGGGGCCGTGAAAACTGACCTGCTGTGCATTGGCACTCACGTCTTCTTGCAGCACGACAGTATCGACACCCGTTGGCAGATTTGCGCCAGTTAGAATGCGAATGGCTTGCCCTTGGGAAACTTTGCCGTGAAACGGCGCGCCAGCAGCTGATCGGCCCTCTACCAACGCGAAATGGTTAATACCCGCAGGTGCAGGGCCTGCGAAACCGTATCCGTCGACAGCGGAATTCGGGGCAGGGGGATGCGCCCGCTGGGCCTTTGCGTCGCGCGCTAGAATGCGCCCTGCCGCTTCACCAATCGTGACGGCTTCGTGCCCCACAACGCAACTCAGATGCTGTTGAAGGTGGGCCTGTGCCGCTGCAACGGGTGTCCAGTGCGCGCCTTGCGGCATCGCGAAACAATCGTTCTTGAGCGGCGGTGGGGTTAGTTGCTTGCTGGCAACCTTTGCCAGAAGTGCCGCGTGGCCCAGCCCCAAGATTGATCCCTCCGAAGTGGGTGCAATATTAAGCATTTCGCCTAGCTCATCTGGTGAAAGTGCAGACAGGGTTTGCGCCAACAACAGCACTTGATGCGCGTCTTTGATCCGGCCTGCAGGCTGTGTCGCGCTGACTGCTTTTGAAATCAGAGACGGCCAGATTTCGACAATGGCGATAGGTTTGTCCAATGGCTCGAATGGCCAAACGGCTATGTCTGGCAGGAACGCATCGCGCAGGCGGGTGAGCGTGGGAAGACCCATCAGAACTTGGCTGCCAACAGCACCAGCGCCAGACAATTGCCACACGGGAAACGCGCCTTTGGCATCGTCTTCGGCACGACGTTTTTCCGGCATGCCATGCGCGCGGCGGGCCAACCCTTTGCGCGGCAAGTGCGCAATATCACGCTTGAGGCCGTTGCCCCAAAACGGCCCGATACCGTCAAACTGCGCGTTTATCTGACCCGCTACATCAAATCGGTTATTTGCGTTCGGGCTGTCCTCAATCCGGTCAGTGATCCACTGCCAAATGGCGAAGGGATCATCGCTTCTTGTGAGGGCGCGGCCAAATCCGGCGGGGTATCCAAAGGCAAAATCAAAGCCTGCAAGAACGCGCCGACCTGCAGAATGTTCGAATCTGAGGAAGGCCGAAATCCAATCTTCGGCCACCTGCCTATTGCGCATGTAGATCGGTTCATCTGCAACGCCGCCCCGTGCGGCACAAACCCATATCGCGTCTTTCTTGGGCGAGGGGCCCCGGTCATTTCCGCCCGACCAATCGACCATCAAGAAGGTGTCGAACGTCAAAGTTCGACCTCTTTGAGGATGAAATCCGCAATGGTTTTCGTGTCGTTCAAATCGAAGACAGGTTGGGTCACGTCCAAAGCTGTATCGCTGGCGACCGCGCGTATTGTCGTATCATCGCGTGCGATCAGCGGGTTTCCTGTCACGCTGCGGTAGGCTTCGATCTTGGCATGGGTGTCGCGCTTGTAGCCTTCGACCAAGACTAGGTCGACGGGGTTCAGGCGGGTCAGTAGATCGGCTAGTGGCGCTTCTTCCTGGTTGCGCAATTCGGTCATCAAAGCCCAGCGCGCGCGTGAGGAAAGCAACACTTGGTGCGCGCCCGCTTGGCGGTGCCGGTAGCTATCTTTTCCGGGATGATCGACGTCAAAGCTATGGTGGGCGTGTTTGACGGTCGAGACACTGAAGCCGCGTCCTGCGATTTCTGTGACAAGCCGTTCCATCAGCCCTGTTTTCCCTGCGTTTTTATACCCGACGACGCCGAAAATCCTCATAGCATGTCCTGTGCTGTCGCCAGATCATTGGGCGTGTTTACGTTGAAAAAGGCCGCATCATCCGGGAAATGCGCGGTTGCGGCACTGTGCTGATCGGTCCACAGGACGACTTTGCGTAATCCACCCGCCAAAGCGCTGCGTAGATCATCGCGCAATACGGTTGGCCAAAGCCCGAACGTCGGGTGCCGCCCCCCCGTCGTGCGCGCCAATGCGATGTTTGTCCCTGCGGTTTGAGCAGCGAGCAGAAGTTGCGCAACCAGATCACATGGGAAAAACGGAGTGTCTGCGGCAGCAGTGACAATATGGTCAACACCCTGTTCAGCCGCCCAATCAAGACCAGCCAGCACGCCCGAAAGTGGCCCTGCAAATCCTGAAATACTATCGCTGATCACAGGCAAACCAAGGTCTGCAAAACGCGTAACATTGCCATTCGCATTTAGCGCCAGATCAGCGACCTGTGGTTCCAGCCGGTCAATCACATGGCTCAGGATCGTGCCACCACCAAGCGTCAACAGTCCCTTGTCGCCGCCACCCATGCGCGTCGCTTGGCCGCCAGCGAGGATCACCCCTAATGGTTGTTTCATCCACTTGCACCTTTGCGGCCTGTTTTGCGCGGCTCGTCCGCAATACTGGTTGGATCAGCGTCACGGATCAGCCGGTCCTCGCCTGCCAGACACACAAAACGTTGCCCTTTCATGCGCCCGATCAGCGTCAGACCGATTTGCTGCGCAATCTCGACCCCCCAAGCCGTAAAGCCGGAGCGTGAGGCAAGCACGGGTATCCCCATCATCGCGGTTTTAATCACCATTTCCGACGTAAGGCGTCCTGTCGTATAAAGTGTTTTATCAGCGGCACCCACACCTTCGGACAGCATCCAGCCTGCGATCTTATCGACAGCGTTGTGGCGGCCAACGTCCTCCATATAGACTAGCGGGCGGTTGCCTTGGCACAGGACCGTGCCGTGGATCGCGCCTGCCTCAAGATACAGTGAGGGGGTGCGGTTGATCGTTGCCGCCAATGCATAAAGATCAGAGGTTCGAACGCGCAGATCTGGCAAGGTGACGCCCTCTAACCCCTCCATCATATCGCCAAAAACAGTCCCGACCGCGCAACCGCTGGTGCGGGTTTTTTTCTTGAGCTTGTCCTCATACGTGGTCTGGCTTTTCGTGCGCACAACGACGGTCTCAAGCTCTTCGTCGTAATCCACGCCGAGCAAGACATCATCATCCTTGAGCATGCCCTGATTTCGCAAAAACCCAAGAGCGAGGTATTCAGGATAGTCACCAATCGTCATCGCGGTGACGATTTCCTGCGCATTGAGAAAGATCGTCAGGGGGCGTTCTTCGACCACATTAAGATCAATAACATGCCCATTCTGGTCGGTGCCTTGCACAGCCCGTGTCAGACGTGCTCGCGCGGGGTCTGGCGCAATCAGATAGTCGGATGTGTCGTCAATACGCGCCAATTGTAATTCCCTGTCTGCATGGGTAAAGCCTTTTGCATCACGTTTAAGCTAGGGCAAAGCCATGACGACTTCCACCGCGAAAACGCGCGTGAAAACACCCGCAAAATCGGCCTATTGGGCCGGAGTACGTGACGGTGCGCCGTTCATT
This sequence comes from Yoonia sp., assembly GCF_017854415.1. Lineage (GTDB taxonomy): Bacteria > Pseudomonadota > Alphaproteobacteria > Rhodobacterales > Rhodobacteraceae > Yoonia. Next base: position 57,385 of record NZ_JAFMHR010000001.1, on the reverse strand, counting down.
TTGATGGCGATTCCATTCGCCACATTGTTTGGTGTTATCGCAACGGATGCAGGGCTGACATTGGCGCAAGCGATGGGCTTTACGGTTCTCGTGATCGCGGGAGCTGCGCAGTTCGCCGCGCTGCAACTGATGGTCGAGAACGCCAGCATCGCCTTTGTGCTACTGGCCGCACTGGCCGTCAACTTGCGTATGGCGATGTATTCGGCGTCATTGGTGCCGTATCTCGGTGCCGCACCCTTATGGCAACGCGCTTGCATTGCGTATTTGAATTTCGATCAGACCTACATCACCTCTATTGCCCGCTACGAGGCCCGCCCAGAGATGACCGTTTCGGATCGCGTCGCGTATTTTCTGGGTGTTGCCACGCCGATTACGCCGTTCTGGTTTGGTATGACTCTGGTTGGCGTCGTCGCTGGCCAAGCAATCCCTGACGCTTGGGCGTTGGATTTCATCATGCCGATTATGTTCCTGGCGATGGTTGCCCCGATGGTAAAGTCGCTGGCCCATGTCGCGGCGGCGGCCATGTCCGTGAGTGTCGCACTGGCTTTGGTAAATATGCCTGCCGGCACAGGCCTATTGATTGCCGCCGGTGCGGCAATGCTGACAGGGGCGTTGGTTGAAATGTGGATGGAAAGGCGTGCGCAATGACATATTCTGCGGCTGAAATCTGGCTGATCATTGCGATTATGGGGATCGGGACATTCCTGATCCGCTTTTCGTTTCTTGGGCTGATCGGTGATCGCGCGATGCCTGCGTTTGTTTTGCGTTTGCTGCGCTATACTCCCGTCGCAGTTTTGCCCGGTATGGTGGCACCGTTAGTCTTGTGGCCCGCCGCGACGGACGGAGTATTCGATCCAGTGCGTATGGCTGCTGCGGTTGCGACTGTGCTGATCGGGATTTGGACGCGCAATGTCCTTTGGGCAATTTTGGGCGGTGCTGCAACGCTCTATGCTTTGATGGGTCTTAGCGCTCTGCTGTAAGGGCAGCCTTGATTTGGGCGGCGGCAATCGATTTATCGTCGGCATCGTTTTCACGGTATTCACGGGTTTGCACACCCGGCAATCTGGCGAAATCATCCGCGATGCTGTTCGGAAACCACGTTGATCCTATGCTTTCAAAACCCGGTAATTCACGCAAAATGCGCGAGGTCACGCGTGCGCAGTTGGATTGGAAAACTGGCCCCGCTTTGAGCGCTGAATTGAATGCTTGTTCCGCGACTTCTGGGGTTACCTCGACCTTTTGACCGATGACATAGAACGTAACACGGGCATGAAAGCTGACGTAATAATCCTCTAGCCGCGGCGACACCCCAAATAGCACGTCGTTGCGTTCGGGCATGACGTCTTGTGACCATGTTCCGGCAGGATCGAATAGAACCCGCTGGCTCGCGTTAATCAGCAAGGCAGAATGCGCACCCGCATCGTCGCGGATGTTCTTCATAGTGTAGAGGGTCAGATAGTTTTGACCGGGTGCGCGGTAAGCTGACCGCGCGACCAGATCATCAGGTGCCCATACTTTTTGACCCGTACACGCAGAAAGAGCGAGGGGCAGGCCAATTAGAAAACGCCGGCGATCCACGGTTTCTTAGATGGCGACAAAGGCAAGAAAGATCAAAAGCACGATAATGCCGATCGAAGCTTTGGTGGTCATGCTCATGAAACCGTCAAAGGTTTTTTCCTGAACTGAAATGTCCATCTCGCCGTTTTTATGTTCAGCCATTATAAGGCTCCTTGTTTGTCTGATTTGTCACCCGCATAGCCGATTCATTTACCCATGTCACGCGGTCAGGTCGTCACATCTTCGGCGCGGTCAAGCGCTGTGGCAAGCCGGAAACCGATCCGGTTGGGTTCGGGTTGGTCAATGTGTTTGGCGCTGGCCACCAGCGTCACATTCAACTGGCTTACATGCTGGATCAGTTGCGTCTTGGCCCCTGCTTCGTTTACGCCGTAGTAGGTGACGATGTCGGGATCGTAATAGCCCAACCCTTCGATGCGAATAACGCCGGTGTTCCCGCCGGCAAGCCCCAAGCCGACCTCGTGATCGTTATCCAGCTGCTTTTCAAAGTTCTGGATGTACATGATGATCCGCTCGTAGGCCCATTGCGCAGGGCTTTTCTTTTTGACGGATTCCCCAAGTGCCTTTGGCAAGATACCATCCGATACACACGGTACATTGGGATCGGTGTGGATTTCACTGCTTTTGGGCAGAATGTCATTTTCCATCAACTCGGCGGATGTATCGATTTGCATCGTGGTCTGGGTCATAGGGGCACCGCTGTTGTTTCCTTGATCTCTTCCATAACGAAACTTGCTGAAATGTCCGAGACAGAAATCCGTGATGTCAGCTTTTTGTAGAATGCATCATAGGCAGGCACGTCCGCCACCCGAACCCGCAACACGTAGTCCAGATCGCCTGTCATCCGGTACGCACCGACGATTTCGGGTAAGCTGTGCAGGGTCGCTTGGAACTGTTTCATCCATGCGGCGTCATGTGCGTTGGTGCGGATCAAGACCATGGCAGAAAGCGGAACGCCGACACTTGCCGGATCAACCAAGGCAACGCGACCTTTGATCACGCCTGCCTGCTCTAACGCTTTGATCCGCCGCCAGCAGGCGTTGCGGGACAGATTGACCGCCTCGCTGACGTCATCGACCGACATTGTGGCGTCAGTTTGTAGGTTCTTGAGGATTGCGCGGTCTATTATATCTAATGAATGGGCCATGCTTGGGATAATATCCTGCATATATGGATAAATGCAATTATATTTGGGACCACATGTGATCTGTTGATGTGTAGATTTACCAAAAGCACCCTAAGGAGACTGCATATGTCCGACGCCTCACACACACCAATTCGCAAAAACCCGATTGCTGCGTTGTTTTTGGATCATCCCGCAACAGTGGACGAAACCTATCTTCAGCATATGCGGTTTGCTTTCGGGTTCGCATTCTGGCTGGGTGCTGCGGCAATGGCCGCATTGTTCCACGCTTTCATCCCGGCGATGTGTGAGACAACGGCCAGCCGTATCCTCAAGCGTTTGCATGCCCGCATCGAGGCCCGTCACTAGCATGTGTCGGATCGCTGCTTATGCCGGCCCGCCCATTCCACTGGAAAACATCGTTGTACGACCGGTGCATTCGCTGCTGGCGCAAAGTCAGCATGCCACCGAGGCAAAGTTGGCGGTGAACGGTGACGGGTTCGGCGTCAGTTGGTATGGGTCTGAGGGCGATCTTGGCCTTTACCGCGATGTTCTGCCAGCGTGGGCCGACGACAACCTGACCAATCTTTGCCGGATGGTGCGGTCGCATCATTTTATCGCACATATCCGCGCTTCGACAGTGGGCGAGACAAGCCGCGTGAACTGCCATCCCTTTACACATGATGGATGGTCATTCTGTCATAACGGCCAAATTCCGCATTTTGCCGACATTCGTCGCCGGATGCTTGCTGCTTTGCCGGACGATCTGTTCAACGCCATGCGGGGCACGACAGACAGCGAAATGATTTTTCTGACGTTGCTGGCGAACGGTCTGCGGAATGATCCGCAGCATGCGATCAAGGCAACTTTGGACCAGATTGGTTGTGCACCTGCGCATGCCCCGATCAAGCTGTCTTGTGTTTTTTCAGACGGACATACGCTTTACGCTTTCCGGCATTCTTCGGTGGGACATGCGCCCACTTTGTATGTTTCTGGTGTGCTCGATAATGGTGGTCGGTCCGTCGCATCAGAACCGCTTTGCGGTGTCGCAAAGCGCTGGACGGAACTCCCTCAAGACAGCCTTTGCCGCGTGACTGCGGAAGGGTTCACCTTTGAGGGATTTAGCGGCGTAATCGCGGCCTAAGTTGTCTGAAAACCCCATGCGCCGTCGGGACGCAGAACGCGTGTCGCTAGGCCCGCTTGGTGCAGATGGTTCAGGTGGGCGACTGCCTCGACCAAGGCCAACCCATATTCGCCGCCTTTGATCTGGCGTTTGAACAGCGGCATGAAACATTCGCCAGCACTGCGCGGTTCTGTAAGATGCGCACGCAGCCTGTCCAATGCGCCATGGTGGTTGTCGATCAATTGGCGCAAGCGCAACGGCAGGCCCGTGAAGGGCAATTTGTGCCCCCCCAATACCAATTGATCGGTTTTCGCAAAGGCCAGAAATGCCTCACAGGATTGCAGCCAGTCGGTCACTGGATCGGCGTCAGGTTCGGTTGGATAGACGCCAAGGTTGGGGCTGATCGAAGGCAGCAGTTGATCGCCACCAATCACCAGATTGTCGTCGCGGCTCCAGAATGTGGCATGTTCTGGGGCGTGACCGCCACCCATGCGAATGTCCCAAGTCCGTCCGCCAATCGTGATTGTGTTCGCGTCAATCAAACGCGTGTAGCCAAGTGGCAAAGGCGTGACGCAATCGGCGAAATTAAATGGCCGCTCTGTGCGGCGGCCGTCAAGCACATCGGGGTCCATCCCCGCACGTTTATAGAAGGCCAAGCTTTCGGCATTGGGAACATCTTGCACGTCCAGCGTCAGCATCCGCGCCATCAGCCATCCGGTGCGTGGCATGCAAAGCGTTGCGCCATTTTGGATGAACCAGCCCGCAAGCCCGACATGATCGGGGTGGTGATGCGTGACAATAACGCGGGTAACGGGCCGCCCTTGCAATGGTCCGGCAAGCAACTTTTCCCAAATCGCACGGCTGCGTTTGGATGCAAAACCTGTGTCGATGATCGTCCATCCAGCGCCGTCATCCAGTGCGTAGACGTTCACATGGTCCAGCGCCATCGGCAGCGGCAATCGCATCCACAACACACCAAGGGCCACGGTCACAGCTTCGCCCTCGGCAGGCGGGGTCGGGAATGGGTAACGGATACCGGTTTTGAGGTCAGTCATCAGGCAGCAAGATCATCGGCAGAGATAGCCATCAGATCGGCAGCCCCTTCACGGACATGAGCCAGTAATCCAGTATGTTCCGGCAACATCCGTTTGATGTAGAATGTCGCCAACCGCGCACGGCGCGCATCGCCAGCCACAGCGCTTGCCAGATGGATGTGCCCACCCAAAACGCGCGCAAATGCACGCAAGTAGGGCACCGCACCTGCGAAGCGGTCGTTGACGTCTTTTTGCGAGACGAGCCATTCCGTTGTTTCGCGCAGAGTTTCGGCGGACTGCCAAACGGCTTCGGCCAAATCAGGGTGGGAGAGTTTAGCAACCTCTGCACCTGTCTCGATTTCTTCAAGCAGGCGGAAGGCCGCATCGCCCCCGTCCATCAACTTGCGGGCCACAAGGTCCATGGCTTGGATGCCGTTGGTGCCTTCGTAGATCGTTGTTACGCGCACATCGCGGGCATATTGGGCCGCACCTGTTTCTTCGATAAAGCCCATGCCGCCGTGCACCTGGATACCCATCGCGGATACTTCGCAGCCTACATCGGACCCGAATGCTTTGCCAATTGGCGTCAAGAACGCAGCACGCGCCTGCCACGCCGGATCATCGGTGGCGGCGGCCATGTCGATTGCCACGGCATTCATCATTGAAATGCCGCGCGCAACAAAGGTGTCAGCCTTCATCGTGGTCAGCATGCGCCGCACATCAGCGTGTTCGATGATCGCGCCTGTGCCGTCGGCTTTGCCTTGTTTGCGGTCTTGGGCATAGGCAAGTGCATGCTGTAACGCGGCTTCGGCCACGCCGACGCCTTGGGTGCCAACACCCAGACGGGCGTTGTTCATCATCGTAAACATCGCAGCCATTCCGGCGTGTGCTTCACCAACAAGCCAACCTGTTGCACCTGAATATTCCATCACTGCAGTTGGCGAGCCATGAAGGCCCATCTTATGCTCTAGGCTAACAACACGCAGATCGTTTTGCGAACCCGGTATGCCGTCTGCGTCGGGGATCAGTTTGGGGACCATAAACAGGCTGATGCCTTTGGTTCCTGCCACGCCGTCCGGCAAACGGGCAAGCACAAGGTGGCAAACATTTGCAGTGAAGTCATTGTCGGCCCAGCTGATGTAAATCTTTTGGCCAGTGATCGCATATGTGCCGTCGCCGTTGGGTTCGGCCTTGGTGCGCAACGCCCCCACGTCTGACCCAGCTTGCGGTTCTGTCAGGTTCATCGTGCCGTTCCATTCGCCTGATATCAGCTTTGGAATATAGAGCTTTTTGAGTTCATCGGACGCGTGATGCTCTAGTGCTTCTATCTGACCTTGGGTCATCAGCGGGCTAAGCTGGAGCGACAGGCACGCACTGGCTATCATTTCATTGACCGCATTCGTCAAAGTCATGGGTAATCCCAAACCTCCGACATCGGGCGATGCAGACATGCCAATCCAGCCGCCTTCGGCAATAGCGTTATAGCCGTCGTCAAATCCGGGTGACGTGCGCACAATGCCATTCTCCAACCGCGCTGGATGCGTGTCGCCAGTACGATTAAGCGGTGCCAATACTTCTTCGCTCATTTTCGCCGCTTCGGTCAGAATTGCTTGTGTCATATCTGGCGTTGCATCCGCAAAACGCTCTGTCGCGGTCACTTGGCTGAACGCTACGATGTGGTCCAATAGGAAGCGGAAATCGCTGACTGGCGCGCGATAAGGCATTGTTATGTATCTCCGAGTTGCCCGATGCTTGGCAAAAGCAGGGGGGCGGGGTAGGTTCTTAAATGAGGGCGAGAGTATCGTAGCTGGCCCCCCCATCAACCAGAACGCCACGTCATGTCAGAAGAACAAATGTTAAGGCTTAAGCCGGATGCCGATGGAATCGCGGCTGCTGCTGCAATTTTACATGCTGGCGGTTTGGTATCTTTCCCGACCGAGACTGTTTATGGGCTGGGCGCAGATGCGCGGAGCGATACCGCAGTGGCGGGGATTTATGCCGCCAAAGGTCGCCCAAGTTTCAACCCGCTCATCGTGCATGTTGCCTCACTTGAAGCGGCAGAAGATTACTGTGAATTTGGCTTGGTCGCTCGCAAGTTAGCACACGCCTTCTGGCCCGGTGCATTGACCTTGGTTCTGCCTTTGAAGGCCAAGAGTGGGGTGTCAAAACTTGTGACAGCCGGTCTTGAGACAGTCGCGGTCCGCGTGCCTGATCATCCGCTCGCGCGCGACCTGTTGGCCGCGTTTGGCGGGCCAGTAGCGGCCCCTTCTGCCAATCCGTCAGGACGGATCAGTCCGACCACTGCGGCGCATGTGATTGCTGGTCTTGAAGGCGTGATTGATGCGGTCGTTGATGGTGGAAGCTGCAAGGTTGGCGTGGAATCGACGATCGTGAGTTGCGTTGGCGCTCCAGCCTTGTTGCGGGAAGGCGGTATTCCCGCCGAGGCGTTAGAGGCATGTTTAGGCCACCCCCTTTTGCGAGGTGCCGATCCAGAATTACCCACAGCCCCGGGTCAATTGGCATCTCATTACGCGCCGCAAGGGAAGGTGCGTTTGAACGCACCTTGCGCTAATCCGGGCGAAATTTTGCTTGGGTTTGGTCCCGTGGATGCATCTCTGAACCTGTCATCTTCGGGTGACCTGACCGAAGCCGCGGCGAACCTGTTCGCATGCTTGCACCAGCTTGATGCAATGGGCGCGAACGCTATCGCTGTGTCACCCGTCCCTGATCATGGAATGGGCCGCGCGATTAATGATCGCTTGCGCCGTGCTGCGGCACCACGCGGATAAAGGACGGCTTTCTAGTCAGCGTTTTGCTTTTCGATATAGCCACGCAGTTCTTCGGCTTCGCGGCGCGCTTCGCGCAATCCGTCCATGGCAGCACGCAATTCCGCCTCTGTTTGGCTTAATTGATTGGTGATTTCCGCCTCGCGCTGTTGCAGATAGGTGATCGCCTGATCGCGCGTTTCTTCGGCTTCGTGCAGTGATTGGGCCATTTTGTCCAATTCACCGATTTCGGCCTTGGTCACGCGGGTAAAGCGGTTCACCAACCAGCTTGCAAACCACCCCAAAGAAAAGGCGACGAACAAGATTACAGCCGTGGCGATGATGAATTCGGTTCTGTTCATGGGCCTAGCCTATTCGCTTTCTGCTGGGGGCGCATCGTCTGTGCCTGCATCTGTTGGTTCTGAAGGCGCCGGTTCCGCGATTTCGTCAAGGGTCGAGGTCTCTTCGATAACCGGTTCAGGCAAAATTAGACTAAACTCGATCCGGCGGTTTGCCTCGCGCCCGTCTTCGGTCGCGTTGTCAGCGATCGGGGTTTCTTCACCAAACCCGATTGATTGGAAGGTCGAGACAGGAACGCGGCGCGCCCCGAGCGCTGACAGAACTGCATCAGCACGCTCTTGAGAGAGTTGTTGGTTCATGACTTCGCGGCCTTGGCTGTCGGTAAATCCGGACACGCGGATCGGTAGATCGCCGCATATTTTCAAAATCTCGGCGATATCATCAAGGACAGGTTGGGTTGCTGCGGTCAAATCAGCCGACCCAGGGTCAAACGTGATCTTGCGCCCTTCGGTCGCGGCGATGATCTGTGCAATACATTCTAGTGGTGTCGGAATGCCCGCGATCGGGTCCAATGCTTCAACGTAGGTGACATCAATTTCAAAATCGGCAGCTTGCCCAAGCTTGTCGATCAACAGGCGTGCGATAGCCGCACTCGCATCCAGATTGCCTGTGTTCCCCCTCACCAAAAGCGTATTGGGTTCCACATTCACGGCACCATTCGACAGCTCTGACAAGGCCTCTAGGCCTGCAAGCACGCGAACAGACCAGCCGTTCGGGAGGCCATCTGCCACGCGCGTACCCATTGTGACATTGCGTTGGCCGAACTTGGCATTGGCAAAGTTCTCGACGACGGAGTTGGTGATTTGGTCCGGAACGCGACCGCGCAACTGGACTTGGCCTTCGGGGCTGCGCGTTGCGGTGAACTGCGGCAGCGCCAGCGTCGTCTCATCTGGTAGTGTCGGCAACTCGGCCGAGATCGCAAATGCATCGGGCAGTGTGTTTTCCAAGCGCCCCACGATGTCATCAAAGCGCGACTGCGAGGTGCCAATAGGGGCGATCAGCGTCACATCAGTATCCGAAATGGTGACGGTGCCGCCTTCGAGGTCACCCACAGCAGTAATCGCGAGCGCAACAGCTTCGCCCCAAGTTTGTGATGGCGCACCCAACGCCAAAACGCATGTGGCACGTTCCTGAAACCCTGCCTTCGACGCTGCGACCAGGATTTGGGTTAGCGCTGCGTCGGTGTCGGCGGTGCAGGCGACAAAGCGCGGCCCTTCCTCGTCCAGAATGAAACGTGTTGTAAAGGGCGAGATGACGGGTCGTGGCGCGCTGATGTCTACCGCCAAACGCACCCCGTTCGGGGTATTGCGCGCCAGTTCGATTTCCAACTGGCGCTTTTCTTCGGGGCTGTCGCTGATAGCGTTCACGATGACCCGGTCCGCGTTTACCGAGATTTTGGATTTGTTCAGCAATCCCAAGGCTCGCAATGAATAATTGACCGCCGCACGCCAATTTTCAGGTTCCGGATAATCGCCTGATTCCAACAGGTCCGTAACCGGCAAGCCGTCTGCGATGTTTTGAATGCGGTTTGTGAGGACTTCACGATCAGTTGATGCAGGGATCAAACCGATCAGTGACACGCCTGCATTGTTGCGCAAGATTTCTATCGCAAATTCAGGCGCTACGATCTTCGCCGAATCGCGCACTGACAGGTTATCAATCACGCGGCTTGCATCGACCTGTCCGCCCGCCGCAGAGATCGCGCGGAACCGCACCGCTTCGGTCGGGGCTTCGCCTTCGAGGATCACTTGTAACCCGTCGCCAAGCACTGATGCCCATTCATGCCCTTGATCTAAAAGCGTTTCTTGCACTGCAAGCACCGAGCGTTGTTCGACCTGTGATACGGTCGCCTGTGCTGCGACCAAGGCCACTGCCGCCGCAGCGGCAAAGACGACTAAACGCGTGAATATCATGGAGAGGCGCATAACGGTCCGGTACTTGTTTCGCCCACTGCATAGGGCCATGGGCGGGTGTGTTCAATCACACCAAAAGGGCTAAGGCGAAAAATGGCAGAGGAATAAGGCCTGCATCACGGTTTGATCGGAACAGGCGTAGCAATCCTTGGGGATCATCCGGGTTAAACCGACCGATTTGCCACGTTAAATGCCAGCCTAGCGCCCAAGGCCCGCCGATCGCGATCACAAGCGACAATATCGAGCGATCATGCGCTGCCAGAACCACAGCGAGGCCAAATAGAATAATCGTGATCGTCAAAAACAGCCGCAGCCACATACGGGTTTGATCCCCGAACAGGCGTGCTGTAGATTTGACACCGATTAGTGCGTCATCTTCGGCGTCTTGATGGGCATATATCGTGTCATAGAACAACGTCCACGCGATGCCCGCCATATACAGGACAATAGGCACAGGCCCGATGCTGTTGGTGTGCGCAGCCCACGCCAGCAAAGCGCCCCAGTTGAACGCGAGCCCCAAGAAAGCTTGCGGCCACCATGTGAAACGTTTCGCAAAAGGATAGATCGCAACGGGCAGTAAGGCGATGATGCCCAGCACAATTGCGGTTGGGTAGAAGCTGATCAGGATAAAAAAGGCCAGAAGTGCCTGAACAATCATCCACAGTGCTGCCCCTTTGACGGTCACTTGCCCTGATGGAATAGGCCGAGAGCGGGTTCGCGCGACCGATCCATCAATATCGCGGTCGCTGATGTCATTCCATGTGCACCCTGCGCCACGCATCAAGAATGCACCGATCGCGCAGCCTGCAATCGTCCAAAGGTCATGTTGGCTGTAGCTATCGGTCGCAAGTATCGCCAGTGACAGCCCCCAAAGGCAGGGCAAGTACAGCAACCATGTCCCGATCGGCCGATCAGCGCGGCTAAGTCGCAGATAGGGTCGCGTGACCGCAGGCGCAAAGCGGTCGACCCAATTGTCTTTCACAGCATCGGCAACGGTCCCGTTCGGCTCTGGCATCTGGACGTTCTGGGTCATATAATCCGGTCTATGGCTTCCAAGGTTCGACTTTATGTAGATCACCCCCTAGGGCAAGGGCAATCGGTTCCGCTGTCGCGCGAACAGGCGCATTATCTATTTGGGGTGATGCGTATGGATGAAGGCGTGGTCTTATCGCTGATCAATGGCGTCGATGGCGAATGGGATGCGACGGTTGAAAAGGCCGGCAAGAAGGGTGGGATTTTGCTGTGTCAGTCGCAGACGCGGCCCTTGCAAACACCCCCTGATTTATGGCTGCTGTTCGCCCCGATCCGCAAAGAACGCACGGCCTTTATTGTTGAAAAGGCTGTTGAAATGGGTGCTGCGCGTATCTGCCCGGTACAGACAGACTATACCCAAAGTGCGAACCGTATTCGCCAAGACAAGCTGCAAGCGCATGCGGTCGAAGCCGCCGAGCAATGCGGCGGGACGTTTGTGCCGCCAGTGGATGAATTGAAGAAGCTCGACAGATTGCTGGCGGATTGGCCTGCGGATCGCCAACTGATGTTTTGTGACGAAGTTTTGATCGGCGTTCCTGTTGGGTTGCCCGATATCAGTGGCCCTTGGGCAATTTTGATCGGACCCGAAGGCGGATTTTCCCCGACCGAACGTGACCGACTACATGCCTTACCTTTTGCACATGCAGTCAGTCTTGGGCCGCGTATACTGCGCGCTGACACGGCGGCGGTTGCGGCCTTGACTGTCTGGCAGCAGGCTTTGGGTGATTGGACAACAGATGACTGATTTTTTCCGCCCCGAAGTACGTGCTTTTTTCTGGCGCTGGCGCGAGGTGCTTTTGGCCGGTGTCGTCTTTGCGATGGGCCTATGGTGGGCACTTACAGGTGTCGGCATCAACGAATGGCTGGGTTATATTTTCTGCCTAATCGGCATTGGTTGGGGGATCGCTGGCGTGCAGCGTGCGCGCTTTGCTCAAGACGGGGGTGGCCCCGGAGTGGTCCAGATCCGCGAACGTCGCTTGGCATATTTCGGCCCGCTTGATGGCGGTGTGATTGATGTGGTGGACCTTGCCAAGCTTGAGATTGATCCCAGCAGTCATCCTGCGCCTAGCTGGCTTTTGACAGGTATCGACGGCCAACGCCTGTCTATTCCAATCAATGCTAAGGGGGCCGAAGACCTTTTTGACGTGTTTGCGTCGCTTCCTGATATCAAAACAAACACCGTGCTGGATGTGCTTTCGCGCACACCCGATGCGCGGGTGACCGTATGGAGCCGGGTTAAGCCGCTCTTGCATTGACAGCAGTGGTCGGGCAATGCACCGATAACAACTGACCATTTTCTCGAAAGGCTTGCGCCCATGTCTATCCCTCAATCCGGCGGCGGCACCATTGAACACCACGACCAACTGGCAGAGGTGTTGGCCAAAGGCTGCAAGCCCAAAGAAGACTGGCGTATCGGTACAGAGCACGAGAAATTCGGCTATTGCGCGGATACGCTCAAGCCGTTGCCGTATGAAGGCGCGCGATCGATCAAGGCCGTGCTTGAAGGGCTGGAAGGTCGCTTTGGCTGGGACCGTGTCGAGGAAGAAGGCAACATCATTGGCCTGACCAAAGATGGCGCGAACGTCAGCTTGGAACCGGGTGGTGCTTTGGAACTTTCGGGCGCCCCGCTAGAGACGATCCACCAAACCTGTGACGAAGTGAACAGTCATTTGGCCGAAGTGAAATCCGTTTCAGACGAAATTGGTGTGAAGTTTATCGGGCTTGGTGCTGCTCCTGAATGGACGCACGACGAAATGCCGCTGATGCCCAAGGGGCGTTACAAGCTGATGAACAACTACATGCAAAAGGTCGGCACCATGGGCACATCCATGATGCGCCGCACTTGTACCGTACAGGTCAATCTGGACTTCGGATCAGAGGCCGACATGGTCCAGAAAATGCGCGTCGCGATTGCGTTGCAGCCTGTTGCGGCTGCCCTTTTTGCAAATTCGCCGTTCTTTGAAGGCAAGGTAAACGGTCACAAATCATGGCGGTCGCGCATCTGGCGTGACCTTGATGATGCCCGTACCGGTATGATCCCGTTCATTTTCGAAGAGGGCTTTGGCTTTGAGGCTTGGGTGCAATGGGTCCTCGATGTGCCGATGTATTTTGTTTACCGCGATGGCAAGTACATTGACGCGCTGGGCATGTCGTTCCGCGATTTCCTGAAGGGCGAATTGCCCGCGTTGCCCGGTGAAAAGCCGTTGCTGTCGGATTGGGCCGACCACCTGACCACAGTATTTCCAGAGGCCCGCGTAAAGCAGTATATCGAAATGCGCGGCGCGGATGGTGGGCCGTGGCGCCGCCTTTGCGCGTTGCCTGCATTCTGGGTTGGCTTGATGTATGATCAAACCGCACTGGATGCGGCGTGGGATCTTTGCAAGCATTGGACTGCCGAACAGCGCGAGGCATTGCGGGTTGCAGCGTCAGTCGATGGTTTGCAGGCGAAAGTTGACGGCATCGACATGTACGCGCTTGCCCGCGAAGTCGTGGCGATTTCCGAGGCTGGTTTGAAAGCGCGTGCCATGCCCGGTGCGGGTGGCTTGGTTCCTGATGAAACGCATTTCCTGAACGCTCTCAAAGAAACCTTGGAAAGCGGTGAAACCCCAGCAGACGAATTGCTACGCAAGTACCACGGCGAATGGGGCGGTGATCTGAAACGTATCTATGCCGAGTATAGCTACTAAGCGTTCGCTTTGCCGCCAATCTTGGTTTCGGTGCCTTTGCGCAGGCGCTGAATATTGCTCCAGTGGCGCGCATAGATCAGCAGGCCAAGAATTGCGGCAAGTGTGAAGAACTGTCCGTAGCCTGTAGAAACCATCACGACAGGTGTCCAACCTGCGGCGAACAACGCCGCTAGCGACGAATAGCGTGTGATCGCTGCAATCGCGAGCCAGATCAAGCAGGCCGCAGCCCCCATCGGCCATGCCAATGCCCATAAAATTCCCAGATAGGTTGCAACACCTTTGCCGCCCTTAAAGCGCAGCCAAACTGGAAAGCAGTGCCCTATGAACGCCATCAGCGCGCCGATCTGCGCTGCATCTTCTGACGCGAGGGCGCGGGCCAAAAGCACGACAATCGCGCCTTTTGCTGCATCAAAAACCAACGTTAGCGCTGCGGCCTTTTTATTGCCGGTGCGCAAAACATTCGTCGCCCCGATGTTGCCTGATCCAATTTCGCGCAGGTTGCCAAGGTGCATGACCCGCGCAAGGATCATCCCACTTGGTATCGATCCAAACAGATATCCGACGACGCCCCAAAGGATCAGCGTCCCGTATGCAATTTCGGCAGTTGGCATTATGATTTCTCCCATACGCGGTTTCCGTCGACCCATGTGCCAAGGACGCGGCCTTGCATGATTGCGCCGTCAAACGGTGTGTTCTTTGATTTCGATAAAAGAGTGTTGCGATCCAGTTGGAACGGCGCATGCGGGTCAAACAGAATGAGGTCTGCCGGTGCATCGATCGCAAGCCGCCCCGCCGCGAGTCCAAGGAGATTGGCAGGGTTTAGCGACAATGCGCGGAACAGGCGCGGCAGATCGATCATCTCGGCATGATAAAGCCGAAGCGCGGCTGGCAGCAACGTTTCTAGCCCGACAGCGCCGCTTGCGGCTTCTTCATAGGGCAGGCGTTTGCTTTCTTCGTCTTGGGGGGTGTGCATCGAGCAGATGATATCGATGAGCCCTTCGGCGACCGCTTGGACCACAGCAATGCGGTCATCTTCACTGCGCAAGGGCGGTTTAAGCTTAAAGAACGTCCGGTAGTCGGCCACGTCCAATTCGTTCAGCGTCAGGTGGTGTACGCCAACGCCTGCCGTGATTTTCACGCCATTACGCTTGGCGCGTTCCAGCGCGGGAAGCGCACGGGCGGTCGTGATCTGGTCGACGTGATACCGCGCACCAGTCATTTCCAGAAGGCTGATATCGCGGTCCAATCCCATGCGTTCGGCCATCGGGCTGACACCGGGCAGGCCGCGCAAAGACGCGAACTTGCCAGAGGTCACTGCCGCCCCATCCGACAAAACGGGTTCTTGGATATGGCCAATGACCAGCGCATTCAGAGATCGCGCGTAGGTCAACGCACGGCTGTAAACTTTGGTGTTTATCACGACGCGGTCGCAGTCAGTAAAAGCCACCGCACCTGCATCTTGTAATAGGCCAATTTCGGTCATTTCGCGCCCATCGCGACCTTTGGTCAGCGCGGCCATTGGCAGCACATGAACGGGCGCGTCTTGTTGCGCACGGCGTTCCACAAATTCGAGCGTTTCGGGTGTATCAATCGCAGGAAGCGTATCGGGGCGGGTCACAATCGTTGTCACGCCACCTGCCGCCGCAGCACGCCCAGCCGAGCGGAAGGATTCTTTGTGTCGCTCTCCTGGTTCGGACACTTTCACGCCGATATCGATGATCCCGGGGGCGATGCAGTGGCCGCCGCAGTCGATGACAACCGCGCCTTTGGGCGGTGTCGCATCGCCGTCAAAAACCGCCTTGATGATCCCGTTTTCGATCAAGATCGCTCCAATGCTGTCGGTCAGGGCGACCGGATCAATAAGGCGGGCGTTGGCAAAGAATGTTGCGGTCATTGTGCGGTATCCTGCGCGCAAAGTGTCATTTCAAAAAGCATCAGCCGCCCACCCAGATCATCAAGCCAACAAGGGCGAACATAGCAAGCAACGCGTAAGTCGCGACCATGCCGCTCATCCGAGCGTTCGATTTGGCTGGCTTCGCCGGTTTGCTATCTAGCGTGCCTTCGGCACTTGAAGAGTTCAGCGGATCGATCACCTTGATCGTGGATTTTTCGCGCAATGTCGCCACAAGCCGCGTATTTTCCGGCAAATCCAAAGCGACTTCTTGCCCGCCAAACGCAGCGGACATGACTAGCACGGCGGTACCGACCAAGCTGCGCAATTCTTCTGCTACATCGTCTGCGACGGGCATATCATAGCCGTGCGTTATAAACTGCGGCAGCGGCATATCGGTCAACACACCTGGCATGATCACATCGACATAGTCAGTGTTGAGCACGACTGGTCCGAACACTGCCATAAGTGCCGCGTCGGTTTTGTCGCCTAAATCAGCAGGCGGGACACCAATGACTTCAAACACATAGATCGCGCCATGATCATTTGCGGCGATTTCAAGTGTCATACCATCACCGCCTTGCGGTCACCGCGCAGGTTTTGGGCCAACAAGTCCATCGCGGCCATGCGGACTGCAACACCCATTTCCACCTGTTCTTGGATGACTGACCGATTGATGTCGTCGGCCAATGTTCCGTCGATTTCAACGCCGCGGTTCATCGGGCCGGGGTGCATAATGATCGCGTCCGGTTTTGCGTGCGCCAGCTTGGCGGCATCAAGGCCGTAGCGGTGATAATATTCACGTTCGGAGGGGATAAAGCCGCCATCCATGCGTTCTTTTTGAAGGCGAAGCATCATGACGACGTCCACGTCCTTGAGGCCTTCCTCCATGCTTTCAAAGACCTCGACGCCGAATTCTGCCATGCCAGAGGGCATAAGGGTCGGCGGCGCGATTAAGCGAATTCGGTTTTCCATCTTGCCCAGCAGCATTATGTTTGATCGGGCCACACGGCTATGCGCAATATCCCCGCAAATCGCGATGGACAGGCGGTGCAAACGGCCCTTGGCCCGGCGGATGGTCAGCGCATCCAGAAGGGCTTGGGTCGGATGTTCGTGCTTGCCGTCGCCCGCATTCAGCACGGCGCAGTTTACTTTTTGGGCCAGCAGATCGACCGCGCCCGAATGCGGATGTCGGACGACCAGCAAATCTGGCCGCATCGCGTTCAACGTCAGGGCGGTATCAATCAGCGTCTCGCCCTTTTTGATGGACGAGGCCTGCATGCCCATGTTCATCACATCCGCGCCCAAGCGTTTGCCCGCCAGCTCAAAACTGGCCTGCGTGCGGGTCGAGTTTTCAAAGAACATGTTGATTTGCGTCAGCCCCGCCAACACATCTCGGTGAGCCACCCCGCGTCGGTTATGGTCGGCATAGCTGTCGGCCAAATCCAAAAGCGTGGTGATTTCGGTGGGGTGCAGCGGTTCAATGCCCAGAAGATGCTTGGCGCGGAATGTCATTAGGCCCTCATGCGTGCAGTTCGTGCCCTTATAGGGGGCTGTGCGGTGTGCTTCAATGCTGCAAGCACTGCACATCTGTTGCGATCCAGCATATCGTATGGCTCATGGATTCGGTGAACAAATATTGGAACGACCGCGCCTTGCTGGAATGGCAGGTAGAGTTGGGAGCGACGGACGCGATTTTGGACGCGCCGATTGACCGATATGCGTTGGAAACCGCAAAGCCGGAACCGAAAATTGCCCCAACACCAGCGGCCCAAACCGGCGGTCCTGAAAAGCGCGCGCCAACGCCCCCATTGCCGCAAGCGCCAGAAATAGATGCCGTTGGATTGGCGCGAACCGCAGCTGCTGCCGCCAGTGATCTGCCCGCCCTAATGGCCGCCATGGAAGCGTTTGAGCACTGCGAATTGAAGCGTGGTGCGCGCAAGTTTGTCTTTGGCGATGGCAACCTGGCTGCGCGCGTTATGATCATTGGTGACGCGCCTAGCCGCGAAGAAGACCGCGCTGGGCGGCCCTTTGTTGGCCGGGCAGGTCAATTGCTGGACCGGATGTTTGACGCGATCCAGATGGGCCGCGCACATGCTGACGCAGCACGCAGTCTTTATGTCACAACAGTTTTACCATGGCGTCCCCCTTCAAACCGCGCGCCGGACGCATCAGAGATTGCTATGATGCTGCCATTTCTGGAACGTCATGTCGCTTTGGTTGACCCTGATGTTTTGATTTTGATGGGCAACACACCTTGTGCGGCACTCATGGCGCGCAATGGCATTTCCCGTCTGCGTGGCACATGGGCCGAGGTTTTGGGCAAGCCCTGCTTGCCGATGCTGCACCCCGATCATTTGCTGCGTAATCCCATTGCCAAGCGCGAAGCTTGGGCCGATCTACTTGAACTGAACGCGCATTTGCGCGGCTTACAAGGATAAATGAATGAAACGACTGGCGATCATTGCAGCACTTTGTGCAGGACCCGCTTTGGCAGACCCGCTTGATCTGATTGATTATGCAGGGCTGTTTGTTGACAATCCGGACAAAGTGCAGGTGGTTTCACCCGCGCGCCAGATTTTGCAGTTAGAAAATATTACTATTCTGCACGATAGCAATGAGGAACGGCAGTACACAGGCCTTGATGAAAGCGGCGAAGGGGCAGTGGGTTGTTTCGTTAGCATCCTAGCTACTATCGAAAGTGCACTGCAGGCTTGCGAAGCGAGCCTGCCAGAGGATCAGGCAGCCATTCAGGCCACCTATCTGGACAAGGCATTGTCGTTCTATGCCGCAAATGCTGTGCCCGTTGCGTCCCGCGAAACCGTGCAAGAGCGTTTTGACAGTTTGGTTGCGTCGCAGATCGTGGCCGCGCGTCCGTACTGTTCCAACCTAAGCGTTGTTACCAATTTGGCCGATCAGATATTCACCATAGAGAGCCGCGCGGAAATTGATGGCATGATGTCTTTGCCCCGTCTGCCCGTCTCGAACCCGTGTTTGTGAGGGCAAAATGAGCACAATCGACGAGAATAAGAACTTTGTTCCAGTCCGCATCGCTGTGCTGACCGTGAGCGACACGCGGCAATTGGCCGATGACAAGTCTGGCCAAACGCTCGTGGATCGCATTGAAAAGGCTGGACATAGCGTGGCCGTTCGCGAGATTATCACCGATGAGCGCGACCAGATCGCGGATCAATTACGCGCATGGTGTGCGGACGATGCAATAGACGTTGTGATCTCAACAGGCGGAACTGGGCTAACGGGCCGCGATGTCACGGTCGAAGCCCACCGCGATGTCTATGAGAAAGAAATTGATGCTTTCGGCACGATCTTTACGATCGTCAGCATGAAAAAAATCGGCACCAGCGCAGTGCAAAGTCGTGCGACCGCAGGTGTGGCCCAAGGCACATATCTGTTCGCGCTGCCCGGATCACCAGGTGCCTGTAAAGACGCTTGGGACGAAATTCTTGAGCGCCAGTTGGATTACCGTCACCGCCCCTGTAATTTTGTTGAAATTATGCCGCGATTGGACGAACATTTGCGCCGGAAATAACGACATCGTGCGTTTAACTGGAAAGCACGGGCTTTCCGCCTAATTTATAGTGCACTGGCCAAGGATATTCTGAATGCGGTTTCTACGTCGTAGCCTGACAGGTGTGTTTCTACTGGCGGTCACGCTAGCGCTGACTGCGTGGGCGGGTGCAATGGTGCAAGGCGCCGTTTCGGCGCGCATGAACGAAGAGCCGCGCAGTTTCCCGCAGCGTGAACGTATTTTGGCGGTCAATGTGATCACCCTTGATCCCGTGACCATCACGCCTGAGCTAACTGTGTTTGGTGAATTGCGCAGCCAGCGCACACTTGATCTGCGCAGTGCAATTGGCGGCACGGTTCTTGAGGCGAGCGATGCACTGGTTGAAGGCGGAACCGTGACCGCAGGCCAGTTGTTGCTACGCATTGATCCAGTCGAGGCCGAAGCAGCCCTCGCCAGTATTCGCGCTGATTTGCAGGACGCGCAGGCGGAACTGCGCGACGCTGATCGTGCGTTGATATTGGCCCAAGATGAACTGACTGCCGCGCGCGCGCAGGCAGGTTTGCGCGATCAGGCATTGGCCCGTGCCGTGGATCTTGAAACACGCGGTGTTGGTACGGCCGCCGCGGTTGAGACTGCAGAATTGGCCGCGTCTGCCGCCCAAGCCGCTGTTTTAACCCGCAGGCAGGGGTTGGCATCTGCACAAGCCCGCATCGATCAGGCCACAACGCGGCTGGCGCGCGCGCAGATCACCGTGTCCCAAGCGGAACGCGCTGTTGCAGATACGCAAGTATACGCCGCATTTAACGGCACTTTGGCAGAAGTCACGATAAGCCCCGGTGGGCGTGTTACAGCCAACGAACGCTTTGCGCAGTTGGTTGATCCGTCGCAGCTTGAAGTGTCTTTTCGCGTCTCTACCTCGCAATACGCGCGGCTCTTGGATGATGCCGGTCAATTGATGAAAGCCCCTGTCGATGTGACGTTGGACGTATCTGGCGTGAACCTGCGTGCGGCAGGTCAGATCACCCGCGAAGGTGCAACGGTCGGCGCCGGTCAAACGGGTCGGCTTTTGTTTGCGCGGATTGATACCGCCCCCGGTTTTCGCCCCGGTGATTTTGTGACGGTACGGATTGCTGAACCCGCGCTTGCGGATGTTGTGCTTGTACCGGCAACAGCTGTGGCCGCTGATCAAACCGTTTTGATTGTCGGCGATGAAGACCGTTTGCGCAGTGCCGATGTGCAGCTTTTGCGCAGGCAAGGGGATGACGTGATTATCGCTGTTGGCGAAAATGTGGGTGCAACGATTGTCGCTGAACGCTCTCCTCTCTTAGGGGCAGGGATAAAGGTACGTCCAATTGTTCCCGGTGTAGTTGAGGCAGAACCAGAGCCGGAGATGATTGCGCTGGACGCGGAGCGCCGCGCAAAACTTATCGCGTTTGTCAGCGAAGGCCGCATGCCGGACGACGCCAAAGCGCGGATCATCGGCGAACTTGAAGCGGACGAAGTGTCATCGCAGACCGTCACGCGGCTTGAAGCGCGGATGGGTAGCTAATGATCACTGGTGGTGAAAAACTAAACGCAAGCGCGGGCGGTATTCTGTCGTACTTTACGCGTCACAAGACAGCAGCGAACCTGTTATTGGTGCTGATGCTGACGGCGGGGTTGTTCGCTTTTCCAAACATGCGCGCGCAGTTTTTCCCTGATGTGGTTGTTGATGACCTGACGGTTTCGGTCGCGTGGCAAGGTGCGGGTGCTGAAGACGTAGACGCGGCAATCGTGCAGGTGTTGGAGCCTGTTTTGCTCGCCGTCGAAGGTGTGACATCATCGTCGTCGACGTCGCGCGAAGGCAGTGCTTCGATCAGGATTGAATTCGATCCCGGCTATGACATCGACCGCGCTGCCGAAGATGTGCAGTTGGCGGTCGATAGTGCCAATAACCTGCCTGTTGATGCCGAAGACCCCAGCGTCAGGCGCGGCGGTTGGTCCGACCGCGTAACCGACGTTGTGATCACGGGTCCGGTCGGTGTCGATCAATTGGGTCGTTTCGCTGACGAATTCTCGAGCCGTTTGTTTGCCCAAGGCGTCACACAGGTGATTGTCCAAGGTGTTGCTGCGCCTTCTACGGTTGTCGAAGTCCCGTCATTGTCGTTGATCCAGTATGACATCGGCCTGTCCGACATCGCCGCCCGCATCGCAGAAGAGGCCGAAGCCGATCCTGCAGGCGATGTGTCCGGCAATGCGCGGGTCCGTACAGGTGTCGCGAAACGCTCTGCCGAAGATATTGGCGCAATTGTTCTACGCTCTAACCCTGATGGGTCAAAGCTGACGATTGACGATGTAGCGACGGTGACGGTCGAAGGGACTGACCGCAATCGCGCGTATTTTGTGGGGGATGATCCTGCAATCAAGGTGCGCGTACAGCGATCTGCCCAAGGCGATGCCATCGGCATGCAGAAAACTGTTGAACAGGTCGCACAAGAGTTGACAGCGTCGCTGCCGCAAGGCGTTACCATTCAACTGACGAACGGGCGGGCAGAGCTGATTTCAGCGCGTTTGGATATCCTGCTAGATAACGCGCTGACTGGTTTGATGCTGGTCGTTGGCCTGCTGTTCTTGTTCTTGAACGCGCGGACTGCATTCTGGGTCGCGTTTGGTATCCCTGTCGCGATGTTGGCCGCGATTGCGCTGATGTATATCGTCGGCATTACGATCAATATGATCTCGCTTTTTGCGTTGATAATTACGCTCGGGATCGTGGTGGACGATGCGATTGTCGTGGGCGAACACGCGGATTACCGCGTTCGGCATTTGGGCGAGGACCCGATGGTTGCCGCAGAACGTGCCGCCAAACGCATGTTCAGTCCGGTTTTTTCTGCCACGCTGACCACGATTATCGCCTTCTTTGGATTGGTGATTATCGGGGGCCGCTTTGGTGATCTGATCTCTGATATTCCGTTCACGGTTATCGTCGTGTTGGCCGCGAGTTTGATCGAATGCTTTTTGATCCTGCCTAATCACCTTGCGCATTCAATGGCTCATTCGGCCAAGGATCACTGGTATGATTGGCCGTCGCGCACAGTGAACCGTGGCTTTGATTGGTTCCGCGAGACGCTGTTTCGTCCCTTCATGGGATTGGTGATCAAGGCGCGGTATCCGGTTGTTGCGATGGCTTTGGTACTGCTTGCCAGCCAGATCACACTGTTTATTCGCGGTGATGTGAACTGGCGTTTCTTCAATGCGCCCGAACAAAGCCAAGTCACTGGCAATTTTGCGATGCTTCCAGGTGCGACCCGCCAAGATACGCTGGAAATGATGCGCGAAATGCAGCGGGCAACCGATGCGCTGGGCGCTGAATACGAAGCAGAACATGGCGCCAACCCGCTGCAGTTCGTTGTGGCCGAAGTGGGTGGCAATTCTGGCCGCGCGATTGCTGGATCAGATACTAAAGATGCCGATCAATTGGGCTCTATTACAATCGAACTCATCGATGCCGATAGCCGTCCTTACACCAGTTTTGCTTTTGTTAGCGCGTTGCAAGATAGCATTGTGCAGCATCCGATGGCTGAAACCGTCAGTTTCCGCAGTTGGGGATCAGGGCCGGGTGGCGACAGTCTGGATATTCAGATGTTTGGCGCAAACAGCGATACGCTGAAAGCCGCAGCCGAGGCGTTGAAAACCGAGTTGGGCCAATTTGCCGAGATTTCGGGACTTGAAGACACACTGGCCTACGACAAAGAAGAACTGATCCTAGAATTGACCCCGCAAGGTGACGCGCTGGGCCTGAGCATTGACGGGCTAGGACGTATTCTGCGCAACCGTCTTGGCGGAATTGAGGCCGCAAGTTTTCCTGACGGCGCGCGGTCGGGCACGATCAGGGTTGAGTTGCCGGACAGCGAATTATCGGCTGATTTCCTGGATCGCACCCAAATCCGCACACCAGACGGGATCTATGTGCCGCTTGCCGATGTGGTGACGGTCCAAAGCCGGACAGGATTTTCGACGGTGCGGCGTGAAAACGGCATTCAGCTGATCTCGGTCATTGGTGATCTGGACGATGATGATGCCGCGCGTGCGACCGAAATCCAACAGATTATCAACGACGATATCCTGCCGCGCGTTGAGAGTAACTTTGCGATTGAAACCATGTTGTCGGGCCAAAGCGAGCAAGAGCAACGGTTCTTGAATGATGCCCGCACAGGACTGATCCTTGTGTTGCTAGGCATCTATCTGACGCTGGCATGGATATTCAGCAGTTGGACGCGGCCTGTCGTTGTGATGTCGATTATTCCGTTTGCCTTGGTCGGCACGATCTATGGTCATTACATCTGGGGCATCCCGATGAGCATGTTCACAGTCGTCGGTTTGATCGGAATGGTGGGCATCATCATCAACGACAGTATTGTTTTGGTGACAACAGTTGATGAATACGCTCAAGATCGCGGGCTGGTGCCTGCGATTATTGACGGCACAGTTGACCGGCTACGGCCAGTGATGTTGACGACACTGACGACAGTGCTGGGCCTGACGCCGTTGCTTTATGAAGGCTCTAACCAAGCCGAATTCCTGAAACCGACAGTCGTCACGCTGGTCTTTGGTTTGGCATTCGGGATGGTGCTGGTGTTGTTGGTTGTGCCGTCTGTGATGGCCATGCAAGCGGACGTATACCGCCAAGTGCAATCAGCTAAACGCGCACTGCGTGGGCGACGGTTGGCAATGTTCGCACCTGCGGGCTTGGGCGCGCTGGGTGCGCTTGTGCTGTTTGGGATAACTTTGGCGCCATTGTTAGTGACAGGCGGTCCGTTGCCTGCGGTCGCAGCGGCCTTGCCAATGTTGCAAGGCGGGTTTGGTGCCGCATTGGCGGTCTTTATCGCAGGCTTGATGGTGTTGCTTTTGGCGATCTATTTGGTCGCCGCCTTGTCGCAGGGCTTGCGCCGCGCGCGGAGTTAACCCGCAGAGCAGCCGCGAATATCGATAGCTTGATCTGTTCCAAGAACGGTTATCCGGACACCGGACCGATCCATCGCAAATGGCTGCCCGCTGGGATGCACCATATCGACAGTGGATTGCAGAGTGTTGCCGATCCGCACAGACGTTGCCTCGGACACCCAAACGCGGGGGTTACTGGTTTCAATCACCACATGTTCTGACGCGCCAGTACTGGCAACATCAATCGCAGTGGTCATGCGAAGCCCGTCTGCGATCGGATCGATTTTGCAGGTCACAGCCCCGACGTTTGCGGCGGCTTGTGTGGTTGGGCGGTCCGCCATTGCAGCACTAATTGCCCCGTCAGGCGCACCAATCGCCGGCAAGAGCGCGTCAAAGTTCAACGTAACCGGAATGCAGATCTCTTCGCAGACGCCGATCGTCATCTCGCCTTGGATGGCAACATCTTGCCCATCAGCCTCAATATCAAGCGATAGTGGCACTACAACGCTGTCGTAGTAGCCGATGGACCGCATTCCGTTTTCGCCAAAGACTTCGGGGGTTGGCCAGTGGGGTGTGATGCTTTGGATGGATGCGTTGCTGGAAAATTTGAACTGCGGCGGGATACCTGCATCACCCGGCGCACGCCAATATGTCACCCAGCCGGGTGCCAGCGTTATTCTGACGGCGGCCATATGCGTGCCGTCGTCGCTGCGCCAACCGTCCAGCACGTCGACCTGCGCGAGGTCGTCAAAAGGCTGACCAAGGGCAAAGCTTGGCAAGGCCGCGAGGGCGATAAGGATAAGCGGGTTCTGGCGCATAGCCCTTCTTTATCCAAAGCGGCTGCAATGGGAAGTCACGTTTCCGCCAGACTTTGCAATCTTGGCGCTTGCGTCGGGGCGATAGGTTTTACATCTTAAGCCGATGAAAACTGCAGATTCAAACTTGGCCGGAAAACTTCTGATTGCGATGCCCGATATGTCGGACCCGCGGTTTGCAAACACTGTGATCTATATGTGCTCTCATTCAGACGAGGGCGGCATGGGTTTGATCATCAACAAACCACAGCCCAAGGTGTCTTTTGCGCAACTGCTTGAGCAGTTGGATATTCCCAAGGTGCAAGGCGCGCGCGATGCGCAGGTGCATTTCGGCGGTCCGGTTGAACGGCAGCGCGGCTTTGTCCTGCACGGCAATGATTATAAGGCCGCGACTGGAACGCTAGAGGTCGATGATACCTTTCGAATGACCGCGACGCTTGAGGTACTCGAGGATATCGCCAAGGGCGAAGGTCCGTCGGTTTCAATGTTAGCGTTGGGCTATTCGGGGTGGGGTCCGGGGCAGCTGGAATACGAGATTGGCCAGAATGGCTGGTTGACCTGTCAGCCCTCAGAAAAGGTCGTCTTTGGCACGGATAACAATGATAAATGGACTGCAGCGCTTGGATTGATGGGGATTGATCCGTTGCTGCTGTCGGCAACCGCAGGGCACGCCTAGCTTTCGGGTGCCATCAGGGTCCGTAGGATCGCGATTGCGTTTTCGCTAGACCAATCGGCCTCGCCTTGCATGCGGCCAATCTCTTGGCCTTCCGGGTTGATGACAAGCGTCGCAGGTAGGCCCAAGACGCCCAGATTGCGTGCCAAAGCCTGACGCGGATCAGTGTGCAGCGGCAGGTTATCGACTTCGATCTCTGCCAAGAAACGCTGCATTGCAGGCAAAGGGTTACGGCCGGTGGCAATCGTCACGACCTCAAAATCATCGCCGCCCATCAAGTCTTGTAGCGCCGACAAATGCGGCATTTCCTTGCGGCACGGGGCACACCACGTGGCCCAGAAATTCAGCACGATGTATTTGCCTTCGAAATCGGCAAGGGTCATTTCTTGCCCGTCTTCGCTGGTAAACGCCACATCGGTGGTCGTCAGCGGGGTGCCATGAAAGTTCAATTTGCGCATATCACCTTCGCGCATCGCATTTGCTGCGGCCACATCAGCGTGACTGATATTTGCAAGACCAAGAAGGGCCGTATAAAGCAGTGCTGACATTAACTTGCGCATAGGCGATTTCCTTCATGACTAAATCTGCAAACACCATGTGGGGCGGGCGTTTTGCCGCCGGACCAGACGCGATCATGCAGGCGATTAACGCCTCGATCGGGTATGACCGACGCCTTGCACCTCAAGACATCGCAGGTTCACGCGCACACGCTGCCATGTTGGCCGCCTGTGGCATCATCACAGATAGCGATGCGGCCGCCATTCGGGAAGGCCTGCTCACTGTATTGTCAGAGATTGAAACGGGCGATTTCCCGTTCTCGACTGCGTTGGAAGATATCCACATGAACGTCGAGGCACGCTTGCGTGACCTAATTGGCGAACCTGCGGGCCGTTTGCACACTGCGCGGTCGCGCAATGATCAGGTTGCCGTCGATTTCCGCCTTTGGGTGCGTGATCAATGCGATCAAGCGGATGCTGCTTTGGCTGCATTGCAGTCTGCCTTGTTGGGACAGGCAGAGGCTGGTGCTGATTGGGTTATGCCCGGCTTTACCCATTTGCAGACAGCGCAACCTGTGACGTGGGGCCATCATATGTTGGCATATGTAGAAATGATTGCCCGCGACCGTTCGCGCTTTGCGGATGCACGCAAGCGCATGAATACATCACCTTTGGGTGCTGCGGCGCTGGCTGGCACTTCGTTCCCGATTGATCGGCAGATGACTGCGGATGCGTTAGGCTTTGATCGCCCGATGTCCAATTCACTGGATGCGGTCGCAGATCGTGACTTTGCTTTGGATTATCTGGCGTCTGCCAGCATTTGCGCCATGCATCTTAGCCGTTTGGCCGAAGAATTGGTGATCTGGTCCTCTGCCCAGTTCCGCTTTGTGAAGATGTCGGACAAATGGTCTACCGGATCGTCGATCATGCCGCAAAAGCGTAATCCAGATGCCGCAGAGCTGATCCGCGCCAAGATTGGTCGGATTTTCGGGGCCAATGTCGCCTTGATGACGGTGATGAAAGGGTTGCCGCTGACCTATTCCAAAGACATGCAAGAAGACAAAGAGCAAACCTTTGATGCCGCCGATAACCTGATGCTGGCCTTGGCCGCAATGACGGGCATGGTCACGGATATGACAGCCCAGCGTGACAACCTCAAAGCTGCGGCGGCAGGCGGATTTTCGACAGCGACCGATCTGGCCGATTGGCTGGTGCGCGAACTTGGGCTACCTTTCCGCGAAGCACATCACGTGACGGGATCGTTGGTCGCCATGGCAGAGGGCAAGGGTTGCGACCTGCCTGACTTGACATTGGACGACATGCGCAGCGTACACGACGGCATCCGCACGGATGTATTTGATGTGCTTGGCGTAGAAAATTCGGTGGCGTCGCGGACCAGTTTTGGCGGGACAGCGCCATCGGGCGTGCGCGCCCAAGTGGCGCATTGGAAAGAGGTTTTGAAATGAAGCGAATTGCATTGATCTTGTCTGTTGTCGCTTTGGCGGCGTGTGGTGCTGACGGCGCGCCCTTTACGCCGAGCGCCAGTGTCGGTGTGGGTGTAGGCACGAACGGCGTGACTACAGGCGCTAGCGTCGGCGCGTCTAACGGCACAGTTTCGGTCGGGGTCGGTTTTTAATGGGCCGCGTCTTTCTGGCGCTGGCGATCTGGGGCGCCATCCATCCGATGTATTACTTCGTCAGCTGGTTCCAATCCGAGGGTTGGGACATCATGGCAATGGTCGATGCTTGGCATGTGAATGCCGCCACAAGCGGGCTGGTTTGGGATTTGACGATTGCAGCGATCACGTTGACCTTGTGGGTCATTGTTGAAGCATTCCGGAACAAGAACTGGTTAAGCCTGATTGCGATTCCGGCAACGTTTTGTATCGGTGTCAGCTGTGGGTTGCCGCTGTATCTGTATCTGCGCGGACGCATAAGTTATGCCCGCGATCCCCATACGGTGCGCGCACTTTAGGGCCTGCAAATCAGGGTTGGTCTTTGCCTGTGATCTGATATGTCCCAAAGCTGGCTTTGGACAAGGATCACCCCGCTTGGATCATTTTCTTTATCGTGACGGCGCACTTTTCGCCGAGGACGTTCCTGTTGCTGAAATCGCAGCTGCAGTTGGCACGCCGTTTTATGTCTATTCTACTGCGACGCTGAAACGTCACTTTGCCTTGTTTGACGATGCATTGGCGTGGGGCGACCATTTGGTGTGCTTTGCGATGAAATCGCTGTCGAACCAAGCGGTCATCAAGGTTTTGGGTGATGCGGGCGCTGGCATGGATGTTGTGTCTGCGGGTGAATACTTGCGCGCAAAGGCCGCAGGTATTCCCGGTGAAAAGATTGTCTTTTCCGGTGTCGGTAAAACCGCCGAGGAAATGCGCCTTGCGATCACGGGCGGGATTCGCCAGTTCAATATCGAAAGCGAACCTGAAATGATCGTGCTGGATCAAGTTGCCCAGTCATTGGGTGCTGTGGTGCCAGTCACGATCCGCGTGAACCCTGATGTTGATGCGAAGACCCATGCTAAGATCGCGACAGGCAAATCCGAAAACAAATTCGGCATCCCGATCAGCCGTGCCCGCGAAGTTTACGCAATGGCCGGTAAAATGGCTGGCCTTAAGGTTGTGGGTGTTGACGTACATATCGGATCGCAACTGACCGATCTTGCCCCGTTTGAGGCAGCTTATAACAAAGTAGCCGAACTGACTGAACAACTACGTGCGGATGGCCATGAGATCACACGCCTTGATCTGGGCGGTGGCTTGGGTATTCCATATGCGCGGTCAAACGAGGCTCCGCCATTGCCGTCAGATTATGGCGCGCTGATCCAGCGCACGGTTGGTCATTTAGGCTGCGAGATCGAGATTGAACCGGGGCGTTTGATCTCTGGCAACGCGGGTTTGATGGTCTCAAAGGTCATCTACGTCAAATCCGGCGAGGACCGCGAGTTCTTGATCCTTGATGGCGCGATGAACGATCTGATTCGTCCGGCGATGTACGAGGCGTGGCACGATATCGTGCCGGTGATCGAACCCGCACCGGGTGTCGAGCCTGCAAAATACGATATTGTTGGCCCGATCTGCGAAAGTGGCGACACTTTTGCCAAAGCGCGCGAAATGCCGCCTGTGGGCGTGGATGATCTGGTCGCGTTCCGCTCTGCTGGGGCTTACGGTGCGGTAATGTCGTCGGAATATAACTCGCGCCCGCTGATCCCAGAGGTTTTGGTTGATGGTGATCAATTTGCAGTTATCCGCGCACGCCCTACCTATGAAGAGATGATCGCACGCGATACAATGCCAGAGTGGTTAAGCTAACCTGACCGGCCCCGCGTCGCACAACCAAGGGAGAGGCCCGCTGAACGCACCGCACGACCAAATGCGCCATTTGCGTCTGCCCGTTGCTGCAACCCGCTTGGGTATGGTGGCCGAACAAGTTGTGCGCGCATTCTGGCCGTTCTGGACCGCGATTTTCCTTGTCCTTGCTCCGTTGATGATGGGCTGGCAGGACCTTGCCCCGCTTGAGGTGTTTTGGGGCGGCGCAGTCATTAGTGTGGTTGCTCTTGTCGCTACACTGATCTGGGGTATCCGCCAGTTCCGCCTTCCGACAACGGACCAAGCCGTCGACCGCGTTGATGCTGCCCTTCCGGGCCGTCCGATTGCGGCGGTGGCAGACACCCAAGCGATTGGTAGTGGTGACGCTGCATCCGAAGCAGTCTGGCAGGCCCACATGGCGCGCATGGCTGATCGCACCAAACTGGCGCGCGCCGTTGAGCCTGATCTGCGTATTTCCAACCGCGATCCCTACGGCTTGCGGTTCATTGCGTTGCTGTTCTTTGTTGCAGCGCTGTTGTTTGGGTCCTTGTTCCGCATCAGCTCTGTTGGGGGAATTGTTGCGGGGTCTGATCCATCGCTTGTGACCGGTCCGGTTTGGGAAGCATGGGTAGAACCGCCCGCCTATACGGGCAAGCCATCAATCTACCTCAATGATATTCCTGCGGGGCCATTGCGTGTCCCAACTGGCAGTGAGGTCACTCTGCGTCTTTACGGTGAAGTGGGCGCACTGACCGTTGCCGAAACCGTTTCGGGTAGGGTTGATGACGTGGGTGCAGCCTCTGATGCGCAGCAACAGTTTGTCATTACCCAATCGGGCACACTAACAATTGCAGGCCCCACTCCGACAACTTGGGAAGTCACAGCAATCGCGGATGAACCACCGATTGTTGATTTGACCGGCCCGATCGAGTCCGACGCGATGGGCGAATTGTCACAACCTTTCGCGGCATTTGATGACTATGGCGTCACTTTTGGCGCAGCGACAATCACCTTGGATTTGGCGGCGGTTGACCGGCGGCACGGCTTGACGATTGACCCTGATCCGATTGCATCGCTTGTCTTGGATTTGCCGATGCCTTTTCGGGGCAACCGCGCGGATTTTGACGACTTTTTGATCGATAACTTAAGCGAACATCCCCTCGCCAATTTGCCCGTGACACTGCAACTGAGCGTGACTGATGACGCTGAACAAACGGGTGTTTCGCAGGCCGAACCGATGATTTTACCTGGCCGCCGCTTTTTCCAG
The DNA here is from genome assembly GCF_017854415.1 of Yoonia sp. Classification (GTDB taxonomy): domain Bacteria; phylum Pseudomonadota; class Alphaproteobacteria; order Rhodobacterales; family Rhodobacteraceae; genus Yoonia. The sequence continues at coordinate 26,862 of NZ_JAFMHR010000001.1, read as the reverse complement.
CCGTTTGCGCGCGCTGTGATTGAACAACGCCGTGATCTGATGTGGTCCAAGGCCAATGTTGTCCGGGTGAACCAGATATTGCGTGCAGTTTCTAACCGCCCCGAGGGTCTTTTTTCAAACGAAACGACCTATTTGCGCCTGCGCACTATCATTCGCCGGCTCGATAATATGGCTGAATTCGGTATGACGGACGACGGACAGGCCGAGATCGTTAAGGCACTTTGGGATCTGGCTATTCAACTTGAAGACGGCCGTTTGGCAGATGCCCGCGAGCGTCTGCGCCGTGCACAAGAACGTTTGTCAGAAGCGATGCGCAATGGCGCATCAGACGAGGAAATCGCAGAGCTGATGCAAGAATTGCGTGAAGCGACCGATGACTACCTGCGGATGCTGGCGCAAGAGGCTGAACCGAACGACGGCACCGACCAAGCAGACAACGGTCAAGATGGTGAGCCGATGTCGATGGACGAACTGCAGGCTTTGATGGACCGCATCGAAGAGTTGATGCAAGAAGGTCGGATGGCCGAAGCGCAAGAGCTGATGGAACAGCTAAACCAGATGATGGAAAACATGCGCGTTACCCAAGGCGAAGGCGGCGATGGCCCGCCATCCCCGGGCGAGCAGTCGATGCAAGACCTGTCTGATACGCTGCGCGAGCAAGAAGAACTTTCGGATGATTCCTTCAGTGAATTGCAGGAGCAGTTCAACCCTGGTGAGCCCGGGCAACAGCCGCAACCGGGGCAGCAGGGCCAAGAAGGTGACCAAGGTCAAAGCCCCGATGGGTCAGAAGGCCAGCAGGGTCAAAACGGTAGTCAGCAAGGCCAAGAGGGCCAGCAAGGGCAAGGCCAAGGTGTCGGAGAAGATGCGCAAAGCGGCCAGCAACGTGGAGACGGGGCAGGCGGTGAGGCAGACGAACGCAGCCTTGCACAGCGCCAAGAGGCTTTGCGTGAAGAACTGCGACGCCAACGCGACGGCCTCCCCGGTTTGCCCGGCGAATCGGGCGATATTGCACGTCGGTCGCTCGAGCGGGCAGAGGGAGCCATGGAAGGTGCCGAAGACGCATTGCGCGACGGTGATCTTGCCGAAGCGATAGATCAGCAGGCCGAAGCGTTGGATGCATTGCGCAACGGGATGCGCGAATTAGGTCAAGCTTTGGCCGAAAACCAGAATTCCGAACCAGGGCAAGGTACAGAGCAAGGCGAGGCATCCGGCAGGCCGGAGCAGGGCCAGCGTGATCCGCTGGGCCGTGAAATGGGCAACACCGGACAATTGGGTACAGATCAGGAACTGCTGGGTGGCGTCGATATTAACCGCCGCGCCGAAGAGCTGCTTGACGAAATCCGCAGACGTTCCGCAGAGCAAAACCGCCCCGAGATCGAACGCGATTACCTGCGTCGATTGCTCGATCAGTTCTAGAGAACCGGTTTCGGCTTAGCCAGTCAGGTTTGCAATGCCCGCAGATACCGACTGAAAAATTGCATCAAGTGACAAGCGAAGCTGGTCAATGATTGCGACATAAGTCGCCATGTAACCGCGCAGTTCTGGCACGTTTTGCGTGATGTCATCAGCAAATACATACGGCAACAAAATAAGCGCAATCAAAATTAAGACGATAAAGAAACCGCGCCGGAAGCCGCGCCTGCGTATAGCCTCGTGTTTTTCAAGTTCAGTTAAACCCGACCCATCCTTGGCCTCGGATCGGGTGCGCAAAGCGGCGTTGATTTCATTGATGTCAGGCACTGCACGCGGGTTTGGTGCACCTGCTGTGCCACTATTTCCGGCAGACAAATCATCCGCAGTGGCGGTCAATTGCGCAATGCGTTTGCGGGTTTCTGCCACATCTGCAAGGCTACTTTCACGCTTCGCAGCTGGAGCGCCCGCAGAATAGTCGCTGACACCCTGTGTGCGCTTGGCTTCTTCGCGCAGAATATTTGCAACACCGGGGTCGACTGGGCGGTGCCGTGGGCCGTCACCAACAGGTTCATGCTTTGGGCCCTGAGATTGACCTCTGCCGCTTTGGGGCATGTCGTAGCCGGATACATCGCGTGATTTTGTCTTTACGACGGACGGCAATGGGGTCGACAGAATGCGCGAAACTTCGCGGCTCAGCTCTTTGGGCTTTTCGGTCTGGAACCATGTGTTCCCACAGCTTGAGCACTGCACATCACGTCCGCCTTGCGGAATCGCATTGTCGGCCACGTTGTACTGCGCGTTACACTTTGGACAAATAAGCCGCATCATTATTCCTTCTGTCCCGTCTCGGGTCAGTTGTTAGTCTTGCCGGATTCAATTTAGCGATGCCAGCGCTAAACGCAAAGGATTTGCGTTGCCTTGCCTCTCAAGAGATTGAAACCTGTTGCAGATTTGGGCAGAAGTGCAGCATGTCGCAAAGGAAATGCCGTGATTGAACTCGACAAAGTGTCCTATGGATTTGGCGGTACGGCGTTGTTTTCGCAGTTATCTTTGAACCTGACGGCTGGATCGTTCCATTTTCTGACGGGACCTTCGGGGGCCGGTAAGACGACGCTTTTGCGTCTTTGCTACGCAGATTTGCGCGCACGGAGCGGCAAAGTCCGGTTGTTTGGGCAAGATGCTGCTACGCTTGATCGCGATGCAGTCGCACTAGCGCGCCGGCGCATTGGCGTTGTTCACCAGAATTGTGAATTTCTTGATCACCTGACGATTGCGGAAAACATTGCTTTGCCATTGACGGTCTCTGATCGTGGCGGCGAAGCGGCGCAGAATTTGCAGGAACTGCTAAATTGGGTTGGGCTTGGCGCACAGGCAAATCAGCTCCCTCCGGAGTTGTCGGGCGGCGAAAGGCAACGCGCAGCCTTGGCGCGCGCAGTGATTATGTCGCCGGATGTCATTATCGCAGATGAACCAACCGGCAACGTCGATTGGGAAATGTCACAGCGGTTGATGCGGCTGTTGGCCGAGTTGAACAAGATGGGCAAAACAATTCTGATCGCGACGCATGATCTGCATATGATCCGCGCTATGAAAACCGACGTCAGTGCGCGGGTTTTGCGTTTGCGCGATGGGCAGTTATTGCAAGCGGGGGCCGACCTATGAAGGCGCTGCTTGAACTGATTTTGGGCGATCCGCAGGCTGACCGCGCTGTGCCGCCTACTGGTATGACAGCACGCTTGACTGTCTTCGTGGCTGCCGTGATGGCATTTCTTGCGGTGATTACGTTAGCTATTTCGTTAACGACAGGTCGCGTTGCCGAAGCTTGGGCGCAAGAGCTTGCCCAATCCGCAACCTTGCGGTTGCCGGTTGACCCGCAGACGTCGGATGCTTTGCTTCTTTCCGCACTCGACGTGCTTGAGACAACGCCTGGTGTGACCTCGGTTCGCGCTTTGTCGGAAACAGAGCAACAAGCATTGCTTGAACCGTGGTTCGGCCCTGATTTACCGCTCGAGAGCTTACCAATCCCGCAATTGATTGAGATTATAACAGGCGGTGACGACTATGACGCTGACGGCCTGCGCGCGCGATTGTCTGCGCAAGTACCGGGGGCCGTCCTTGATGATCACACAAGTTGGCGCGCGCCGCTTTTGGAGGCCGCAAGCCGTGTGCGTCTTATCAGTTGGTCAGTGATTATCTTGATCGGAGCTACAATCGCCGCGATGATTACTTTGGCGGCGCAAGCGTCTTTGTCCGCCAATGCACAAGTGATCCGTGTTCTGCGCCTTGTGGGCGCGCGCGACACGTATATAGCTCGCGCATTCGTGCGGCGCTATACATCGCGCGCCGGTCTAGGGGCTTTGGTTGGTGTGGTCGTCGGTATAGGCGCGACGGTATTGATGCCACAAGGCGGCAGCGGTGACAGTATTCTAATTGGTGTCGGGTTTGTGGGGGCAGAGTGGCTATTGTTGGTGATGATCCCCATACTGTCGGCTGTGACAGCCTTTTTCGCCACACGCGCCGCCGCATTTCGTAGGCTAAGGGAACAAACATGAGCTATGCAATTCAATGGGTTCGCTCGCTGATATTTAACGCGCAGATGTATGTGGCCTTATTGGTCGTTGGCATCCTTTATACGCCGGCTGCGATTATTTCGGCCAATGGGGCACTGGCAGGATGCCACGCATATTGCCGCTATATTAAGTGGTCCGCGTCTTGGATGATCGGGCTGAAAACAGAAGTTCGCGGCACTCCGCCCACGGACGAAGTCATGGTCGCCCCAAAGCATCAATCATTCTTGGATGTTCTGATCATCTTTGGTTCGATCCCGCGTGGTAAGTTCATTTTCAAGTCGATCTTGAAATACGCGCCTGTTGTTGGGCAGTTTGGTTTGCGGATCGGTTGCATTCCGGTTGATCGCGGTAAGCGTGGGCAAGCGATTAAAAAGATGTTGGCTGATGTGCAGGCCGGCCGTGCAACGCCCGGTCAGCTTATCATTTATCCGCAGGGCACGCGTATCGCACCGGGGGTCAAGGCACCCTACAAAGTTGGAACGGGCGCGCTTTACCGTGAACTGGGTCAGCCTGTTGTGCCAGTCGCCACCAATGTCGGAGTATTTTGGCCCAAACGCGGCATTTACCGCAAGCAAGGCACGGCAGTGTTTGAATTTCTACCACGGATTGAACCCGGGCTTGCGGTCGCTGATTTCATGGCCCGCATCGAAAATGACATTGAGACGGCCTCTGACCGCTTGAACAAAGAGGCGGGTTTTGATGGCTGACCACCAAATCACTGATGTGGGGCAGCTAGAGGCGATTTACGGCAAACCTGGCAAGGCCTCGATGATTAAGGTGGCAACGCAACTGACGCCGCTTTGCCGCAAATGGATTATGGCATCGCGTCTTTGCGTTGTGTCAACGGTTGGGCCAGATGGCACCGACGGCAGTCCGCGCGGGGATGACGGCACTGTTGTGCAAGACCTTGACGCCAAGACGTTGCTTTTGCCTGATTGGCGCGGGAACAACCGGATGGACACGCTGCGCAATATCGTGGCGGACGGGCGGATCAGCCTGATGTTTTTTGTTCCCGGCTCAAACAATGTTGTGCGCGTGAACGGGCAAGCAGTTGTATCACTCGCGCCCGATTTACTTGCCCGTTTCGATCAAAATGACCGACAGCCGCGCAGCGTCGTTGTTATTAAAATCGCCGAGGTTTACAGCCAATGCGCGCGCGCTTTGATGCGTGCAGGAATTTGGGACGCCTCTGACATAAGCGTCGATCTGCCAAGCGTTGGCGATATGCTGGCTGAGCAGGAAGCAGGCTTTGATGCGGAAAAATATGACGCCGATTGGGGCGCGCGTGCTGCCAAAACGATGTGGTAGCTAGCGCAGTTTCAGGTTGCTGCTGCGGCCAAGGACTGACCGCATGCAAAAGCCGATCACAATCAGGCTGATTGCGATCCAAAGAACGCCCCAGACTTGTGGCGTGCCGCCAAATTCTTGCGCCAGCATCCGTGCATCAGAAGGCAGATGTGAGCGCGCAATTGTATCGCTGAAAATATCGTAGGGCACGTATATCATGCTCGTCAGGCCGATCACGCGCAGCATCAGATCATTGACGTTATGTCCCAAGAAACGCGCGCTTAGTAGCATTGCGATGCCGGTGCCGATTACAAATACCAACGCAAAAATTTCACGTACATATAGCCCTGCAATCACCAACATCATCACGCCACAAACGGCCATGATTTTTCGATCTGCCCTACTGCGCGTCGCCCCGATCAAAAGGCTGACCCCGATTAATAACGACCCAAGATAGCCTGCGGTCAATGTCCAGAAACGGCTGCCGCCGCGGCTGACGACCAGCCCGCCTTGGTTAGGGGAAACAGACAGGCTGACGACTTCGCCGCCAGTTACAAAGGTGGCGATGGCATGGGACGCCTCGTGGAAGAACACGATCAGAATTTTGAGCGGGACGACCGCAGGTGTCTGCCACAGAGCAAACACAAACGTTGTCAGCAGAAACAGCTGCCAATGCCCTTGCAGAACTCGCAAGTTTAGGCCGCGAGTCCTTTTGAGCCGAGAGCAAGATACTTGCTCCGACGGTCCTGGCGTAGTTTGTCTCCGGACAGATCACGCAATTCACTGAGCATGCTCACCAAAGCTTCGCCGACCGATTTGATTGCAGCGTCGCGGTTGCGGTGCGCACCGCCGCGCGGTTCTGGAATGATCTTGTCGCAGACGCCCAGCTCTAGCAGGTCCTTAGAAGTCAGACGCAGAGCTTCGGCAGATTCGCGCATCTTTTCTGCGTCTTTCCAAAGGATTGAGGCGCAACCCTCGGGGCTGATGACGGAATAGACAGAATGCTGCAACATCGCCACGCGGTTGGCCGAAGCGAATGCAACAGCACCACCTGATCCACCTTCGCCGATCACAACGCTGATCAGCGGCACTTTCAATTCGAGGCACTTTTCTGTCGAACGGGCGATTGCTTCAGATTGGCCGCGCTCTTCGGCGCCCTTGCCGGGGTAGGCACCGGGGGTGTCGACAAGCGTGATGACAGGTAGGCCAAAGCGGTTAGCAAGCTCCATCAGGCGGATCGCCTTGCGGTATCCTTCGGGGCGGGCCATGCCAAAATTACGTTCAATCCGGGATTTCGTATCGTCGCCTTTTTCGTGGCCGATCACCATAACGGGGGTGCCTTCAAGTCGGGCAATGCCGCCCATGACTGCATGGTCATCGGCAAAGTTCCGGTCGCCGGCCAGCGGGGTATATTCGGTAAACAAAGCCTCGATGTAGTCTTTGCAATGCGGCCGCTGCGGATGACGCGCTACTTGGCATTTACGCCAAGGGGTCAGTCCCGCATAAAGCGATGTCAGCAGGTCATTGGCTTTTTTATCCAGTGCTTTCGCTTCTTTGGACACATCCATTTCAGGATTTTCACGAGCCATCGCGCGCAGCTCTTCAGCTTTGCCTTCGATTTCAGCGAGCGGTTTTTCAAAGTCGAGGTATTGGGTCATGAACTGCGGCCTTTTGCGTCAACACGTCCCTATATGGCGTTGGGTTTCGTCAATAGCAACAGGCGGCAGGCGATGCGTCCTTAGCTTGCGATCATCTCTGACTGGCGCACGATGACCTCGGCTTGTTTGATTGAGGCGATATCGACCAATCGACCCTTGAAGACCGTTGCACCTTCGCCGCGTGCTTTAGCGGCTTCCATCGCGGCAAGGATTTCACGCGCCTCAGCGACAGCTTCTTCGGATGGTGTGAACACCTCGTTGGCGAGCGCGATTTGCTTGGGATGGATTGCCCACTTGCCGACCATGCCAAGCGCGGCAGAGCGTTTCGCCTGTGCGCGGTAGCCTTCGTCATCGCTGAAATCACCGAAAGGTCCATCAACAGGCAAAACACCATGCGTCCGGCAAGCAGCAACAATTGCGGTTTGTGCCCAATGCCAAGGATCGGAATAGTGCCGCGTGTCGCCGTGCAGCATGTAGTAGTTTTCTTGCGTACCGCCGATGCCAGTTGTCTGCATCCCCATAGAGGCTGCGAAATCAGCAGCACCAAGGCTCATCGCGGCCATGCGTGGCGAACTTGCTGCGATTTCTTCGACATGGGCGATGCCAGCTGCAGATTCGATGATAACTTCAAAACTGATGCGTTTTTTGCGGCCTTTGGCGGTTTCGATTGCAGTAACAAGCGCGTCGACGGCATAAACATCTGCTGCACAGCCGACCTTGGGGATCATGATCTGGTCAATACGGTCGCCTGCCTGTTCCATCAGGTCGACAACGTCTTTGTACCAGTAAGGCGTGTCCAATCCGTTAATGCGCACGGAAAGGTATTTGGTGTTCCAATCAACCTCGTTGATTGCTTTTATCACGTTGGCGCGCGCGCTGTCTTTGTCAGAGGGTGATACGCTGTCTTCGAGGTCAAGGTTGATGACGTCTGCCGCACTTGCTGCCATCTTCGCGAACAGCTTGGTGTTCGAGCCCGGACCGAAAAGCTGGCAGCGGTTTGGGCGGGCAGGTGGCGTGGGTTGCAAACGGAATGACATCAGCGGATCCTTGGCGAAGTAAAATTGCGTCTTGATTGGTAAAACGGGTATATTATTGCGCGCCCTGTCACAAGGCAAAATTTGCAACCGCAGCATTTTACAATGCCGCGGCGCAACATCAACGTGACGCGGTGGGCCTAGATGCCTGCTTCGACAATCGCTTTGGCCAAGATGGGTACTGTTTGCGCGTTCAGGCCCGCAATGTTCATGCGGCTGTCACCGACCATGTAGATGCCGTTGTCTACCCGCAGCTTTTCGACCATTTCGGGTGTTGTACCAAGCAGGCTGAACATGCCGCGGTGATGGGCTAGAAAGCCGAAACGGTCACTATTGGTCAGCCGCTTCAACTCGTCTGCCAGTTGCTGTCGCAGGGCAAGCATGCCGTTGCGGGTTTCTTCGAGCTCGGCTTCCCAATCGGCGCGTAATGCTGGGTCTTGCAGGATTGTCGTAACAACGCGTGCACCGTGATCCGGCGGAAAGGAATAGTTCTGACGGTTCAGGAACGCGAGGTTTTGCTGCGCGAGCGCCTGTTGGTCGGTGTCCTTGGCCACGGCCATAAGAATGCCTGTCCGCTCGCGGTAAATTCCAAAGTTTTTGGAACAGCTTGCCGCAATCAGGCAGTTTTCAAAACTGCTGGCAATCTGTCGTGTGGTCTTGGCGTCATCGGCTAGACCGTCGCCAAAGCCTTGGTAGGCGATATCCACGAAAGGCACCGCGCGCTTTTGTTGCATCAGGCTGATGACCTGTTCCATCTGGCTATATGTCAGGTTTGCGCCGGTCGGGTTGTGGCAGCAGCCGTGCAAAAGAATGACATCGCCCTCAGCCACGTTTTCCAAGTCAGCCATCAGGCCAGCGAAATCCACACCACGTGTTTCATTGTCAAAATAGCGATATTCGGCCATTTTCATGCCAAGATACCGGATGATTGACGGGTGGTTCGGCCATGTGGGGTTGGATAGCCAAACGGTGGCTTTCGGGGTTGCCAGCTTGATCAATTCCAGCGCTTGGCGAATGGCACCGGTGCCGCCGGGGGTGGCAACCGCCGCGACGCGTTCATTTGGAACGCTGTCGCCTAGCACGAGATCCTTCATCACCGCGCTGAAGGCAGGATCACCCGCAAGGCCAGTGTAGGCTTTGGTGGACTGGTCGGCCAAAATCCGGCGCTCTGCTTCTTTGACGGCGCGCATGACGGGGGTGTTGCCTGTCGCGTCTTTGTAGACGCCGACGCCAAGATCAACCTTGTCCGTGCGCGGGTCCGCTTTGAACTTGGTAATGAGTGTGAGTATTTTGTCGGCGGGTTGGGCGGATAGATTCTCAAGCATGTCTTAGGCTCCGGTGGCAATTGGAAGGTCGGCGTACATGCCCCATTCGGACCATGAGCCATCATAAAGCGAGTGATCGGTTTTGCCGATCCGCTCAAGGGCAAGGGATAGGATCGCGGCAGTGACGCCTGATCCGCAGGTTGTAATGGCTGGCTTTTGCAGGTCGACGCCTGCTGTCTCGAATATGGTGCGCAGGGCAGCGGGTGACTTCATCGTACCGTTTGCAGCTAGCAGATCTTTATAAAACACGTTGACCGAGCCGGGGATGTGGCCGGAACGCATGCCTGGACGCGGTTCCGCCGCTTCGCCGCGAAAACGGGCGGGGGCGCGGGCGTCAATGACGTTGTGATCGCCCAGTTTGGCGGCACGTGCGACGTCGGTGACATCGCGCACCCGTTGGGCTTGGTATTTGACGGTCATGTGGCGGTCACGAATGACCGGAAGGCTGGCAGTGGTGGGACGCCCCTCGGCTAGCCATTTTGGCAAACCACCGTCGAGGACAGCGATATTCTTTTGACCCATCAACCGGAACAGCCACCAGACCCTTGCCGCCGAAAATAGGCCAGCGCCATCGTAGGCCACGACTTGATGCCCGTCGCCGACGCCCATCGCACGCATGCGGGACATGAATTTCTCAACAGGAGGGGCCATATGGGGCAGTTCAGAGCGCGCATCGCTGATGTCATCAATATCAAAATAGCGCGCACCCGGTATGTGAGCTGCCGCATATTCAGCTTTGGCGTCGCGCGCCATGTCGGGCAAAAACCACGTCGCATCAAAGATACGTAGATCGGGGTCTTTGAGGTTAGCCGCCAGCCAATCGGTGCTGACAAGCGTTTTTGGATCATCAGGTGTTGATGCGGACATTGCGCACTCCGGTTCCCAGTTATCGCGTCACGGGTAACTCGCGCGGCGTGCTATGACAAGGGAAACCGCTGCGCAAACGCTTTGATGGAAACGCCGACGTCCACGTTCTCGCACGGGCGTCGGCGTGGAACTCAATGGTTGGTTTACTTGGCCATCATGTTCTTGATCATGCCAACGATCGCCAATGCACCAGCGCCACCGATACCACCGCCTGCAACCTGCGTTATGATGCTTGCGATATCCAGACCGCCAGCAGCTGCGCCGCCACCCATGACTGCAGCTAGAATTTGGCCACCAACACCGCCACCAACGATACCAGCAATCGAGTTGCCCAATGTACCCAACGACAGGTTCTTCATCACGCCACCAGCGACATTGCCGCCAACCGCACCAGAGATCAGCTGAATAATCAGTTGTTCCATATTATTGTCCCTTCAATTCAGACCCATTATTAACAACTGCGTCAGCCGGGCCTATAGCTGCGCACCACCAGAGAAGCCGATGCAAGTGATCACTGCATCAATTCAACAAATCGAATGTCGTGGTTTAGAACTTTGTCGGAAAGGGGAAAAAGCGGGTGTTAATCCCCGTGGCGCAGCAAGCGCTGCTGCTGGCGACCCCAGTCGCGCTTGGCCTCGGTTGCGCGTTTGTCGTGGTTCTTTTTGCCTTTGGCCGTCGCGATCTTGAGTTTCACCAACCCGCGGTCGTTGAAATACATCACCAGCGGGACAAGGGTCATTCCGTCGCGTTTGGTCGCATTCCACAGCCGGGCAAGTTCACGGTTCTTGACCAAAAGCTTGCGCTTGCGGCGTTCTTCGTGGCCAAACATTGCGCGGTCATAGGGCGCAATGTAGGCGTTGGTCAGCCAAAGCTCACCGTCATCGACGCTGGCATAGCTGTCTGCAATATTGGATTGACCGACGCGCAAAGATTTCACTTCTGAACCAGTCAGGATGATCCCGACCTCAAGATCGTCCTCAATAGCGTAATCATACCGCGCGCGGCGGTTTTCAGAGACAACTTTGTAGTTTTTGTTTTCAGGGTTCTTGGCCATAGTCAGGTTGAGATATGCGAAGGGGCGCTGTGGTACAAGGTGCGCACAACGCAAGAAGCGAGGAGAAATGCAGTGCTTATTCAGATTATGTTGGGTTCCGCGCTTTTGGTGTTTTCGATTGTTGTCGCGGGCAGCGTTTTTTGGATCATGGAATATTGGCTTATGCGACTGCGACCTTGGCTGATTGTGCCGCCACATAGGCCCAAATTGATGCTGGTCATGTGTGTGTCGGCTGTGGGCATCCTGTTGCAGATGGCCATTGGCGTATGGGCATGGGCACTGACGATGATCGCCCTCGGGATTTTCCAGACGGTGGAAACGGCGGTCTATTTTGCGCTGGTGGCGTTCACCACGCTGGGGTTTGGCGACATCTTATTGCCAATCGAATGGCGCTTATTAGGCGGGATGGCGGCAATCAACGGCCTGCTGAATATCGGATTTGTAACGGCCATGTTGGTCGAGGGCCTCCGGCAGGTGCGATTGCAGCAGATTGCATTGATGGACGCCGATACATGAGTGTCCCTGTTCTGAGTAACGCCAAAGCACGGCATCTCTTTTTGGAAAAGCATCGCCTGTCTTGTCGCCCGTCAGGAACTGGTAAGGGTGCCGACCTGAAGGGCGTTTTGGACGAGCTTGGATTTGTCCAACTTGACAGTGTGAACACATTCGCCCGCGCACACGATTTGATTTTATGGTCACGCAAGCAACAATACCGCCCCGATGCTTTGCAGCACCTTTTGCACCGCGACAGGCAGGTTTTCGAACATTGGACCCACGATGCAGCGATCATCCCGATGAATAGTTTTGCCCATTGGCGTTTGCGGTTTGACCGCGACGCGACGCGGCTTGCATCGCATTGGAAAGACGCGCGGCGTGGTGATCTTCATGCCAAAATCGACGAGGTTCTGAAGCGAATTTCAGATCATGGGGCTTGCACTTCGGGGCAGGTTGGCGAGGGCGAAAGTCGCGGATCGAGTGGTTGGTGGGACTGGCATCCCTCAAAGACGGCATTGGAGTTCTTGTGGCGGTCCGGCCAACTGTCGGTCCTGCGCCGTGATGGGTTCACCAAGGTTTATGATCTGACAGAGCGGGTTATTCCGCCTGAACACCTTAACCGTCGGCATCACCCGCAAGAAACAATTGATTGGTGCTGCAACGGCGCAATGGACCGTCTCGGGTTTGCGACAAGCCGTGAACTGGCCGCGTTTTGGGACCATGTCACATCAGCCGAAGCAAAGGATTGGTGTGCGGCAGCCTTGTCCGACGGTCAAATCATTGAAGTTGATATCGAAGGTGTTGATGGAGCACTGCGCCGTTCGTTTGCACGACCTGATATCATGGACGTGAATGTGGCCGCTCCTGCGCCGCGTATCAGAGTGCTGTCGCCATTTGATCCGGCACTGCGCGACCGTAAAAGGGCAGAGCGACTGTTTGGTTTCAACTACCGAATAGAGATTTTCGTGCCCGAGCCAAAACGCAAGTACGGTTACTATGTTTTCCCCGTGATCGAGGGCGATCACATGATTGGCCGCATCGATATGCGGCGCACAGATGGGGCATTGGTCGTGCGTGCATTTTGGCCGGAAAGTGGGGTCAAAATGGGTGTAGGTCGGCTGAAAGCGCTACAGGCTGAATTGGAACGCGCCGCAGCCTTTGGGGGTTGCAGCGCGGTAAGTTACGATGACGGATGGGTCAGGTAAGGTGGATTGAAATCCACCATACGTCAGTTCAACAAACCGGCGTGTACCATAGCCGCACGGATTTTCTCTTTTGTGCCATCGGTCAAACCGACCAGTGGCAGACGCACGTCTTCGCGGCACATGCCCAGCAATGACATGCCGTATTTTGCGCCGACAAGACCCGGCTCGGTAAAGACCGCTTCGTGCAGCGGCATCAAACGATCAAGTAGCGTCAAAGCAGTGGCATAGTCACCTGCCAAGGTGGTCTCTTGGAATTGGGCAATCAGCTTTGGCGCGATATTCGCGGTGACCGAGATACAGCCTACCCCACCATGCGCGTTGAAACCCAACGCGGTCGCATCTTCGCCGGAAAGCTGGATGAAATCCGCACCACACCGCATGCGCGTTGCAGGCACCCGCGACAGATCAGCGGTGGCATCTTTGACACCCACGATCATGTCATGCTTGGCCAGTGTCGCCATCGTATCTGGGGACATATCAACAACCGAACGTGGTGGGATGTTGTAGATGATAATAGGCAGACCACAGTCAGCCGCAGCTGTGAAATGCGCGATCAGGCCTGCTTGCGTAGGCTTGTTATAATAAGGCGTGACGACCAGTGCCGCATCAGCGCCAGCCGCCTTGGCTGCTTGCACCAAACGCACCGTTTCAGCGGTGTTGTTTGATCCCGCACCAGCGATTACCGGAATACGGCCTGCGGCCTCGGTCACCACGATTTCAACAACCATGTCGTGTTCTGCATGGGTCAAAGTCGGGCTTTCGCCTGTAGTACCAACGGGAACAAGCCCATGACTGCCTTGATCAACATGCCAATTCACAAGTTTTTTCAGCGCGTCCACGTCAACTTGGCCGTTCGCAAACGGCGTGACGAGGGCGGGGAGTGATCCCTTAAACATGGCACGCTTCCTTCTTGTTGGTGGCTGATCAGCCGACGTCAAAATCGCGCGGACCCTAGGCGCAGAACGCAAATCCTACAAGCCCTTCGTTGCAGCTTGGGTGCACAAGTTTCCGCCGGTTCCCGCGTTTGTGAGTTGTTTTCGGCCCGACCGCCGTTACCTTGTATATTGATCCGAACAGTTGGGTGGCCTTCATGCGAATTATTATGATTTCGATCGCGCTAGCGCTGGCCGCATTGCCATTGCGCGCGCAGTCAGTGGCCCCTCAAAGCGTTGCGGCGATTGTGGCAGCGGACATCGATTGGACCGACGCTTATGCGATTGCCGCAGGCGGGGACCCTTTAACTGCTGATGTCCTTACTTGGCTGCGGTTGCGGGCCGGTGATGCAACATTCGCCGAATATCAAGCATTTGTGACAGAGAACCCCACTTGGCCCGGTCTGGATAATTTGCGCGCAGCATCAGAGTTGGCGATCGTCGCAAGTGACGACCCAGCAATGATCATCGCATGGTTCACCGATAATCCACCGCAAACAGGCGAAGGCGCCGTGATTTTGGCCAAGGCCCTGACTGCCGCTGGCCAAGGGGACACGGCTGATGCCGTATTGCGCGAGGCGTGGATCAATCTGCGCCTGACCCAAGAGGGCCATGACGCGATGATCGCCGAATTTGGTGATCAGCTAGCGCGATATCATGTTGCGCGTACCGATGAATTGTTGTGGCGTTCGCGCCGGACGGATGCCGAACGCATGCTGCCTTTGCTGCCCGAAGGACCGCGCGCATTGGTAAATGCCCGCCTTGGGTATCTGTCACGCGCGAGCGACTTGCTTTTGCGGATTGCAGCAGTTCCTGCCGATTTAAGCCAAGACGCGGGTCTTGCATATGACCGCTATTCTTGGCTTGCTGGGCGCGGCGAGCGGACAGATGCCGTTGCGCTTTTGTTGGACCGCTCCACCAGTTCCGCCGCACTAGGAGAACCGTTTCGTTGGTCGGGCTGGCGCCGCGTGCTGGCACGTTGGGAAATGCGCGAAGGCCGCGCCGAACAGGCCTATGAATTGGCATCCCGCCACTATCTGACCGACGGCGAATCTTACGCTGATCTTGAATGGTTGGCTGGGTATTTGTCGCTGACCTATTTGGGCGATCCGACGCAAGCCTTGGGGCATTTTGAGAATGCACTGCGGGTCTCTGGCAGTCCGATTTCCGTTGGACGGATGCAATACTGGATTGGCCGCACCTATGCCGTGAAAGGCGAGATTGATCTGGCTGCCACTGCCTATGGTGCTGCGGCGGACCATCAAACGAGTTTTTATGGATTGCTGGCATCAGAAAAGCTGGGTCGCCCGCTTGACCCTGCACTGGAAGGCGCGACGATTGCTTGGCAGGGGGCAGCCGTGTTTGACGATGACTTGACGCGCGCGGCTTTGATGTTGCTTGCGGGTGGAGAGCGGGGCGCAGCGGTGACTTTCTTTGCGCAACTTGGCCAGACCCTTGCTGAAGACAGTCTAGCCGCATTGGGGCAATACCTCAGCGAGATAGACGAGGAATATTATACACTTCTTTTGGCCAAAACAGCAGTGACACGCGGAATCGTGATCCCGACGATCTATTTTCCGCTACATGATCTTGCGCAGATGGACCTACCAGTTGATGCGTCTTTGGCCTTATCGATTGCGCGCCGCGAAAGCGAGTTCAACATCGGGATCGGCAGCCCTTTGGGCGCGCTTGGCTTGATGCAGGTAATGCCCGCCACTGCCGAGGAAGTCGCTGGCGATCTGGGCCTGCCATATTCAAAGCCACGCCTGACCAGTGATTGGGAGTATAACGCGACCATAGGCGCAGCCTATCTGGCTTATTTGACCGAAGAATTCGGGCCGACACCTGTGATGATAGCTGCCGGATATAACGCAGGGCCAAGCCGCCCGAAACGCTGGATAGACGAACGCGGCGATCCGCGGTTGTTGGAAATGGATGTTGTGGATTGGATCGAACACATACCTTTTCGTGAAACCCGCAACTACGTGATGCGCGTAACCGAAAGCATCCCCATCTACGAGGCACGCCTGTCAGGTGTTGCAGGCCCTGTACGTTTCACAGAGCTATTGCTGGGATCAAAACCGCTGCTCCGCCCGCTGGCAAGACCAGCGCCGCGACCCAGTCCTGCGTCACAGGTCACACGCCCAGTCGCGCGGCCCTAGGCCGCTTTCTTTGCGCGCCACAACGTAAATAACCCTGCCGCGACAACGATAGCTGCGCCCAACGCCACGTTAGGGCGCAGTGTTTCGCCCAGCAGGAAAATGCCGATTGCGCTGGCAAAGACCAGTTGCAGGTATGCGAAAGGCTGAACAGAACTGGCCTCGGCCACTTCATATGTTTTGATAAGCAACCAATGCCCGCCCGCGCCGGTCACGCAAAGGACCGCCATCCACCACCAATCGACGGCGGTCATTGGCTCCCAAAACCAGACGCCCGCGATTGTCATAACAACGGCACCGGATGTCCCTGTCCAAAAGAACGATGTCGCAGTTGTGTCTTTGCGCGCCGCATAGCGGGTCAGCAAACCGTAAAGTGCGAACATCAATGCCGCGATAAGAGGCACAACTGCGGCAGGCGCAAAGACCGCATAGCCTGGCTGAAGGATGACCAACACACCGATGAAGCCAATGCCAATCGCAGCCCATCTGCGCCAGCCGACTTGTTCGCCCAAAACCGGACCTGAAAGGGCCGCGATCAGCAGGGGATAACAGGCGAAAACCGCATGGCTTTCGACAAGTCCGAGCAGTACAAACGCGCTAACCATGATGCAGATTTCTAACGCGAGCAGCGTGCCGCGTGTGATTTGCAGGATAGGTTGTTTCGTGGCTGCTGCTACCCGAATTGATCCTGACTGCCGCGTAGCAATGGTGATGACAAAGGCCGCAAAGAACCAATAGCGGATCATCACAATCATGATGACGTTGTAGTTTCCAGCCAGATGTCGCGAAATGCCGTCTTGGATCGCAAACACAAAGGTTGTCGCAATCATCAGCATAATGCCAAGGCGTTGGTTATTCTGCATCAGGCATCCTTGCGCAGGTCATGTGTCGCTTGCGACCATATCCGGTGGTGCGGGTAACTTCGAAACCAGCGTCTTGCAGGCCGCGTCTAATATGACCAGCTGCACTGTAGGTCGCGGCGGTCCCACCGGATTTTGTGTGTGTGCCAACGGCCAATAGCAAAGCAGGTTCCCACATTTGCGGGTTCTTGGCGGGAGAAAAGCCGTCCAGATACCACGCGTCAGCTTGGTTTTCCCAAGCAGGCAGGGTTTGTCGCGCGTCGCCGGTGACGACATGCAAGACGGGACCGTCATCAAGCCGTGTTGGACCTTGGTCAGGATGCCACATCGACAGCAGCTTTTGCGCATATACTTCGAGTTGCGGAAAATGCGTCAGCGCTTGTTGCATGTCGTCAGGTGCCATCGGGTAGGCCTCAAAGGACGTAAATTGCAGTTGGCCGGGACGCCCTGCGTTTTCCCATGCAGCCCAAGTTACCAAGAAATTCAATCCAGTGCCAAAGCCAAGCTCTGCAATATGGAAGTCACCGCCAAACCGGGCAGGCAGGCCGTTACCGCCCAAAAACACATGGCGTGTTTCGGCCAAACCATTGTCCAACGAATAATAGGGATCATCAAAGGCGGTCGCGATCGGCACGCCGTCGCGCCAGTCGAGTTTTGCTGTCTGGTTTGTCATGGGTCTGTGCCTTAAGCCTGACCCATCTTTGGTCGGAAGGACGCGGAATGGCAACGATAGATGTCACAGTAATGGGTGCAGGCGTCTTTGGCCTGTCTGTGGCCTTTGCGTGCGCCGTGCGCGGGGCGTCCGTGCGCGTGATCGATCCGCATGGTATCGCTTCAGGTTCTAGCGGCGGGCTGATCGGCGCTTTGGCCCCGCATGTGCCTGAAAACTGGAACGACAAAAAAGCGTTTCAATTCGATAGTCTGATCATGGCCGACGCGTTCTGGCGCAAAGTTAGCGAATTGGCAGGGGCAGATGTAGGCTATTTCCGCTCTGGCCGTTTGCAGCCGTTGGTGGACGACCGCGCTGTTGAATTGGCACGTGCGCGCGCGCTTTCTGCGCAAAATCTGTGGCAAGGCAAAGCGGTGTGGACGGTCGAGGCTGCCGGAGGTTCCACTTGGATGCCGCCTTCACCATCCGGCCTTGTTGTTCAAGATACTTTGTCTGGGCTGATCCATCCGCGCCGTGCAACCCGCGCGCTTGCGGATGCGGTTGTGGCACTTGGTGGTGAAGTGGTTCGCGAAGGTGCCACGGTCGGTAAAATCGTATGGGCTACAGGCTGGGCAGGCATGAAAGAGATCGGGGGCAACGGCGTCAAAGGGCAGGCGGCCCTGTTGCGCTATGATGCAATTGGACAGCCACAGTTATTCGCTGATGCCCTACACATCATCCCGCACGGTGACGGAACGGTT
Source organism: Yoonia sp. (assembly GCF_017854415.1). Taxonomy (GTDB): domain Bacteria; phylum Pseudomonadota; class Alphaproteobacteria; order Rhodobacterales; family Rhodobacteraceae; genus Yoonia. The sequence continues at coordinate 8,593 of NZ_JAFMHR010000001.1, read as the reverse complement.
GCTGTCGGGTCGACGTCAGAGCGTGAATTTGATGCGCCATTTCAAACCGACGCTGCACTGGACGATGTGCTTGCGCGGGCATATGCGGCCTTTCCGGTTCTGTCTGGTGCAGAGGTGGTCGAACGTTGGGCCGGTGTGCGTCCGCGCAGCAAAAGCCGCGCACCTGTCTTGGGGCTGCACCCGATCCGCACAGGCGAATATATCGCGAACGGTGGCTTCAAGATCGGGTTTGGCATGGCCCCGAAGGTGGGCGAAGTCATGGCCGATTTCATTTTAGACGGCCACGATGCAATCCCCGAAGGCTTTCGCGCTTAGCGCATCATCTTTGGAAATTCAGGCTAATGGTGCGGCGGCAAAGGGTAGATGCCCTGTTTTGATCCAGAATTTAGCACCTTGGGCTCCTGCAGTGACCTTTAGCTGCATATCTTGGGGCAAACGAAGCCACGACCCTTCAGTCAAGTCATCGCCGTTTTCTGTGGTACTGCCAGAGATCATCAAAAGCTCTGCGCCGCCAAGCGGGGTTTCGGTCAGCGTGCTGCCCGCGTCCAAGGCGACAAAGCGGACCGTTTCACGCGCATCTTTATGCAGAATGTTTACATGCATGCCTGAACCGCCAGCCACCAGATCAGCATCCATTTCTGATCTAAATTGATTGCGGTCATCGGCGTCGAATTGCCAAAGCTTGACGAATATCACGCATCCTTCGGCGGCCCCGGGGGTGTGTGATGTTGTGGGCGGGTTGCGGACGTATGTGCCCGCTGGATAGTCGCCATGCTCGTCTTGGAATACGCTGTCCAGCACGATGAATTCTTCGCCGCCGGTATGTGTATGGGCGGAAAACTGGCTACCCGGTGCATAGCGGACAATAGATGTGGCGCGCGCGACCTCGTCCCCGATACGGTCCAGCATGCGACGGTCAACGCCAGCCATGGGCGATGCCTTCCACGGGATATCTTGTGAATGCAATAGGACGCGTTGCGTGAAGTCAGCGTTGAGTTCCATGTCTAATCCTTAAAGCGGTGTAATCGTAATGCCCGCGTTGGTCAGGTGGTCGCGCATACCGCGCGCCATGGCGACAGCCCCCGGTGTGTCACCGTGCAAGCAAATCGTGTCGATCTGGCAAGGGATATGCTTGCCGCTTTCGGCGATGATCGCGCCAGCCTCTAACATTTTCAGGATGCGCGGGGCTGCTATTTCGGCATCGTGCAGGACGGCATTGGGCAAGGCCCGATCTACGAGCGTCGCATCGTCATTGTAAGCGCGATCTGCGAAAATTTCGCCCGCCCAATTGCAGCCAAGTTCGCGCACCACTTCTTCCATTGCGGTCGCGGCAAGAACCATGATCACGATGTTTGGGTCCACATCAAGGGCGGCCTGATAGCAGGCCCGCGCAAGTGTATGATCAACCGAGGCCATGTTGGACAAAGCACCATGCAGTTTCAAATGCCTGATCTTGCCACCAACACGGGAAGCTACAGCCTGCGCCGCACCCAACTGGTAGGCCACATCATTGGCGATCTCATTATGCGGCAGTGGCAGTTTACGCCGCCCAAAACCTTTCAGATCGGCAAACCCCGGATGGGCACCAATGCCCACGCCATTCTCAACAGCCAAACGCATAGTATCATGCATCACATTCGGATCGCCTGCGTGAAAACCACAAGCGACATTGGCCGATGAGACGATGTCCAACAAGGCTGCATCATCACCCATCCGCCAAGGGCCAAATCCTTCGCCCATGTCCGCATTCAGATCAACCTTGCGCGTCATATCAAGACCCTTCCAGATCGTCGCCGCGGGTTGCACCGCTGATCAATTGGTAGCGTAGCAAATCTGCGATGTCATGCGGATCACGCACCATTGGCTGGCACAACTGCGTTAGCTGACGCAGTTTTGCAGCTTGGGATTGGGTCGTCGCGTCCGCTTCTTCCAGCGTCAAGAACTGGAACTGAAGCGGTGTTCCGGGGGCGGCTTGGGCGATCTTGGGCAGGTCTGCGGGTATCACACTGCCGATGCGTGGGTAGCCGCCAATTGTCTGGCATTCCGCAAGCAGGACATACGGCACGCCCGCACCCGTGATCTGAATATCACCGAGAACGATCAGGTCAGAGACGTGGTTAAGACCATCTTTGGCACCAAATTCTGCGCCAGTTTGATCCAGCCGGATACCTTGCCTGTTACCACGGGGGCTGCGGTGAAATGTTGTTCCAGTAAATGCGTCTCGCGCGTTTTGATCAAAGAAATCCGTTTGGGGACCTGGCATAATCCGGACCACGCCACCGCCAAAGCGATCCTCGGCGCGCAGTCTTTGTGGTGCGCGCATGCGGTCAGGGTCAGCACCAAGGGGAAGTGTGTCGCCGGCCTGCAAGCGTTTGCCTATCCCGGCGGTCAGATGGGCGGCGCGGCTATCCATGATCTTTGGCGTTGTGACCCCACCCGCAAACGCGACGTAGCCATAAACGCCTGCTTTTGCCGCACCTATGGTCAGTGTTGCACCTGCGGGCAAAAATGATGTGGTGTTCGGTAAGATCCGGACGCCATCGACATCGGCCTCCATCGCGGCACCAGTTAACGCAAACCGCGTGCCTTCGCTCACCGAAAACCGCCCACCAAAGCCCATCATCTCAATGACAGCCTGTGTCGGCGCGATGCCTAATAGCGATGCTGCCTCAAGTAAAGCGAGCGGGTCAGCTGCACCGCCAGTTGAAAGACCTTGAGCCTTCCATCCAGGCCGCCCAAGGTCTTGTACGGTCAGGCCATTCCCTGCGCTGATGATGCTAAGTTCCGCCATTACCGCAGCACCTCGCAAGTCGCGCCGCCATTGGTGTCGGTATTGGCTTGGATGTCGCGAAATTCACTGTCTGAAACAGCGCTGAATTGCACGGCATCCCCGGGCTCAAATGCAAATGGCGTCGGTGCGTCTGGCAAGTACACGCGAAAGGCGGTCTGTCCGATGTGCCGCCAGCCTGTCGGCGCATCGGCGGCCCAGACAATCAATTGGCGCACAGCACAAATTAATGCGCCGCGCGGCAGGCTGTCTGTCAATGTGGATTGGCGGGGCACATCCCACGCCGGGGGCAACATGCCGAGATAAGGCTGGCCGGGCGCAAATCCAATCGCGATGACGCGCACGGTTGTGGCTTCGATTTCTGCGATCGCTTGTGCGGGGGTAAGTCCAACGAGGGTCGCGACTTCGTGTAGTTGGGGGGCGAAGTCTGGCCCAAACGCCGCCGGAATGCGCCACAAGCGTTTGGGTTCGTTGTCAGCTGCTTGCTCTGATGTCAGTAGCCGTTCGATTGCATCTTCGATTGTGGTCCGGTTCGTCAATTGGGGATCAAATCCGACCCGTACCGACACCAACGAAGATGCAACTTCGGTCACGCCCGTTATCTCTGCGACCTTTATACGCTCGCAAAACCCTATTGCGCGGGCGTTGGCAGCTTCTGTTAGGGTGCGCGCAAAGCGTACCAAGACACCGTCTATCCCGAGGGGGCGCAATTCTGGTTGTGATTGGGGCGCTATCATAGATCAGGTTTACGCAGTCTGATCGGGCCTGTCGATGGGGCCAAAAGCTTTGTTTGCGATCTTGCGCATCTTGCGTGGCGCAATACCCCAAGTTGGACTGCAACAATCCATGACGCCGATATGATGAGTGTTTATTTTACCTTGCAGGGCGCATTGACATAGCAGGGATGCAACGCAGAATTTTTCACGGAGAACCCCCAAATGCGCACACCGTTCCTTACCCTTTTGTGCCTGATGGCAGCGACCGCTGGTCCGGCCATTGCCCAAGAAGACACGACCAACGCCGAGGCAATGTCAGAAGAAGTCATGGAAGAGATCGCAGACGATGCGATGGCCGACGATGCGATGACCGACGACGCAATGACAGACGATGCGATGACTGACGACGCAATGACAGACGATGCGATGGCTGATGATGCAATGACAGACGATGCGATGGCTGATGATGCACCAAGCCTCGAGGATATCGCCGCTTCGGACCCGAACCTTGGAGTCACAACCAACGAAGCTGGCGAAGTTGATGCGATGGTAATGCTGTCGGACGTTCTGTTCGGTTTTGGCGATGCATCATTGCAAGCCTCCGCCTTGGATACGCTGCGCGGCGTTGCAGACAAGCTGGACGGTGTAGCATCGATTGAAATCACCGGACATACGGACGCAATCGGTGATGAAGCGTTTAACGTAGCCCTTGGTCAACGTCGCGCTGATGCTGTCCGTGATTGGCTTGTGGCGAACACTGACCTTGCCGCTGACGTCGTAACCGCACGTGGTGTGGGCGAAGTCGATCCAATCGCCCCGAACCTGACCGACGACGGTGCAGACAATCCCGAAGGCCGCGCGCAAAACCGCCGTGTGGAATTTACACTGCCTGACGAAGGCTAGTCAGTCGTAGTCCACATTGAACCGTCTGACGACCTGGGAAACTTGGGCGTCAGACAACCCGATTGCATCAAGGCTACGTGTCAGAATGGCAAGTTTTGCGGTCTCTTCCAACTCTTCCATCGCATAGACTGCAGCGTCGAGTGTTTTGCCCGCTACGACAGGGCCGTGATTGGCCAAAAGAACAGCACTGCGTTTGCCTGCAAGCCCGCGCACAGCTTCGCCCATTGCCGGATCACCGGGCATGAAAAAGGGCAGTAGTTTCACCTTGCCCAACCGCATGATCGTATAGGGCGTAAGCGGTGGCAGCACATTGTCAGGGTCAACGTCGGGCAGCATCGACAAAGCGACCGAGTGGGTCGGATGCAGATGCACAACGGCACCTGTTGCGGCGCGCGTGTCATAGAAAGCTGTGTGAAGTGCGACTTCTTTGGTCGGCGCATCACCTGATAACAGCTGACCTGTCGCATCCAACCGACTGATCTGCGCAGGGTCTAAAAACCCCATCGAACTGCCTGTGGGCGTGACCAAAAGCGTATCATCAGACAGGCGCATCGAGATATTGCCGGATGAACCACACGTCAGTCCACGGTCAAAGATCGATTTGGCAAAGCGGGTGATATCCTCGCGGGCTTTGGTTTCTTCACTCATGTAGTGCGTTCCATGTCGCATAGGGCGGTTGTGAAGAAGTCCGGCCCGCCAAAGTTGCCGGATTTTAACGCAAGCGCCATGTCGCCATGCCGCAAAGCTGGCACGCCATTGGCCAGCTTTGGTCCGATCAACAGCGTTTGCGCACGCAATCCGGTCACGACAGCCCCAGAGGTTTCACCCCCCGCGACAACCATCCGTTTCACGCCGCGCTGGGCGAGTTTTTCAGCTAGGTCGGCAAAGAGGCTTTCAATCATTTCTGCGATTACGCCAGCGCCGAAATCAGTCTGTGCCTTGGCCACGATTGCGGGATCGGCCGAAGAATAAACCAACGGCGGTGTGTTTTGGGCCATCACCCAATCGGCCAATTCATCGGCGTTTATGTCGCCTACCATGACGGCCTCAGCAGTGATTTCGCGTGACGGGGTGGTGGCTTTGTATTTGGCAACTTGCTCGCGTGTGGCGCGGCTGCATGACCCCGAAAGCACGACCCCCGGCCCTGTGATCCCAACCCAAGCAGGTGTCGCGGGTGTGGCCCCGAAATTTGCAGGCAAGCCAAGTGCGATGCCTGACCCACCTGTCAGTAGTTTCTGGCCTTTTGCCGCCGCCCCGATGGTGTGTAAATCATCTTCTGTGATCGCATCGACGATCATCATGGCGTTGCCTGTCGGCAAGGCGGACAGGATGTCGGCCGCCCCTTTAGCGACTGTCGCGCGGTCAATATGTCCAACGGGCCAAGTCGTTTGCCGCCCTAAAACACGCCTTAAATCCGCGTCTTTCATTGGCGTCAGTGGATGATCTTGCATACCACTTTCGTTGAGCAACACATCACCCACAAACAGATGCCCCATATAAACGCTGCGCCCATTGGCGGGGAATGCGGGGCAAACCATCACATGTGTCGTACCCATATGTTCGGCAAGCGCTTGGGCGACCTGCCCAATATTGCCCGCATCGGTGCTATCAAATGTGGAACATACCTTGAAAATGATTTGCTCCGCGCCTTGGGCAAGGAGCCAATCACAGGCAGCTAGGCTTTGGGAAATCGCCTCTGAAACAGGGATTGTGCGGGATTTAAGCGCGACAATTCCTGCATCCACACCAACGGATACTTCTGGGATGCCGACGAATTGCGCGGTCCGCATGCCCCCTTCGGCAAGTGTCAGAGCAATGTCGGATGCGCCCGTGAAATCATCTGCGATCACGCCAATTTTCATGTTTTGCGCCCCTGATCCAATCGGGTGATGTGTGGTGCGATGTCTTGGGGGAAATACTGCGTTACAAGTGGATCATGGCCCGGAATAATGAGGTCAGGCGCCGATGCCAGCCGATAAAGCGTGTCGTATCCATCAAGCATGTTCTGCAAGTCCACCACGATCGGAAACGGTTTGCGTGCCTCGAAATTCTCATAGTAATGCGCCGCATCTGACGCCAACACCATCCAGCCCGCCGCCGTCCGCACGCGCACGCATTGCAGACCGCGCGAATGCCCACCGATGCAGTGCACCGTGACGCCTTCTGCTATTTCACCATCACCATCATGGAATACCAGTTTGCCCGCATAGAGCCGCTTGACGGCTTCGCAAACATGGCCTGCCGTGAAGGGCATCCGCAACGCGTCGTGGCACATACAAGGCCCTGTGGCAAAAGCCATTTCTGCCGCCTGCATATGAAGCGTGGCATTGGGAAATAGATGCATCCCGCCTGCATGATCATAGTGAAGATGGGTGACGATCAGCGTCGTGATATCTTCTGGTTTCAGGCCGAGCGGTGCGAGTGCTTCGTGCGGATTGAGGCGGATGGGTCTGTCGCGCGATGCCGCCTCTGCGTCGTCATAACCCGTGTCCACCAAGATAACTTCGGCCCCGCGACGCAGCACCCACATGAAGTAATCCATCGCGTGTGGTGCGTCGTGATTGTCGTCAAACAGAAAGCTGTCAGCGCGCGTTCGGGCGTTGCGATCTGCGTATTTAACGGCGTGAACTTCCCATGCGTTCATTGTGCAACCTCGGTCCATGTTTGGATGTCTTTGGCGGCAATCATATCCGCAGTTGCCGCATCAAAGCTCTGGAAATGGTCGCTCGCCAAATGAAAGTCGAACGCAGCGCGATCTGCATAAATCTCGTATAGAAAAACACTGTCCGGCTTGGACGGGTCAGACAACACATCAAATTGCAAGCAACCTTCTTCGGTGCGCAAAGACGCCTGCGCATTGTCGCGCATCAGCGGCATAAAACCGGCGGTTTTCCCGTCTTTGAGGTCGAATTTCACACAGACTGCATACATAGCTGAACCTCTGCTTTCCCGCGCTTAGCGTGACCGATCAAAGCTTGGTGCGCAATGATCTTAGCGGTACTACGCGCCCAATTTCACACTGGATTTATGCATACATTAATGTATACGTTGTCAAGAATTGATTTGGCGGGTGAGGGTAACATGACACGAAACTTGGATATTGCTGTCTTCGAAGGTGATGGTATTGGCCCAGAGATTATGGCGCCAACATTGGCAATCTTGCGCAAAATCGCGGAGGCGAATGGGGACTATACCCTGACATTTACGGCACATCCGGCGGGGGCCGCACACTATGCCAAGACGGGTGATAGCTTGCCCAAATCCTCGTTAGATGCTGCTGGTGCGGCTGATGCCATATTGCTATCCGCTATGGGTCTGCCTGACGTGCGCTATGCCGACGGAACTGAAATTTCGCCGCAAATTGACCTGCGCAAAGCATTCAACTTATTTGCGGGAGTACGCCCTGTGCGCGTGGGGCCGGGGCCATTGTCACCACTGAAAATCCCGCAAGGCCGCGAGATTGATTTCGTGTTAATCCGCGAAAGCACCGAAGGGTTGTTTCACACCCAAGGGACTGGCACCGTAACGGACGATTATGCCGAAGAGACACTGCGCATAACGCGCGAAGTCAGCGAGAAACTGTTCCGCTTTGCATTCGCATTGGCCAGAGATCGCAAGGCTCAAGGGCGCGGCCCAGGCCGCGTGACTTGTGTGGACAAAGCCAATGTGTTTCGCGCATTTGCATATTTTCGCGGCATTTTCGACGAAGAAGCCAAGGCATTTCCGGATTTGATCGCGGATCATGCCTATGTGGATGCGACAGCGCTTTGGATGGTGCAAAAGCCATGGGACTTTGACGTCATGGTCACCGAAAATATGTTTGGCGATATCCTGTCCGACCTTGGCGCTGGCTTGATGGGTGGTTTGGGCGTCGCACCTTCGGCAGACATCGGGCTGGATCAAGCTGTATTCCAACCCTGTCATGGTTCTGCACCTGATATCGCAGGGCAGGGCAAGGCGAACCCTTTGGCGATGATCTTGTCCGGTGCGATGATGTTGGAATGGCTAGGGCTGCGGCACGATATTGCGGCGCTTGCGGCCGATGGTCAAAGGCTGCGCACGGCAGTTGAAAGCGTCATTGATGCGGGCCAAATCCTGACGGCTGATCTGGGCGGTACTGCAAGCACCCAGCAAGCGGGTGACGCTGTGCTGGCGGCACTTTAACCATGGGGTTGCGGGTCGCATG
>NZ_JAFMHR010000177.1 GCF_017854415.1 Yoonia sp. | reverse complement strand
GCCGTTTCTTCCAAAAACCCTTCAAGAGTTAGCTTTATCTGCGCTCGTGCCTTGGATGGTTCCATGAAAACAGGGGGCGGGAAAGTCGGGAAAGTGTCATCAGGTTTTACAACGCCTTGGCCTGTAAAGCGTCCCTTCCCATCGCGGGGCTTCACCTCGTTTGCATACTCCCGCACGGCTGCGCTCTTGTCGCCGTCATGCTCAAAATGGGCGAACAGGTCGAACGGGTCACCCGTTCGGTTGCCGTTCGGGGTTTCTTTCCCCAATCCTGCATCTGCGTCCGATCCTGACAGTGATACCCAATGGTCGCTAAAGTTCTTGAATGCGAACGTTTTGCTCGTTTGATATGGGCTGCGCCAGTTGTCGCCGCCGCGTTCTTTCTCGAACCCGTAACGCGTCAGCAAGTCAGCAATGCTGTGGGTCGCGTTGAAATGGGCAATCGGCTCGAAGTCATCACCACCCGCTGCAATGTGCTTTGCCCGCTGGATTTGGAATGCGGCCCGCGCCTCGGCCTGTTCCTTTTCCTCGCGTTCAATCTCCGCGACCATCGCGGCCCGCTTTGAGGCAATGGCTGAACCTTCGAAATCTAGCCTCGGCCCTTGGATATGCTCAAAGGCATAAAAGATCGGGTTGCCGTCTGCGGCCCGTTTGTCGGCTGGGACGTTCGGCAGGTAAACGGGTTGCCCCGCACGGTTTAGCGCCGCGTCTGCCGTGATGCCGTGATCTGCCAGCAAGGCAAAGAATGCGTTTTGGGTTGCCTGATAGTCAGCACCAGCCAATGCCGTCCGCAGGGGTATAAGCGCCCGCCATTTGCGCTTGTCTGCACTCGCCCCGCTGGATGAATATATCAGAGCCTCAACGTCACCACACACGGCCACCAGAGCGAGCCGCAGGGCGTCTTGTGATGGGTTGCCGCTGTCCACGTCCAGACATAGCAGGGGGAACGATCCCTTGCCCCGCTGAACGTCATGGCTGCGCCCGTCAGGCCCGCGATAGGTCGACGGAATGATAAACTGCGCGTTCTCCTTGGCGGTTGCCGTCGGTTCACTTGCGCGCGCCACGACCTCTGCCCAGCTTATGCCTTGGTAATCTTTGCCGCTGTGCTTGTGCGTGTCGCGCGAACCCCACGCGGTCAGCACTCGCGCAGCACCAGAAACGGGGGTGGCCCCGTTTGATGTGCTTTGTGATGATGTCATCGCCCTACGCCTTTTCGGCTAGGGTTTTTGCTATCGTCGGCAGATCCGCTTCTTGGATCAACCACTGGCGCTTGCCCTCTGCTCTATGAGCAGGGATTCCGCCCGCGATCACGCGCCGCCAGAGGGTCATGTAATTAACGTTTGTGCCTATGTCGCGCAGGGCGCGAGGGGCGTCTGCCAAGGTAATCGTGCGGTCCATTTTCTATCAAGCCTTTTTTTGGCTTGTCGGACGGGGAACAGGACTATATAGTTTTGCTTGTAAAGCTCAGTCCTTGTCCCGTCAGACAAGATTGTAATTTTAAGGCTCGAACCGTTAGCGCGGATCGGGCCTTTTCTCTTTCTGGTGAATCGGCAATCGCTTTCGCACCAGATATTGTAGGTATGCTATATCTTTTCACACCATCGGGGAAAGATATATTTAGCATCATTCTTGGAAAACACTTGTTACCCCCCTAAAAGCCGCTTCCAGAAACCCTTTGCTTCTGGCTGGCTTTTCTCAACCTTCAGCAGCAACGTGTTGGCTTGTTGCCGCCATTGCGCGCGATCTTCTTCTAGGTCCGCAATGCGTTGATGTGCTGCATCAAGTTTGACCTGTAAGATCATGTTTTCGTTGGTGTTCTCCCCCGTTTTGTTGGGGGTTGCCGATCGTTCGACTTCACCTGTTTCAGAAGCGTTCGGGGGGTAAACCCTGTGCAGTTCTGATGGATCAATCTCAAAGCTGCCGTTGGGCAGGCGATGCGCCGATATTTTTCCACTGGCTATAGCTTTGCTGATCGTTGACTTTGATTTTCCAACCGCTTTCGCAGCCGTTCCAAGGGTGTGTTTCATAGGGGTATCCAATCGTTCGATGTAAACGTTTTTTCAACCGTATCGTCGAAACGCATTAAATGCAAAATATATGTAAAGAAGCCTATGCAGCGTCAGCTTGGCGGTAAAACTCTCTCCGCACGCTCTCGGCAGAAGTGTTGGCAAATTCGCAAACGTCGTCAAAGTCAGTCGACCAGATCCACGCTTCGGCTTTCTGGCTTTTAACTGCGTCGGCTAGACCAGCCATCAGAACGTTCAGCCAGAGTGCCGTAATAGGGTCGTGCATTAAACCGCCGTTTTCTGGGCATGGATTCGGTCGAGAGTAACCCGCGCGCTTATGGGCTGAGATAGGGATGCGATCTGGGCAGTGCCTCGATCTGTGAGCGTTGCGGTCAAACGGACGCCACTCAGGCCGTCGTATTCGATCACACCGTTTTTGTGACGCACAATGCGGTGAAACGGAATGTCGCCAATTTCTGTCTCGATAAACATGGAAGCCTCCAGAGTTATTTTGCGCGGCCCTCGGCGAAACTAAAGTAGGACCAATGCCGCGCTGCGGGCGTTTTTATGCCACCTCCCGCTGGGCTATGCCGCGCCCTTGCAAAGCGCGGCAATCTCTTATGCAGGCACTACACCGTCCAGCACTGTGAACGCGCTCTCACGGGCCGCTGCGAAGTCGATACGGGCATGACAGATCAAGCCGAATTGCAGAGTATCCATAAACCGCTCACGTAAGACCTCAACGCGGATGGATGATCGAACGCCCATCAAGATTTGCGAGAAGTCGCCAGCGATGATCTGGCTTTCGGTTCCTGCGCCACCATCAGTCGGCATTGCCGTTGTGTGGAGCATCTGGACGCCCTCGAGCGCGCGCGGCATTTGCAGCGGCTGGCCTTGCTGCGTATCGGTCAGGCCTGCAAACGCGTTTTCGTCACGGCTTGCCATGATAAAGCCAGTCAGCTTTTCGTTTGCACCATGCAGAGCGCCACGAGCGTTGATTAGCGGAGCATAACCAGTCAGAGCGCCGCCAGCGAAGGTGTTAGCTGTGAGACCAGTGTAGTTCACAATGCCTTTTGGCTCGTTACCAGTGCCAGAACCGACAAGACCAACGCGATCGATCTCAACAGCCAACGCACGCGCGAGAATAAGCGGCAGTTCTTGCTCGAGGTTTACGCTGTCAGCCATCAACTCAATCGATGCTTTGACCATCACGGCAATCGACTTGGGGGCCAATGTCACCGCGCCAAAAGTCGGATCACTCTCAGTCACTACGCCGTTTTCAGCGCGGAATGCTGGCGACGGGCTGCTAAGAACCTTTGCGATCACGGTCTGGTCGGTCGTCAGAGGAACGATGCGCGCACCAGCCTGCGTCAGGACCATCTCAGAGCGCGCCATGTCGATCAGGTCACTAGACGTCATCGTCGGCACTGTGTAGCCACCAGCGGCGTCTGTGCCGCCTGCGAGAGCGCGTTGCTCAGCATCAGTGCGCGCACCAATAGTCAGAGCGCGAAGAAATGCGCCTGCACCAACGTTTTCATGGGTGTGATCTTTCGCCTGCGCCCATGCCTTCATGGATTGGCGGTTTTCCAACGCATAGGCCTCGGGTGCGTCAGCATAGGAACCACCGTCTACGGCAGAACCGCTGCGAGGCTCAAACTCAGGGCGCTTCGAGAGGTCAACGGCATTAGACGGGCCGCGAGAGTTGCGGGCGGTGCGCGAGTCTAGTTCTTGCTCGACCATATCGGCCAATTCAAGCAATGCGCCTTGCGCCTTTTCAAGCGAGGAAGCCACTGCGTCGGACATGCCGTCGCGGATTTCGAGCAGAACATCACGGGCCGCGATACGGGCAGACTTTTTGATGTCCTGTAGTTCGGCCCAGGTCGCCGATTGAACATCAATTTCAAGATTGTTGCGGCTGGCGAAGGATTGAGCGCCTGCACGGATGGCGGAACGCTGTGCTGCGGTCAGCTTTGTGGTTTGATGGAATGTCATGGATTTTCTCCGATGTGAGAGTCAGGGCGCGCAGTAAATCGCCCCCGACAAAAATGTGTCAGGAATGATCTGCGCGCTCGCCATCAGCAGCGGAAACAGAAGTGTGCTAACCCCATCAGGGCCAACTGTGTTGAGCATAGCATAAATACGATACCTGCTCAATGCTTCACCGCATGCACATCGATTGCATCAGCCAACTTGCGCAGCACTGCCGCGGCTTCTTGTGGGCCGACCCATTCTCTCAGAGCGTAGGCTGCCCCATTGATACTGGCAGAGACAAACGCGGTTGCTCGGGCAGTTGCATGGTCTCGATGGGCTAATGAATCCAATGCGCTGGACAGGTGGTTTGTTACGCGCATTTGCTCCTCGATCACGATTTCTTCGAGGATGTATTTCTCATCACTGGTCATGCTTTTGATCTCCAGATGTGTCTGGAATATCCTAGCAAAATGGATGCGTTGCGGCTTTAGAAATATTGAGAGAACAGCTTGTTTTAAACAATTCCTGCTAAAGATGCATGGGCAGTATTGAGCCGCGACCCCCTATGTCAATTTCGCCTTTTTGCGTGAAAACATATGACCGCGGGTGACTGTTTTTTGCCCTAGCGATCCGACCTAGCCCTGTCATGCACTGGGGGGCTGCGTTCAACCTGCGGTCGTTCAAAGACGCACAAGTGTGATTATGTTAAGTGCAATCGAGATGGCGAGTTTCAGCCGTAGGTTGTCAGGTTTAGCCGTAGGCCAGTATCAATAAGCCTGTTCTGATAGGGTATCCCACATACAAAGAGCTGTCGGTTAAGTTTTCCCCTAGAGGTCCACTTTGCCGACAGCTCCCGCTCAACAGCTTCGTGGCTTC
>NZ_JAFMHR010000176.1 GCF_017854415.1 Yoonia sp. | reverse complement strand
GTCACTATCAGAGGAAAGTTTGTTGTAATAAATAACTGCTGGGATCGCCGCGAGCAGTCCTAAACCCGTCGCAAGCAAAGCTTCCGCGATACCAGGGGCCACAACGGCAAGGTTGGTTGTTTGTGCCTCGGCGATTTCGATAAAGGCGTTCATGATACCCCAGACCGTACCGAACAGGCCCACAAACGGGGCGGTCGATCCGACTGTTGCCAGAACCGGCAGACCTTTTTGCAAAGAAGCCGCCTGTTTCGCGATCGCCACATCCATAGAACGGTCGATCCGCGCCGTCGCACCGGCGATCAAGCCGCCATCTTGCCTATGTGATCTGCGCCATTCAAGCATACCTGCAGCAAATATCTTTTCCGACGGGCCGTCCGGTTCTGACCCTATTTTGTCGAATAGCGCATCCAAAGGCTCGCCGGACCAGAACGCCCGATCAAAAACCTCTGCTTCTGCGCGGGCTTTTCGGTATTGGATGGTTTTGTCGATGATCACGGCCCAGCACCAAATAGAGGCTGCAATTAGCATGATCATAACGATTTTTACGGTAATTGTCGCGCGCGCGAACAACGCCCACATTGTGAATTCGTGTGCTGCTTCCATGTGCCTGCTCTGCCTTTAGGCCCGATTTCGGGCTCTGATTATCAGCGAACATACCGCATGTGCACGGGGAAATCCAACCAATCTCACATCACATCTGCGAAATCAGCGTGTTTCTAGTGCACAGATTGGCGGATCGCTGCCGGTAGGCGGGCCACAGCACCCTGTGCTGTCATGCAAATGATGGTGACGCGCGCCGAAAACAGCACTTCCTCGCCACGTTTAACATCTTGGCGGACAATTAAACGCACACCCGATCCAGCCTGCATTGAGGTTTCAACTGTCAATTCGTCGTCGTATCTTGCGGGCGAAAGATAATCTGCTTCAACTCGGCGGACGGCGAAAACCAGACCTTCGGCCTTCATCTGCGCCTGATCGATGCCTAGTTCGCGAACCCACTCACTGCGGGCACGCTCAATGAATTTAAGATAATTGGCATAATAGACGATGCCCGCAAGGTCAGTATCTTCGTAATAAACACGTACAGGAAAACGGTGTATCATGACGGCGGCCGGATCCGAGCTGCCAATCGCATAGCATGGCTGGCGTCTTGAGCAGCGGCAGGCATGACCCGATCATATGCGGCACGAATGACATCCGCAATTTCAGGGCGCAGCACAGCATTGCCTTCCAGCAAGGCGAGCGGTGGCTTGGTGTCAAATGCAGTATCCGACCAAAGCAATATGATCTGAACCGCTTGGCTCAGCGCGAGTGTATCCGCGGCAACGGCCGACAAATGTTCGTCCATCCGCAAAAAAACGAACGCTGCCTGAATAGCGCCCGCATCATCAAAGCGGAAAATGCGGTACTGATTAGCATCCGCCTTCTGAAGTTTGATAATCAGTGACGGCATATCAGGCACGAGTTTATCAAGGTTCGGCACTTCGCCCAGTTCGGCCCATTCGCGGCAGAAAAAGACCATGACGTTGGCACCAAGCTCTGGATCGGTCTCGGCCATCTTATGACCAGCAAGACCAACAACCGCTTCAATGGCGCCCTTGAACATCGCCAACGACGCGTCATCGACACCGAAAATCACAGGCACGATCGGCCGCCCCCACCGCGCAAAGACGTAAGACCCATCCGCACGGGTAAATAGTGGCTCTACATCACTCATCATCTTGCCCTTAAAACTCCCGCCGGAGGCATCCCCGCCATCAACCAAACAAATCCGAATGCGGTTTGGGCGCATCCAGACCCAAATGCGTCCAAGCTGCCTGCGCCAACATCCGCCCGCGCGGAGTGCGCTGGATCAGACCCTTTTGCAACAAATAAGGCTCGATCACTTCTTCCAAACTGTCACGGCTTTCCGACAAAGCAGCAGACAACGTCTCGATCCCGACAGGACCACCCGCATAGCTCTCCGCGACCAAGCGCAGATAGCGACGATCAGCATTATCCAAGCCCAGATGATCCACGCCCAATCGGGTCAGTGCACGATCAGCGATAGCTTGGGTTACAGTGCCGTCACCTTCGACAATCGCAAAATCGACAACACGGCGCAGCAGGCGACCCGCGATACGCGGTGTCCCCCGTGCACGTCGTGCAATCTCGGCTGCGCCTTCTGGGGCAGCAGGCGCCCCCATTAAGCGGGCACCTCGGGTTACAATCTCGTGCAGTTCTTCCTGCGAATAGAATTCCAACCGTGTCGGAATACCAAAACGGTCACGCAGCGGCGTCGTCAAAAGCCCCATACGGGTCGTGGCACCTACCAACGTAAACGGCTGCAGCTCGATACGCACAGTGCGCGCCGCTGGGCCTTCGCCAATCACCAGATCAAGTTCAAAGTCCTCAAGTGCAGGATAAAGGATTTCTTCGACCGCAGGGTTCAGGCGGTGGATTTCGTCAATAAACAGCACATCGCGGGCTTCGAGGTTTGTCAGGATCGCCGCGAGGTCACCCGCCTTAGCCAACACAGGGCCAGAGGTCATGCGAAAATTCACACCCAATTCCCGCGCCATGATCTGCGCCAGCGTCGTTTTCCCTAAACCGGGTGGGCCATGGAACAACGTGTGATCCATCGCCTCGCCACGGCGGCGCGCACTTTCAATAAAGACGGACAAGTTCGCGCGCGCTTCTTTTTGACCAATAAACGCATCAAGCGTTTGGGGGCGCAGCGCGCGGTCGTTGTCCTCGGGCTGCGGATCGGGGCGCAAAGTGGGGTCAGGTTGGTCCATCGGCTATCCCTACCCCGTTGGGGCCAACAGCTTCAAGGCCGCACGGATCAAGGCAGAGGTATCTGCATCAGGCGCGTCACCTGCAGCTTGCGCCACGGCCCCCGCCGCATCCCCGGGGGCGTAACCCAGATTGCCTAATGCTGACAGTGCCTCTGATTGTGCGGGATTGGCTTTGCGCGGTGTCGATGTGCGCACTGGCGTCGGTTCTGAAACCTCGATCACATCATCACCCTGCGCCTCGGAAATTGTGCCGCCCATTGCCATGACACCTGGCGCTTTGTCTTTAAGCTCGATCGACACCCGCTGCGCGGTTTTAGGACCGACGCCCTTGGCCTTGGCCAGCGCGTTCCAGTCGCCCAGTGCGATAGCACGGCTGACTCCATCCGCACCAAGCGTGCCCATGATCGCCATAGCCGCCTTCGCGCCGATGCCCTGAACCGACATCAAAAGGCGGTGCCATTCTTTTTCGACCAAGGTCGTAAATCCAAACAGTTGCAGATTGTCTTCACGCACCAACAAATCTGTAAACAACGCCACCGCTTCGCCATTGGCAGGCAATCCCGCCATCACGCGGTCAGAGACATAGACAAGGTACCCGATCCCGCGCACATCAATTAAAATATGGTCTGTGCTGCGGTATTCCAGACGGCCCGCGATTTTACCAATCATGCGCCTGCCCTCGCCAATGCTTTGGCCAACGTACTGGACGATTGGGCGTGAAAGGAATGACAGATCGCAATCGCCAATGCATCCGCCGCATCAGGCCCCGCGAACTGCACTCCCGGTAATTGAACTTTCACCATATGCGCGACTTGCTGTTTGTCGGCGTGACCCACACCAACCACCGTTTTCTTGACGGCATTCGGAGCATATTCGCCAATACTAATCCCCGCCTGCGCAGGCACCAACATCGCGATGCCCCGGGCTTGGCCAAGTTTCAGTGTGCCGACCCCGTCTTTGTTCACAAAAGTCTGCTCAACCGCGGCAGTCTCTGGTTGGTAGGTCAGAAGCACATCAGTCAGTTGCTGGTGTAACGACAACAGGCGCGATCCAAGATCGGTTCCGGTCGAATGACAAATGCCATTGGCGACATGGCTGATTCGAGATCCAACCACATCAATGACGCCCCAACCCATGTTCCGCAGTCCCGGATCAATCCCTAAAACACGCATTGCTCGCCTCTTTTTTATTATTATCTGAACTTGGTTAGCACAAAAGGCGAACAAAGACCAAGACACTTCGCAAGCCCAGTTGACGCAGCGTCGCCGCAATTGGGGTCAGAAAGCGTCACCTGAAGTGTCAAAGTCGACAGAATTAGTGCTATATAAACAAAGGGTTTGCGCGCATTCATGCACAAAAATTAGGCATGCTGAAAACGCATATGACATATGTCGAAATGGCACTGGTGGTCGGGTCACTTCCCTCCTAGATGCCCCTCATCAGATTAACGCTGCAATGCAGCAAGAAACTTAAGGAATATGGCCATGGCCGCTTTTGACACATCCCGTCCTGCTTCTGGTCTCTCCGCAGGCAACGTATCTACAGTTTTCATCAACATGTTCAGCGCTTTTGCTGCATGGAATGACGCGCGCGTCACACGCAATTCATTGTCCAAGCTGACAGCACGTGAGTTGGACGATATCGGCCTGACATATGGCGACATCGAAGATATTGCGACACGCGTCGCACGCTAAACGAATACATCATTGAAATGCGAAAGGCCGCGCTTTACCAGCGCGGCCTTTTCGTTTTCATTATTCGTTCACTTACTGTGGAAGAATTGTCGCAATACCACCAGCGACGATCGTCGTGACCGGATCAGGTTGCATAACCCACGCCCCAACTTGTTCCACAACGGTACCGGACTGCAAAGCGGTCAGGCGCTCTGTGTATCCTGCGTCACCAATGTAGGCCAACAACAAACCCTTGAACAAGAAGCCAAGCGCCAGAACAATGATCAGGCCCTTGAGGGGGAACTTAGGTTTATAAAGGCGAGGACGCGCAACAATCAGGCCGTCGGACTTAACAGTCCGGACAACACCGTTTGACATCTTGTCGTGACGACGCACGATACGCTTTAATCTTTTGTCGAATGGGACGTTGGCTTGCACCGGGAGACCCTCCAGAAATTAACTATA
>NZ_JAFMHR010000175.1:3860-4933 GCF_017854415.1 Yoonia sp. | reverse complement strand
ACCAAGATACTGAACGAAGAAGTCACTTTGCGCGCCACATATGAGGGCGGTTTGCTAAGCTATAGCAAGGGGTCCAGCCGCGTAACGGATCGTTTCTTCCTTGGCAGCAGCGTCATGCGCGGGTTTGATCCAGGCGGTATTGGTCCACGTGACAAGGTCACGGATGATGCATTGGGCGGAACGGCTTTCTCGGTGATCCGTCTTGAAACAGAGTTTCCTTTGGGTTTGCCAAGCGAGTACGGGATCACAGGCGGTGCCTTTATCGATTATGGTTCGGCTTGGGATGTGAGCACCGATACAGACGCGGATATTCTGTATGACGATTTTGTTCCGCGTACCGTCGCTGGTCTATCAATCTTCTGGACTACGCCGTTTGGGCCACTGCGTTTTAACTGGACCGAGGCGCTGGAAGCCGAAGAGTTCGATAACACTACTAACTTTGACGTGACAATCTCGACGAGCTTCTGATGATTGTGATGCGGGTCTTCTTTGTTTGGCTGATGCTGGCGTTGCCTGCCGCAGCCCAACAAAGTGGCCCGCCCGTTCTTATCGTCGACAGCGAGCGATTGTTTTTTGAAACTGCGTATGGCCGCAATTTGACAGAGACATTGGCGGCACAAGCGGCGGCCTTGCAGGCTGAAAACGACGAAATCGTGGACAGCTTGACCCAAGAAGAGCGCAGTTTGACTTTGCGGCGCCCCGAGATGACCCACGAGGCGTTTCGCGCAGAAGCCGAAGCTTTTGATACCAAGGTCCAAGAAGTGCGCCGCGTGCGGGATGCAAAGAACGTAGACCTGCAGGTCGCAACGGCACAGGCACGCGCCCAATTCGAAGATCAGGTGCAAGGTATTATCGCAAACATTATGCTTGAACGCGGGGCTGCACTGGTGCTTGAACAACGCAATGTCGTCCTATCTGTGCGCGCGGCCAACATCACCGACGACGCAATTGCCCGCATTGATCGTGAACTGGGTGACGGCGAACCCTAGCACAAGCTTGTCGGGCTGCTGCTGCCTTGTTAGTCATAGTGAACAGCGGTCAAGACCCGCACAACCAAGAAAAAAGGGCCGCAT
>NZ_JAFMHR010000175.1:0-3602 GCF_017854415.1 Yoonia sp. | reverse complement strand
GACGGCAACTTGCTGGTGTATTTCATGGCGATTGACGGCTGCAAATTCCGCCGCAAAGTCGTGCCCGGCGATGTGCTTGAAATGCATGTACAAACGACCCGCGGTAAGCCGGGCGGCAAAGTCTGGCGCTTTAAGGGGGTTGCGACTGTTGATGGTGAGATGGCTGCCGAGGCCGAATTCACCGCAATGATGGACCTGCAAGGCTGATGGTGGATATTCATCCTTCTGCTGTGATCGCGGACGGTGCGCAGATTGGCGAAGGCTGCAGGATCGGTCCGTTCTGCGTGATCGGCGCAGAGGTGGTCCTTGCCGAACGCGTCGAGCTGAAAAGCCATGTCGTGATCGATGGTGATACGCATATCGGGCCGGATACGGTGATCTTCCCGTTTGCGGTAATTGGTGAGATCCCGCAGGACCTTAAGTTTGACGGCGAGAAATCCCGCCTGCGTATTGGTGCCCGCAACCGCATTCGTGAACATGTGACGATGAACACCGGAACCACCCATGGGGGCGGCGAAACACGGATTGGCGACGATGGGCTGTTTATGGCCGGATGTCATATTGCCCATGATGCGCAGGTTGGCGACCGCGTGATTGTCGTGAATTCATCGGCTGTGGCTGGGCATTGTGTAATCTCGGATGATGTAATTATTGGTGGCCTGTCTGGCGTGCACCAATTCGTCCGGATCGGGCAGGGCGCGATCATCGGGGCGGTTACGATGGTCACCAAAGATGTGGTGCCGCATGGTTTGGTCCAAGCCCCGCGTGGCGCGCTGGATGGATTGAACCTTGTTGGTCTCAAACGCAAGGGCGTTAGCCGTGCAGATATCACCGCGTTGCGGGCCGCGTTTCAGATGCTAAAGGACGGGGACGGGACGTTTCAGGACCGTGCACGCAAGCTTGGCGACGAAGCAGACAGCCCGTATGTTCAAGACATGGTGGCGTTTATCTTGGGCGATACGGACCGCAATTTTCTGACGCCGGGCTGATGCTGGCGCTGATTGCAGGGACGGGCGAGTTGCCGCTGGCGTTGCTTGAACGGTTGCCTGAACGCCCGCTGGTCTGTGCCATGGCAGGGTTTCGCCCTGCGATCACGCCTGATATCACGTTCCAGATTGAACACTTGGGCAGCTTTCTGGCTGAGCTAAAAACACGCGGCATTACAGATGTGTGCATGGCGGGTGCGGTCAAGCGGCCAGCGATTGATCCTGCCGCGATAGATGCCGCGACGCAGCCTTTGGTACCGCGCATTGCCGATGCCATTGCGCAGGGTGACGACGGTGCATTGCGCGCGATCATCGCGATTATTGAAGATGCCGGATTGGCTGTCAAAGCAGCCCATGACATTGCACCAGACTTGTTGCCGGATGCCGGCGTTTTGACACGAACGCCGATCACTTTTGACAATCGTCAAGATGCGGTTCTGGCCGACCAAACCTTGCAAGAAATGGGCCGCGCTGATGCGGGTCAGTCCTGCATCGTGCGCAGTGGCCGCGTCTTGGGGCGCGAGGGGCAGTCCGGCACTGATGCAATGATAGCCCGTTTTGCGCCAGATGGTGATCCGCTTTGGGCGGCAGTTGACGGCTTGGGATCTGTGTTGGGCAGTGCGGCTGAATGGCTAAGCGGTCCCGACGGCGAACCGAGCGATGCGCGCGGTGCGATACTGTTCAAAGGACCCAAGCCCGACCAGGACCGGCGTGCGGATTTGCCGGTCATTGGTGTGCAAACGGCAAAGGGCGCGATTGCGGCTGGTTTTGCAGGCATCGTTATCGCCCATGATGGCGTGATGGTTCTGGACCTGCCTGAAGTCATCAAAGCCCTTGACCGCGCAGGGCTATTTCTTTGGGTGCGACCCAAGGGTGGCGCATGAAGGTCTTTCTAATCGCAGGTGAAGCATCGGGTGATAAGCTAGGTGCAGCCATGATGGCGGGGCTGAAATCTTTGCGTCCGGACATGGTTTTTGACGGTGTGGGAGGACCCTTGATGCAAGCCGAAGGACTCGTCAGTCGTTTTTCGATGGACGAGTTAAGCGTCATGGGGTTGGCCGAGATTTTACCGAAGTATCGTGCACTTAAGGCGCGGGTTCGCGAAATGGCCGACGCGGTTATTCAAACGCGGCCTGATGTTCTGATCACAATTGATAGCCCCGATTTTTGCCTGCGCGTGGCGCGATTGGTCAAGGCATCCAGTGACATTCGTACGGTGCATTATGTGGCCCCAACAGTGTGGGCTTGGCGGCCCAAGCGTGCAGAAAAGATGGCGCATCATATTAATCATGTGCTGGCGCTTTTCCCGTTCGAGCCGCCATTGATGCGAGCGGCTGGGATGGCTTGTGATTTTGTTGGGCATCCAGTTGTGGCCGATCCTGTGGCGACGCAAAAGCAGGCGGATGCATTAGGTGCGGGCACGGTTGTGCTGATCCTTCCGGGCAGCCGTAAAGGCGAGGTATCACGCCTAACGGACCGCTTTGGCGAGGCGGCTGCAATGATCGCGGCACAAGTTCCGGATGTCCGCTTTGTTATTCCCACGACCGGCAATGTGCATGACTTGGTAAAGCAGCGTGTGGCGGACTGGAAAGTGCCGGTCACTGTGCTGCCCGCAGGGTCGCCGGACAAGGCCGCTTGGTTCAGGCGGGCTGATGTCGCATTGGCGGCGTCTGGCACTGTGTCGTTGGAACTGGCTGCGAATGGCACGCCAATGGTGATCGCTTACGACATGGCATGGTTGAGCCGGATCATTATCAGCCGTATGTTGATGGTTGATACGGTCACGCTGGTAAATTTGGTCAGTGACACGCGTGTGGTGCCGGAATTCATCGGTAAAAACTGCAAAGCCGGACCTATCGCGGATGCTGTGTTGGGTGTTTTGGCTGATCCACAGGCACAACAAACTGCGATGGCGCTGACGATGGAACGGCTTGGGCTGGGGGGTGATGCGCCGGGTCTACGCGCGGCGCGCGCGGTGCTTGACCGCTTGCCACAAGCGCCCGTCAAGGATCACTAGGCCCAAGGCCAGCAATCCAAATCCGGCATAAGCGCGCAGTGGCAGAGCCTCGCCCAAGACAATGGCGCCAAGGGCGATCGCCACGGGTGCTACCAGCAAGGTGCACAGCATCAGATTACCGCTGCCTGCCATTGCCAGCACACGGTAATATAGCATGTAGGCAATCGCGGTCGCCACGATGGCATAGTAGCTGATCGCGGCCCAAGTGCGCGGCTCTAGGTCAAGGTTGAATGGCCCTTCGACGGCGTAAGAAATGGGTATAGTGATCAAACTTGCCCCCGTCAGCATACCTGCAGCCGCGACTTGCGGCGTAAGATGACCCAACATTTTGCGCGCCCAGACACCGGCTAGAGCATAGCTGATCGTTCCGCCAATGACGGCCAATTGGCCCAGTGACCGGATGTCAAAGTTCTTGAAAGCCCCGAGCCCGATAGCGGTTGAAACACCAAAGAACCCGATCGTGACACCGATGGCTTTGCGCGCAGTAAGCTGTTCGTCCGCGAAAAAGATAGCTGCGGCAATCACCCCGAAAATAGCGGTCGACGCGTTCAGGATCGAGGTTAGGCCTGTTTCGATATGCAACTGTCCCCACGCCATCA
>NZ_JAFMHR010000036.1:2927-23136 GCF_017854415.1 Yoonia sp. | reverse complement strand
GGCCTACCTCGACTCCTTGGAAAGTACGGACGAAGCCGCTTCATCTGTTCTTCGGTTAGCCAGTACAGATTGCTCATCGTTCTCCGACGTTAACTTGGTCGGCTCATTGTGGAGAACATCCAACAGCCATTCCAAAAGCAATTGGGCGCTTGGCTACACCAATCACACCGCTGCGACTTTACTTTGAAAGTTGATTTGGTTGCGCTGCTGTGCCCTCCACAAAATCTCGTAATGAATGAAGGAGGCTAGGAGGGGGCAAATCAGCAATAAAGTACTGTCAACAGTCGGACACTTTAGAAACGACGCGCAAGACAAATTATTGTTGGTATATTAGCTGGTATTTTGAGATAAAATACATATAAGTTACTGATATTAATCATGGTTCGATTCCGCCCCTAGGCACCATTTTTACTCTTAAGTCACAGCGGTAGCTCTATATCCCGCCAATCTGCTTGAGCAGGTCCAAAACTTTATCCGCTCCAATACCCTCACGCAGCGATGTCATCACAAACGGCTTGTCGCCCCGCATCCGTGCTGCATCACGCTGCATCACCTCAAGCGAAGCGCCCACGTGTGGTGCAAGGTCAGTTTTATTGATCACGAGCACATCAGATTTTGTGATCGCAGGGCCACCCTTACGTGGGATTTCTTCGCCGGCGGCCACGTCGATCACATAGACAGTTACGTCTGCTAATTCGGGACTGAATGTAGCGGACAGGTTGTCGCCGCCGGATTCGATCAATACGACTTCTACATCGGGATGTCGGGCAACCATTTGCGCAATCGCGGCCAGGTTGATGCTGGCATCTTCGCGGATCGCCGTATGCGGACAGCCACCTGTTTCAACACCTATGATCCGGTCTGCGGGCAAGATTTGCATACGGGTTAGGGCTTCGGCGTCTTCTTGGGTGTAGATATCGTTGGTGATGACCCCGATGGAAATGTCCGGGTGTAGCAATTGCGCCAATCGCGCAGTCAGCGTCGTCTTGCCTGCGCCTACGGGGCCACCGATACCGATCCGCAGAGGTCCGTTAAGTTGGGTCATGATTGAAAGAGCCTTGGTTGCTGGGCTTCGTGGCGCATCGCGGCGATGTCGGACAGGAAGGTGTTGGAATAAAGATCGTCGAGCGTCGTTTTTGATGCAGCTTGCGCAGCTTTCACGCAAAGTGGCGAAAGCGTTTGTATGATTGCCTGTCCTTCGGTTTGGCCCAATGGGATCATGCGCACGCAGGCCAGCACTAAATTGCTAACGAAGGCTTGGAGGTAAAGAGATGCCGCCATTTCGCACGGGGCATCTATATGTGCGGCAGCGCGACCAACGGCGACCGGAAATACGGCATCGGGCAATTCCAAATCTGAGGTTGCGTTCAATGTGCGCGCGAACGCAGCCCCTTGGTTCACGCTTTCGCGCAACCGTTCGGCGCTGGCTGCGAAAGCACGACCCGTGGCATCAACCTCGCGCACAGCCTCGTTGTCAGGCGCTTGATAGGCGGCACAAAACAGGACCGCGTCAGCCCAGCCAGACCCATCCGTCAGCACATCGGCAAGCCATATTTGCAAACTGGCCGCATCATGCACCCAACCATCAGCAAGCGCGGTTTCCAATCCATGCGAGTAAGCAAAACTGCCAATCGGATAGGATGGCGACAACCACTGTGTCAGCGTCAAAACAGCACTAGTGGTCATGGGCCGTCGCCCCATGCGCATGGCTATGCGTGCGCCCATGCCCATATGCACCGCCTTCGGGCGTAAAGGGCTGTAGCGCCTTTGTCAGCTGCGCCCCAAGATGTTCAAGCATATGACCGATCACTGGATCATCGCGGATAATCAGCATGTTGGGCAGCATTTGGCAGGGCGTGTGCCGATTGCCGATGTGCCAAGCAAGCTGGATTAGATTGCCCGCAGTGATCTGCAAAACCGGCTCTGACGCCGCAATAATCTGGACGCGGCCACCATCGGATAATCCTAGCGCATCACCGTGTTCCAACGATGTCGTATGCGCCAAATCCACCAAAAAGCCGATCCCGTCATCCGTCGCCAGCATCTTGCGGCGCAAAAAGCGGGCATCATAATCAAGACTGCACGCCAACGCAGGTCCTTCCCACGTTCCCGCCTTCAAAATCGATTGCGCAACCCTTTGCGCCTGATCCCGCACACCCATCAGAACAAGAAATAGCGCTGCGCCATCGGCAGCTCTGTTGCGGGTTCACACGTCAGCAGTTCACCATCGGCGCGGACTTCGTATGTTTCGGGATTCACTTCCATTTTAGGTAGTGCATCGTTCAGGATTAAATCGCGTTTGCCGATGTTGCGCGTACCTTCAACGGCAACCGTTTGTTTAGACAAGCCCAGCGTTTCGCGGATGCCATTTGCTTGCGCCGCAGCACTGACAAACGTCACCGCATTACGGCTGACCGCCCCACCCATCGCGCCAAACATGGGCCGCGAATAAACCGGCTGCGGCGTCGGAATCGAGGCATTTGGATCACCCATCTGCGCGCACACAATCATGCCACCCATTAAAACCATCTCTGGTTTGACGCCAAAGAAGGCAGGGCTCCAAAGCACCAAATCGGCACGCTTTCCTTCGGCAATCGACCCGATTTCGCGGCTGATCCCATGCGCAATTGCGGGGTTGATCGTGTATTTCGCAATGTAGCGCCGCACACGGAAATTATCGTTTTCGCCCGTCTCTTCTGGCAAGCGCCCCCGCTGCTTTTTCATCTTATCGGCAGTTTGCCATGTACGGATCAGCACTTCGCCGACGCGCCCCATGGCCTGACTGTCAGACGCAATGATGGAAAACGCGCCCATGTCATGCAAGATATCCTCGGCGGCTATGGTTTCACGCCTGATCCGGCTTTCGGCAAAGGCCACATCCTCTGGGATGGATTTGTCCAGATGGTGACAGACCATCAGCATGTCCAGATGCTCTTCGAGCGTGTTCACCGTGAATGGCCGCGTCGGGTTGGTCGAGGACGGCAGCACGTTTTCATCGCCGCATATTTTGATGATGTCAGGCGCATGCCCGCCGCCTGCCCCTTCGGTGTGGAACGCATGGATCGTGCGACCCGCGATTGCGGCGACGGTGTTTTCCACAAAACCGCTTTCGTTCAGCGTGTCGGTGTGGATCATCACCTGCACGTCCATGTCATCGGCAACTGACAGGCAGCAGTCGATGGCGGCGGGGGTGGTGCCCCAGTCTTCGTGCAGTTTCAGCGCGCAGGCGCCGGCATTTACCATCTCAACCAAGGCCGCTGGTTGGGATGCGTTGCCTTTGCCGGATAGCCCGATATTCATCGGCACGGAATCAATCGCTTGCAGCATCCGCCCGATATGCCAAGGCCCTGGTGTGCAGGTCGTCGCCAGCGTGCCATGCGCAGGCCCCGTGCCGCCGCCTAACTGCGTCGTGATGCCAGAGTGCAGCGCGTCCTCCATTTGCTGGGGGCAGATGAAGTGAATGTGGCTGTCAAAACCACCCGCCGTTAGAATACGGCCTTCGCCAGCAATCGCCTCGGTTCCCGGCCCGACAATGATGTCGACACCGGGCTGCGTGTCGGGGTTTCCCGCCTTGCCGATCTTGTAGATCCGCCCGTCGCGCAGGCCAACGTCGGCCTTGTAGATGCCGCTGTGATCCACGATCAATGCGTTGGTGATGACCGTATCTACCGACCCTTCGGCGCGGGTGGCCTGAGACTGGCCCATACCATCACGGATAACCTTGCCGCCGCCGAATTTGACCTCTTCGCCATAAGTGGTGAGGTCTCTTTCGACCTCGATAATCAGGTCTGTATCCGCCAAGCGCACCCGGTCGCCCGTGGTCGGGCCAAACATCGCGGCGTATTCATTGCGGGGAATAAAAGCGGGCATATCAAAGGTCCCCCATAACGGCTGCATTAAATCCAAAGATGCGGCGCGCGCCACTGATCGGGATCAGTGTCACCTCGCGGCGCTGACCAGGTTCGAACCGCACAGCAGTACCTGCGGCGATATTCAGTCGCTGCCCGCGTGCGGCATCGCGGTCAAAATCAAGCGCGGCATTGCTTTCGGCAAAGTGGTAGTGGCTGCCGATCTGCACAGGCCGGTCGCCGGTGTTGGCAACCATTAACGTCGTTTCAGGTGCGCCCACATTAATCGCGATGTCACCGTCTTTCGGGATAGTCTCTCCGGGGATCATAGGGCGCTCCTATCTGATTGGGTTGTGGACCGTGACAAGTTTGGTGCCATCGGGAAAGGTGGCTTCGACTTGGACTTCGTGGATCATCTCGGCGATACCGTCCATGCATTGCGCGCGGGTGATGACATGCGCACCTGCTGACATCATATCGGCGACAGAGCGTCCATCACGTGCGCCTTCAACCACGGCGTCAGTGATCAAGGCAATTGCCTCTGGGTGATTAAGCTTAACGCCACGCGCCAAGCGTTTGCGCGCCACCTCTGCGGCCATCGCGATCAGTAGTTTATCTTTTTCGCGGGGGGTGAGTTGCATGGGTTAAAGTCTCCAAGTTCTGGGAACAGCGGTTCCCGAAAGGCGTTCGATGATCGGGATAAGGGCGCAACGCAGCAGGAAACTGTCTGCGGCCATGATGCGGCCAACGAGCAAGTCATCGGCGAGCAAAGATGCGCCACCCGTGGACGGCATCAATGCACGGACGGCAGGCAAACGGGTTTGGGCGTCAGGGGCGGTGTAAATAATATTGGCCATCGCAATCATACCTTGACCAATTGCAGGCCGCGCAAGTTGCGCCGCTGCATTGCCTTCAAAGCACACGCCATCGCGGTAGATTGGGCGTCCGTCACGCATAACGGATACACGGTCCTTGAACGCAATATCGGTCAGCGTCTCGCCCATTGCGGCGCGACCAAAAACGACAGGTTCGACCAATAACGCGCTGGCATTGCTCGCAAGTGTAACCTTAAGTTCGCGATGCAAATTACTGCCATTAAATAATAATATCTCTTGCGGCAGCCAGTTGAGCGCGCCACCTGCATCAACAGACAGCGTTGTGGTAATCTGCCCGATCTGACCGGGTTGGGCGCGATAGGCGCGTTCTGCGGCTTGAGTGGTCAAGGTCATTTCGCTGCCTGTGCCAACCCTGGCCTTGACTGCGATGTTGTCACCGCCTGTCACACCACCTGACGTGTTGATCAGGACCGCATCGAGCGCCGCATCGCCGCGTGGAAACAACAACCGCAAGCAACCAGATTGATGCAAGTCATCGATCACGCTGACATTACCACGCAGCTTGGAAGTCAGCGTAACGCTTCCCTTAGCGCGGGGTTGCAGGCCGTATTGATTGTCTAGCATGGCAAAGCAGTACCGATCCCAATGGTTGCCCATTGGTAGGCAGCGCGGCGAAGTCTGCACAAGGTTCGGGCAAGCGGCACAGCGCTACGTTTCTTAATTCGCACACTTTTTAGGCTAGAAAAGTAAATGTGCCCATTTTTGGGGCGACTTGGGTTAATAATTGCGCAGGGATATTACTTCAGTGCCCGCGCCAAAAACGCCTTTGTCTCTGGCCGTTCCGGATTTGCAAAAAGCTGCTCTGGCGGGCCTTCTTCTACAATGCGGCCGTCCTTTAGGAAGCAAACTTTGTCCGCTGCTTGCCGCGCAAATCCCATCTCATGGGTCGCTAATATCATCGTCATGCCCTGCTCTTTCAGCACCAACAGGACATCCAGCACCTCGCCAACCAACTGTGGATCAAGCGCTGATGTAATCTCGTCAAACAACATCACTTCTGGGCGCATCGCAAGTGCGCGGACAATCGCAACGCGCTGCTGTTGACCACCTGACAGCTGATCAGGATAGTTGTGCATCCGGTCAGCAAGCCCGAAGCGCGTGAAAAGGTCTTCGACTTGCGGGCCGACCTCTGCCTTCGTTTTGCCGTGCACCCGTCGTGGCGCGAGCATTGCGTTCTCAAGTGCCGTTAAATGTGGGAATAAATTAAAGCTCTGGAACACCATGCCGATGCGCGCGCGGACCGCCTGCGGGTTCAGTCCCGGCTCTGCAATGTCGATCCCGTCAAGCAAGATCGCGCCGTCTTCGATTGCTTCCAGCAGGTTGATACAGCGCAGCAAGGTGGACTTTCCCGCACCAGACGCACCAATGAGGCAAACCATCTGCCCCTCTTCCACATCAAGATCAATCCCATCGCAGACCGTATGATCGCCAAAGCGTTTCACGACACCGCGCAGTTCCAGCTTGGCCATTAACTCCGGTCCCGTCGTTGCTTGGCCATCAGATGATCGGCGTAGCGGGTGGCAGGGATCGTCACGATCAAAAAGATGATCGCTGCCCCAACATAGGGTGTAAAATTAGCGGTCAGTGATTTGAACACCCCCGCTTGGCGGAAAATCTCGACAGGGCCAATAAAGCTAAGCAGCGACACATCTTTTTGCAGCGCGATTAGCATATTCATCTGCGACGGCACCACATTGCGCACAGCTTGTGGCAAGACAACATCGCGCATCACCTGACGTTCAGACATGCCTAACGACAACGCGGCAGACCGCTGACTGTGGTGCACGCTATCGATACCAGAGCGGAAAATCTCGGCCACATAGGCCGAATACGTCAGGATCAACGCAAGTGATCCCCAGATATACGGCGAATTCCAAGGACGCGGCAGGCCAAGGCCGGGAATACCGAAACCGATCAGATAGACCGTCAAGATGACAGGAACCCCACGGAAAATATCTGTGAATGTCGCCCCGAAGATGCGCAGCGGAAACAGCGCAGGCGATTTCACATCACGCGCAAGTGCTATCAGCAGCCCAAGGATAGCGATGGCAGGCGCGCACCATGCAAAGATCATGATATTGACCAAAAACGCGTCCAGTAGCTTGGGAAAAGTCTGTGCAAGGACATCGCCGTTGAAAAAGCTGCGCTGCACCTTTTCCCAGCCCGGCGCCATAGGCACTAAGATCATGATCGCGGCCACGACCGCGATTGTGCTGGAGGCCGCCACGATCAACGAGCGGCGGCGCTGCTTGGCCTCATAGGCTTCGCGGCGGGTCATCCCCGCCGCTTTCGCATTTGCCATATTACTTGATCAGCGGAACACCGGTGGTGTCCTGAAGCCATGTCGCCTCAATCGCCGCAAGCTCGCCACTTGCCGTCAAAGCTGCAAGAGCCTCGTCAACGCAAGCCTTCAGCGGGCTGCCTTCTTCCATCAACATGCCGAACTGGTCAGGGTTGTCGGTCAGGTCCGGGGCGAATTGACCAAGCACTTTTGAGCCTTCGATCATCACCGCACTCAGAAACAATGCAGTCGGCAGGTCAAACAAAGCCGCATCAATTTGGTTTGCACTCATCGCCGCATTCACGTCGGCGTTGTCGCCGTACAGCAATGGATCGTTGCTGGGCTGGATGACCGCTGTCAGCTTTGGAACGGCTGTGGTTGTACCAACTGCGCCCCACTGCAATTCGCGCAAAGCGTCAAGTGTTGGTGCCGTGTCAACAGCGCCCGCGCCGACCAGCACGGCCATTGGTGCGGTGTAATATGGGTCAGAGAAATCCACGACCAGATCGCGTTCCGGCGTGATCGAATACTGCTGCATGTTCAGGTCAAAGTTCTTGACGCCCGGCTGGATCGCTTCATCAAATGATGACCGCACCCAAGTGACGTTTTCTGCAGCAAAGCCCATTTCGGCGGCGACCGCATAGGCCACGGCGGCCTCAAATCCTTGACCACTTTCAGGCGCATCATCCATAACCCATGGGTAATAAGCCGGATTGCCAGTCGCAATCGTCAGCGTGCCATCAGTCAGGGTTTTGCCCGCAGCACAATGCCCGCCAGCAATGGCTGTTGTGGACATCAAAGCAAGTGAAATGGCGGTAGCAGAAAGCATCTTGGACATAGCATCAGACCTTTTGTTGGGTGCGTTTGACGCAAAGGTAGTGCTGGCGGCAAAGGCTGTCCAGCGCGATCAACCGCCAACCATATAGGGCATCAGGATAATTTCATTCTCGGGGCCGATTTCGGTAAACCACGCTTCGCGGTAAATCACGCCGTCCAATGACAGCGATACACCGCGTTTGATTTGCGGCCCGAGACCTGGATGTTTAACCTCAAGAGCGTCTAGCAACTGTTTGAAATTGCTTGCCTCCACCTCAACCCACTCTTTGCCACCGGCCATCGCGCGTAAAGATCCCCAAAGTTTGACCCTCACCATGCCTTAGCCAGTCATTGCTTTCAGCAGCCGTGGCGGCGACATCGGCAATTCGCACATCCGCACACCGGCAGCCCGCGACACCGCGTTCGAAATGGCAGCCAGAGGTGGCACAATCGGTGTCTCGCCCACACCGCGCACACCGTAGGGGTGGCCGGGGTTTGGGATTTCCAAAATCACCGTTTCGATCTCCGGCAAGTCAGAGGCCACGGGAATGCGGTAATCAAGGAAGCCCGCGTTTTGCAGCCGCCCGTCTTCGCCGTAGATGTATTCTTCGTTCAACGCCCAGCCGATGCCTTGGACCGCACCGCCCTGCATCTGCCCTTCGACATAGTCGGGATGCACCGCTTTGCCTGCATCCTGAAAGACGGTGTAGCGCAGAATTTTTGTGGCCCCTGTTTCAGGATCGACTTCAGTATCAACAAGATGCACGCCAAAGCTAACGCCAGCGCCGTCTGCGTTTACCTCGTGGTGGCCAGCGATGGGACCGCCGGTATTGCCTGCGACAGCGGCGATTTCAGCCAGCGTCATGGGCGGGTGTGTACCTGCGTTAGGCCCTGCTGGAACGGCAGCGCCGTCTTCCCACAACACCGCATCTTCATCGATGCCCCAGATTTTCGCGGCACGGCGGCACATTTCGCGGATCGCGGCGCGCGCGGCCTCTATCGTGGCCAACCCGACCGCGAATGTCACGCGGCTGCCGTCAGTGATGTCGTTAAAGCCCAGCGCGCTGGTGTCAGCGATCACGGTCCGGACCTTTTCGTATGGCACGCCCAATTCTTCGGCTGCCATCATCGAAATTGACGCACGCGAGCCGCCGATATCAGGGTTGCCTTCGACGACACCAACAGTGCCGTCATCGTTGATATTCAGCGACACACAGGTGTTGCCACCAAAGTTGAACCAGAACCCGCAGGACAGCCCCCGACCCTGATTTGGCCCCAAAGGTGCCGTGTAATGTGGATGGGCTTTGGCCGCTTCCAATGTCGCAACCAACCCGATTTCGTTGAAGGTTGGTCCGTAGGCCGAAAGTGTTCCTTTGCGTGCGGCGTTCAAAAGACGCACATCAAGTGGATCAAGTCCCAGTTCCTGGCACAATTCGTCGACCACGCTTTCAACAGCATAAATCGAGGTCGGCGCGCCAGGTGCGCGATATGGTATCTCTTTGGGCCGGTTGGTCATCACGTTCCAACCGACGGTTTCTACCGCTTCTAGATCATAAGCGGCAAAAGCGGCTTGCGCGCCCATTTCAATCGTCTCGTTTGGATAAGCCCCGCCGGAATAGCGCAGCTCGCCGCGCGCTGCAGTGATGCGGCCGTCGTTCGTCATGCCGATTTTGATGTCCATGGACGCGGAAATGGTAGGTCCTGTGGCACGCAGCACTTCATCGCGGGTCATGACCATCTTAACCGGCTTGCCAGACTTACGCGACAACGCCAGCGCGACAGGTTCGATAAATGTGGATGTCTTGCCGCCAAAACCGCCGCCAATCTCGGAAGAAATGACACGCAGCTGGCTTTCCTCGATGCCCAAGACCGCCGCGCAGTTGGCACGGACCATGTATTGACCTTGGGTGCAGCACCACACCTCTCCGCGCCCATCAGAGCCGAGCGTGGCAAGGCAGGCTTGCGGTTCGATATAGCCTTGGTGGGTCGCAGCCGTTTTAAAGCTGCGTTCAATTATCTTGTCTGCCTTGGCAAAACCTGCGTCCACATCGCCATGTCCAAAAGCGCAACGCGTGGTCACATTTTGCGACATACCAGCGGGTACATTTTCAAGTGCGCGGCCTTCTTGTACGGCAGGTGCGTCAGGTTTCATCGCCGCATCAACGTCCGTCACATGAGGCAAGATTTCATAGTCCACCTTGATCAAGCGGATCGCCTGTTTCGCAATAGACTTGCTGGTAGCAGCAACTGCCGCAACCGCATGTCCATCATAAAACACCTTGTCGCGGGCAAGGCAATTGATCGCGATATCCGCAAAGCCTTCATCATCGGGAATGGCAAGATCGGCACCGGTGACGACTGCTTTGACGCCTGCAAGCTTTGCAGCCTCTGACACATCAATTGATTTAATCCGCGCATGCGCGTGCGGGCTGCGCAGAATACGGCCATGCAGCATGCCCGGCGCTGTGATGTCGGCACCATAAGCGGCCTTGCCGGTAACTTTGTCGATCCCGTCAGGGCGACCAACGCGGGTGCCGACGACCTTGAATGTACGCTTTGCTTGATCATCCAATGCCATTTTACGCGGCCCTCATTTCTGCAGCGGCCTTCTGGACCGCTTTGATGATTTTGTCATATCCAGTGCAACGGCATAGGTTGCCCGCCAGCCAATAGCGGACTTCGGTATCAGTGGGGTCAGGGTTCTTTGCCAGCAGCGATTTGGCCGCAATCAAAATACCAGGCGTGCAGATACCGCATTGCAGTGCTGCCTCTTCGATAAAGACCCGTTGCAGCGGGTGCAGTGTTTCACCGTCGGCCATGCCCTCGATGGTTTCAACTTCGGCTCCTTGGGTTTCGACCCCCAGCACAAGACACGAACAGACCACGCGCCCGTTCAGCATCACACTGCAAGCGCCGCAATCGCCAGTTCCGCAACCTTCTTTTGCGCCCGTAAGACCTAGCCGGTCCCGCAGCACATCAAGAA
Source organism: Yoonia sp. (assembly GCF_017854415.1). GTDB lineage: Bacteria > Pseudomonadota > Alphaproteobacteria > Rhodobacterales > Rhodobacteraceae > Yoonia. The sequence goes on along the minus strand of NZ_JAFMHR010000036.1, from coordinate 12,312 downwards.
GGCTTTCGTCGGCGTTACACAGGAACTCTGTCTGGTCGCCGTTGATCGTAGTCTCGACTGGGATCATTTTCATGTTTTGCCTCCGGCGCGGGAATAAGCGATGTGTGCGGCGCGTTTGGCCAACACACCTGCAGTTTTGGTGCGGAATTCGATCGTGCCGCGTTTGTCGGTGATTGGTGAACAAGCTGCCTCGGTTGCAGCAATCAATGCGGCGATTGCATCATCGTCAAGTTTCGTGCCGACAATCGCAGCACCTGCGTCTGCCACCAAACGGACGGTAGGGGCCACAGCGCCAATTGCGACGCGCGCAGCGGTAATCGTGCCACCTGCGTCCAATTCCAAGCTTACAGCGGCAGACGACACCGCAATGTCCATTTCAGTGCGTGGAATAAAGCGCAGATAAGCGTCCGAGGCACCGACGGGCCGTGCGGGCAAATAGATCGACGTAATGAATTCACCTTTGGCAAGCATGGTTTTCCCCGGACTTACCGGAATTTCCACCACGGGCACGTCGCGTGTGCCATGTGGGCCATGCAGCCGCGCAACTGCATTCGCTGTTACCAAGCCAGGCACAGAATCGGCAGCAGGCGAAGCGGTACAAAGATTGCCAACGATCGTGGCGCGGTTCTGGACTTGAGTAGAGCCGATCAGCTCTGCCCCCTCCACCACACCGGGCCACATCGCTTTGAGTGCTGCATGTTCGCCAAGTTCCGCGCTTGATACGGCTGCACCAATGCGAAATCCGCCGTCCTCGGCCGCAATGTCATGCATGCCGGGCAAGTGTTTCAGATCAACCATCAAATCAGGTTCGACCATTTCTGCCTTAAGCATGACCAGGACATCTGTACCGCCGGTCAGAATCCGTGCGATCCCGTCCTCTGCGGCAAGCAGTGCCGAAGCGGCCTCGTAACTTTCGGGTTTGACGTATCTCATCTGAGCGATCCATTTCTAGCGCGGCGTTTGAGGGCATTGTGGCTTGTCACCCAAGAGGGGTCAAACGCAATCATAGGGCTTTGGCGCCGATTGCACCACGCAAGACTAAAATCATTGATAGCTTGGCGAACCATGACCCATTGCATGCCCATGTGACCCGCAATAGCTTCGCCTTATGACCTATCATAGCCGCTATCCCGCCATTGCAGATTTGAAAAGCAGCGCACGCCGCCGCATCCCGCATTTCGTGTGGGAATATCTGGACAGTGCAACAGGGGTTGAAGCCACCCAAGCACGCAATCGCACACAGTTAGATCAGGTTTTGCTAAACCCTTCGATCCTACACGGCGAGTTTGATCCCGACCTTTCGACGACATTTCTGGGTCAAACCCATCCTATTCCAATTGGCATCGCCCCTGTCGGCATGTCCGGACTTATTTGGCCAGGTGCCGAACAAATGCTGGCCCGAACAGCCGCCCGCGAGAATATCCCATTTACGCTGTCGACAGTCGCAAGCCAATTGCCCGAAGACGTCGGCCCACATGCCGGCGACCACGGCTGGTTCCAACTATACCCTCCGCGTGATCCAGAGATTCGCGCAGATATCCTTAAACGGGCTAAGAACGCGGGCTTTCATACGATCGTGCTGACTGTCGATGTACCTGTGGCGTCGCGCCGCGAACGGCAGACGCGCGGCGGTCTGACCAATCCGCCCAAACTGACCCCGCGTTTGGCGATGCAGGCGGCACAGTGCCCCGCGTGGTTGAACGGTATCCGTAAAACCGGCATGCCGCGATTGCGCCTGATGGAAAGCTATTCGCAAAACCGCAGCGCCCTGCCCTCGAACCAGCATATCGGGTATTTGCTGCGAACCTCGCCGGACTGGGACTATTTCAAATCGCTGCGCGATGTGTGGGACGGTCCGCTGATCGTCAAAGGCATCGGCAACCCCGATGACGCCGCGCGATTGACGGACGAAGGGGCAGATGCGCTTTGGGTCAGTAATCATGCAGGCCGGCAGTTTGACGGGGGCCCTGCGACAATTGAAACGCTGCCATTGATCCGCGCAGCGACGTCGCTTCCGTTGATTTTTGATAGCGGTATTGAAGGTGGGCTTGATGTGCTGCGCGCGCTGGCATTGGGCGCTGATTTCGTGATGCTAGGTCGCGCGTTCCACTATGGGCTGGCCGCATTAGGCGAAGCCGGGGCCGCGCATGTGCTGGATATTCTTCGCCAAGATATGATCAGCAATATGGGACAGCTGGGAACGCGGGCCCTCAAAGACCTACCGAACACGCTGCGGCAGCATCCATAATCTCCTAGACCTTGCGAATTTTGCTGCTTAACAATGCTGCAACTGCGAAAGGACCAGCTATGACCGACTTTAAGAAAATCCTGATTGCCAACCGTGGCGAGATTGCGATCCGCATTATGCGCGCTGCCAACGAGATGGGCAAAAAGACGGTCGCCGTCTTCGCAGAAGAGGACAAGCTAGGTCTGCACCGCTTTAAGGCAGATGAAGCCTACCGCATCGGCGAAAACCTTGGTCCTGTTGCGGCCTATCTTTCGATCGAAGAAATCATTCGCGTCGCCAAGATGTCCGGCGCAGATGCGATCCACCCCGGTTATGGCCTTTTGTCTGAGAACCCCGACTTTGTGGACGCTTGCGAGGCCAATGGCATCACCTTCATCGGTCCAAAGGCAAAAACCATGCGCCAACTCGGCGACAAAGCGAGCGCGCGCCGCGTGGCCGTCGAAGCTGGTGTGCCAGTCATTCCCGCCACAGAAGTGCTGGGCGATGACATGGCCGCGATCAAAAAAGAAGCGGCCGAAGTTGGCTACCCCTTGATGCTTAAGGCATCATGGGGCGGTGGTGGTCGCGGCATGCGTCCGATCATGTCCGAGGACGAGTTGGAAGAAAAAGTTCTGGAAGGCCGCCGCGAAGCCGAGGCCGCGTTCGGCAATGGCGAAGGTTATCTGGAAAAGATGATCATGCGCGCCCGCCACGTCGAAGTGCAAATTCTGGGCGACAGCCACGGCCAAATCTATCACCTTTGGGAACGTGACTGTTCAGTCCAGCGCCGCAACCAAAAGGTCGTTGAGCGCGCGCCTGCCCCGTATCTGTCAGGCACCCAGCGCGAACAGATTTGTAATCTGGGCAAGAAAATCTGCCAGCATGTGAACTACGAATGTGCCGGCACCGTCGAATTCCTAATGGATATGGACAGCGGCGAATTCTTCTTTATCGAAGTGAACCCGCGTGTGCAGGTCGAGCATACGGTGACAGAAGAAGTTACGGGCATCGACATTGTGCGCGCCCAAATTCTGATCGCCGAAGGCAAATCGCTGGTCGAGGCCACGGGCTGTGCATCGCAATATGACGTGAAACTGGACGGTCATGCGCTGCAGTGCCGCGTCACGACCGAAGACCCGCAAAACAACTTTATCCCCGATTACGGGCGCATCCAGATGTACCGTTCGGCCACTGGTCCGGGCATCCGGCTGGATGGTGGCACGGCGTATTCTGGTGCGGTGATCACGCGCTATTACGACAGCCTCTTGACCAAGGTAACTGCCCGTGCGCCTACCCCTGAGATGGCGATTGCGCGGATGGACCGTGCCTTGCGAGAGTTCCGTATTCGCGGTGTGTCGACCAACATCGCGTTTGTCGAAAACCTGCTGAAGCATCCGACATTCCTGAACAACGAATACCATACCAAGTTCATTGACGAGACGCCGGACCTGTTCAAATTCTCCAAACGCCGTGACCGCGCCACGAAAATTCTGACCTATATCGCTGATATCACCGTCAACGGTCATCCCGAAACCGCAGGCCGTCCGCGCCCGGCGGCAGATGTGAAGCCGCCGCGTCCTCCGGTAAAGCCGACAACTGATGTGACCCCCGGCACGCGCAATATTCTGGATGATTTTGGCCCCGAGGCCGTCGCCGACTGGATGCGCGACCAAAAGCAGTTGCTCATTACCGACACCACCATGCGCGACGGGCACCAATCACTTCTCGCAACACGTATGCGGTCGATTGATATGATTAACGCAGCGCCGGCCTATGCAGCCAAGATGAATCAGCTTTTCAGCGTCGAATGCTGGGGCGGTGCGACCTTTGATGTGGCTTACCGGTTCTTGCAGGAGTGCCCTTGGCAGCGCCTGCGCGATATCCGGGCACAGATGCCAAACATCATGACGCAAATGCTGCTGCGTGCGTCCAACGGCGTTGGCTACACGAACTACCCTGACAACGTGGTGCAAAGCTTTGTGGCACAGGCTGCCAATTCCGGCGTCGACGTGTTTCGCGTATTCGACAGCCTGAACTGGGTGGAAAACATGCGCGTCGCGATGGATGCCGTCATCAAGGCGAACAAAGTTTGCGAAGGCACGATTTGCTACACTGGCGACTTGTTGGACCCGAACCGGTCCAAATATGACCTAAAGTACTACGTCGGGATGGCCAAAGAACTTGAGGCAGCAGGCGCACATGTGCTGGGTCTGAAAGACATGGCAGGCCTGCTGAAACCAGCAGCAGCGACGGCGCTTGTGAAGGCGCTCAAAGAGGAAACAAATCTGCCAATCCACTTCCATACACATGACACGTCGGGTGCGGCGATTGCGACCGTGCTAGCCGCCTCTGCCGCGGGTGTGGATTGCGTGGATGCGGCGATGGATGCGTTGTCTGGCAATACGTCCCAGCCGACGCTGGGGTCGATCGTCGAAGCCTTGCGCGGTGACGCGCGTGATACAGGACTGGACATCGCGGCGATCCGCGAAATCAGCAATTACTTTGAGCAGGTCCGCGCGCATTACGCCGCGTTTGAAAGCGGCCTGCAGGCCCCCGCCTCTGAGGTCTATTTGCACGAAATGCCCGGCGGCCAGTTTACCAACCTCAAGGCACAGGCGCGGTCATTGGGGCTGGAAGAACGCTGGCATGAGGTCGCGCAGACTTATTCGGATGTGAACGCGATGTTCGGTGATATCGTGAAGGTCACCCCGTCGTCCAAAGTGGTTGGCGATATGGCGTTGATGATGGTCAGCCAGAATCTGACCCGCGCGCAGGTCGAAGATCCTGAAGTCGATGTGGTGTTCCCCGACAGCGTGGTCGAAATGCTACACGGTGATTTGGGGCAACCACCCGGTGGTTGGCCCAAAGCAATCCAGAAAAAGGTGCTGAAAGGCGATAAGCCGATCACGGAACGCCCCGGCGCTTTGTTGGCCCCGGTCGATCTTGAAGCCGCACGGATTGATCTGTCGGCGCAGCTCGAAGGTAAAGCCATCGATAACGAGGACCTGAATGGCTATCTAATGTATCCCAAAGTGTTCTTGGACTATGCAGGTCGCCACCGGACGTATGGCCCTGTGCGCACCCTACCCACGCGCACGTTCTTTTATGGGATGGAACCAGGCGAAGAAATCGCGGCCGAAATTGACCCTGGCAAGACGCTTGAAATCCGCATGCAAGCTGTCGCCGAGATGAATGAAGACGGCGAGGTCAAAGTGTTCTTTGAACTGAACGGTCAACCGCGCACAATCCGCGTGATGAACCGACTGGCGGCCTCTGAGAAAGTATTGCGCCCCAAGGCGGAGAACGGGAACCCTAATCACATTGGAGCGCCAATGCCCGGCGTTGTCGCAACCGTCGCGGCGGTGGCTGGCAAAAAGGTGAAAGAGGGCGATTTGCTTTTGACAATCGAAGCCATGAAAATGGAGACCGGCATTCACGCAGAGCGTGACGCAACCATCAAGGCGGTGCATGTCACAGCAGGTGGACAAATCGACGCAAAGGACCTGCTGATCGAACTGGAATGACGCAGGGCGCCGCATTGCAATCCATCCAATAGGAGCACGATGTGAAAAAACTGCTTTGTCTGAGTGACATCCATATTTGCGGGCCCGGTGAAACGATCATCGGGCTCTCTCCGACGAAACGGCTCGAGACGGTTCTTGAAGCTGCGACAACGGCGCATCCTGATGCCGCTGCACTGATTCTACTGGGTGACCTGACGCATCACGGGACCGATGTCGAATACGCCGAACTGGCGAGAATTCTTGCGAATATCGCTATCCCGATCGTTCCAATGCTGGGAAATCATGATCGCCGGGACGCATTTTTGCGCGCATTCCCCAAGGCCCCGCAAATGCCAAGCGGCCATATTCAACAAGTCCAAGATATTGGGCGGCATCGCATTATCACACTTGATTCGCTGGATGGACCGCCTTTTGAGGTTGGCCATCACGCGGGACGCATTTGCGCGGCGCGGCGCGCGTTTCTAGAGCATGCATTGGACACGCGGGACGGACGCCAAGCACTTGTTTGCATTCATCACCCCCCGTTTGAAACCGGTATCGTCGGGATGGACCGTATTGCTTTGGCGGATGGACCTGCGTTCTTGGACCTCTTGGCGCAGCACGGTCGTGTCCATTTGATCTGCGGGCATATCCACCGCACGATGTCTGGCAGCGCGCGCGGCGTGCCGTGGAGCATGTTCAAAAGCCCTTGTCATCAAGGGGTGTTGGACCTGTCGCAGCCAAATTCCCATCTGTCTTCGAATGAACCCGGAGCGTACGGGGTTGTCTTATTGTCAGACGACGGCGTTGTTGTGCATAGCGAAGATGTAGGGCTTGCGGGCGTGCGGATTTTTGGCGGCTATAGCGACGACGATTGAAAACAATCCGTCCTATTGCGAAAAACTGCAAAGACATGCCATTTTGGTCTTGCAGAACTCTGCTAGTGTTTATAGATCACGCCTCACGAAACGGTTGCGGGCGTAGCTCAGGGGTAGAGCATAACCTTGCCAAGGTTAGGGTCGAGAGTTCGAATCTCTTCGCCCGCTCCATTTCGTAAAAAGACAAAGGACCGTAGTGTAAACTGCGGTCCTTGTTTGTTTCTACCATACGTTTTTAACGCGGCGGCACAGCAACAACACCCTTGATAGGACGCATGCCAGTGGCTGGTAAGTCTGGAGCAGATAACGCTATGTATGGCCTTCTTGTTTGTCCATGGAACCACTGATCATGAAAAACGGCGCAACTGCTGCAAGCCTACCAATGACGGTCATCGGTTGGCATGAATGTATCAGCTTGCCGGAACTGGGCTTGCAGAATTTTGCGGTCAAGGTGGATACTGGCGCCAAGACGACCGCCTTGCATGCCGATGATATCGAAACATTCTACAAAGACAGCGAGAAATGGGTGCGTTTTCGTAGCCCCGATATCCCCGGCATACCTGCCCGCACTTGCGAATTCCCTGTTTTCACCAAGCGCGACATTACCAACACCAGCGGCACACCCGAAACACGCATCATTATTCGCACGCCTATGATACTGGCTGGGCGAAAGTGGAAAATCGACATATCGCTCACGGACCGCGGCACGATGCGGTTCCCGCTGATCTTGGGGCGTCGCGCACTGCGTGGTCGCAATATCGTGGTTCACCCCGGCAAATCGTACCTTGTCAGCGACATGCCTAACTCTGAAGGACTAACCCCATGAAGATCGCGATGCTTGCCCGTAACCCTGAACTTTACACGCACAAGCGCCTAAAGGCAGCAGCCGAGGAACGCGGGCACACGCTGGACATCATCAACACCTTGCGCTGCTACATGAATATCGCGTCGCGCAGGCCAGAGGTATATTACAACGGCGAAAAGTTGGTTGGATACGATGCTGTTATCCCGCGTATTGGGGCGTCGATCACGTTCTATGGCATGGCCGTGCTGCGCCAGTTCGAGATGCAGGGCGTTTACCCACTCAATGAGAGTGTCGGGATCGGGCGGTCGCGCGATAAATTGCGGTCAATGCAGCTATTGGCGCGCGATGGCATTGGCTTGCCCGTGACCACGTTCGCCCATGACCCCAAACAGACCGAAGAAGTGCTTGATCTGGCTGGCGGCGCACCTGTGGTGATTAAGCTGCTGGAAGGCACACAAGGCATTGGTGTGGTGCTGGCAGATACAAAACGGTCCGCCAAGTCGGTGGTCGAAGCGTTTCGCGGCGCAGGCGTCAACATTTTGGTGCAAGAATTCATCAAAGAAGCTGGCGGCACCGATATTCGCGCTATTGTCATCGGCGGCAAAGTGGTTGCATCAATGAAACGTACTGGCGCTGCCGGAGACTTCAGATCGAACTTGCATCGCGGCGGGTCGGCTGAATTGATCAAGCTATCACCCGAAGAAAGATCGACGGCCGTCAGATCCGCCAAAGCGATGGGCCTTAACGTCTGCGGCGTCGATATGCTGCGGGCCAACCATGGCCCCGTCGTGATGGAAGTGAATTCATCCCCCGGCTTGGAAGGCGTCGAAAAGGCGACCGGCCTCGATATTGCGGGCAAGATTATCGCTTACATTGAGAAACACGCGAAACCCAATGCAACAAAAACCAAAGGCAAAGGATGACCAAGCGACCCAGTTTCGAGATCGCAGGCAAATCGATTGATGCAGGCAGCCGCAAGACGGTGAATATCCCCGTCAGCACCTTGTCAGATCACACACCGGTAACCTTGTCGGCACATGTTATCCACGGGCGCAACGATGGGCCTACTATGTTTGTCAGTGCAGGCATTCACGGCGATGAGGTCATCGGTGTTGAGATTGTGCGGCGTTTGTTGCGGGCGAAGAACCTCAAATCTTTGCGCGGAACGCTGATTGTGGTTCCGATTGTGAACACTTTCGGGTTTCTAAACCATTCACGCTACTTGCCCGACAGGCGCGATTTGAACCGCTGCTTCCCCGGCTCGCCCAACGGGTCGCTTGGGTCGCGTCTGGCGCATATTTTTCTGAACGAGATTGTCGCGCGCTGCTCGGTCGGGATTGATCTACATTCTGCTGCCATTAACCGCACCAACCTGCCGCAGGTGCGCGTATCTGCCAATAACCGTGACACCATGAAGCTGGCACATGTTTTTGGTGCCCCTGTCATCCTGACAAGCGCGCTGCGCGATGGCAGTTTGCGCCAAGAAGCCAAGAAAATTGGCGTCGATGTTCTGCTGTATGAAGCTGGCGAAGGGATGCGCTTTGACGAAATGTCTGTGCGTGCGGGACTTGCGGGTATCCTTCGCGTGCTCAAGAAAATGGACATGCTGCCACTCGCCGGGATTGCGGGACCGAAGGCAAAATCTGTCGTATGTGCCGATAGTCATTGGTTGCGCGCGCCCGCAGGCGGGCTGCTGCGCATGTTCAAGGCCGAAGGTGATGTGGTCGATGAAGGTGACATTGTTGCGGCCATTTCAGATCCCTTTGGGAACGGCGAAATCGAAGTTGCAACACGCTATAGCGGCATCATCGTAGGACGCGCCGTGATCCCAATTGTCCACGAGGGAGACGCGTTGTTCCACGTCGCCGCCGTAAAATCATCAGATGCTGCCGAAGCTGCGGTAGATGATCTAGCGACCCAGCTTGAAGAAGCGCCGTTGTTTGACGAAGATGAAATTATCTAATCGATGACG
>NZ_JAFMHR010000036.1:0-2490 GCF_017854415.1 Yoonia sp. | reverse complement strand
GACACGTCGAGGGCCGAAGTCGGCTCGTCACAGATTAGGATTTTGGGCCTTGCCAAAAGCGCACGGGCGACAGCGATGCGCTGGCGTTGCCCGCCAGAGAATTGATGCGGGTATTTGTCTATCGCCTCTGGTGCCATTCCGACAAGCTCTAGCATGTCAGCGCACAATGCACGCCGCGCGTCTTTGTCTTCGACGAGCCCATAAAGCCAGAGGGGTTCTGAAAGAATAGCCCCAATCCGGTGACGTGAATTCAGCGATGAAAACGGGTCTTGAAAGACCATCTGGATCAGCTGGCGCGATGGGTGATGGCGCGATCTGGCTTTGCCACCTGGCAAGGGCGCGCCGCCAAGCGTCATCGTGCCACTTATCGGTTTGATCAGCCCGGTCAGCGTTTTAGCCAGCGTTGATTTGCCTGATCCGCTTTCGCCCACGATGCCCATGACCGATCCTGGGGTCACATCAAAACTGATATCATTTAAGGCCATATATGCGTCTGGCTTGCGCCAGATCGAGGTGCGCACCCCGGGAAATGCGACATTGATCCCGTCAAGCGTGAGCCCAATCGGAACGTCACGTTCGCCACCCAGCAGCCATGCCTCGGCTGCGTCCCCTTTGCTTTTGCCAGGTGCGGCCAGCCCGTCTTCTTCGGGGACCTGAAAGCGGGCGATCTTGCGATCAAGAGGCGGCACAGCAGCCATCAGTTGTTTGGTGTAGGCATGTTGGGGATGGCCCAAGACCTGCGCAGTTGGCCCGTTTTCAATCAGCCTACCGCGCCGCATCACGGTCACCGTATCAGCGATTTGCGCAATCACGCCAATATCATGGGTAATCAGCATAAAACTGACTTTGCGCACGTCTGCCAAGCGCCGGATCAGCTCTAGTACTTGGGATTGGACTGCCACATCCAAGGCGGTTGTGGGTTCATCCGCGATAATCAATTCGGGGTTCGTACACAGTGCGAGCGCAATCACGACACGCTGACGCATGCCCCCTGAAAACTGGTGCGGATAGGACTGCATCCGCGTTGCAGCATCCTCGATCCCCATTTCTTCAAGCAGATCAACGGCACGTTTTTTTGCCGCCGTTGTCGGCATATCTTCATGAGTAAGAATGGTTTCAATTAACTGATCTTCGATCCGCATCAACGGGTTGAGGCTGGTTTGCGGATCTTGGAAGATCATGGAAATGCGTTTTCCCCGCAAGGCATGCGCCGCGAACCGATCAAGACCGCGCAGATCTGTATCACCCAGCATAAGAGTGCCGTCAGACACATAGCCAGGACTTTGCAACAGCCCAACGATCGCCGCGCCAACAGTAGATTTGCCAGCCCCGCTTTCGCCGACAAGCCCGTGAATTTCACCCGCCCCGATGGCCAGAGACATATCTTCGACGGCAGTGACATCACCAAAGCGCGAGGGGAATTTAACTGTGAGGTTTTCAACCCGCAACATCAGCGCAACCTCGGATTAAAGACGTCGCGCAAGAAATCACCGAGCAGGTTGATAGACACAACGAGCGCAATCAAGAACAGCGTTGGAATCCACAGAATCCACCATTCTCCGGACAGCAAGAACTGCATACCGATGCGGATCAATGTCCCCAGCGACGGGCTGTCGGCAGGCAAGCCAATCCCGAGGAACGAGAGCGTCGCCTCTAGTAAAATCGCCGATGCCAGATCAACCGTCATAATGACCAAAAGCGGTCCAAGGATATTGGGCAGGATATGAACAAACATGATCCGCAACGGGTGCTGCCCCTGCATGACCGCTGCTTGCACGTACTCCTTGTTCATCTGCACGAACGTCGACGCGCGTGCCGTGCGTGCAAAGTTCACCCAAAGCGATAACGCAATTGCGATGGTCAGAACGACGACCCGAAGGTCCTGTTGCATTTCAGGGGGCAAGACGCCGCGTGCAATACCGTCGATCAAAAGTGCGGTCAGGATCGCGGGCAGCGCCAATTGCACATTAGCAATCCGCATGACAATCGCATCGAACCGACCCCCGAAATATCCCGCCGCGAGTCCCAAACCAACGCCCAAAGTCGTCGCGATAATCATTGCCGACACACCAATGATCAACGAAAGCCGCGCGCCGTATAAAATGGACGAGATCATATCGCGCCCTTGGTCATCTGTGCCAAGCAGAAATTTCTCTGATCCGAATTCTTCCCACACGGGGGGAAGCAAGCCGTCCATCAATGAAAACGACGCCAAGTCATATGGGTTGACCGGCGCGATCCATGGCGCAAAAACCGCACCAATGATGATCGTCAATGCCACTATGGCAGCGATCATCACGGCAGGTGAACGGGTGAACAACCACAGCCCTTCGTGACGTTTGATAAAGGCCAACATCACGACACGTCCTTTATGCGCAGGCGGGGATCGATAAAAACGTAAAGCAAATCAACGATCAGGTTCACGAGCACAAAGAAAAACGCGATCACCACAAGGTAGACGCCCATCACAGGGATATCGACAAAGCGGAT
>NZ_JAFMHR010000035.1 GCF_017854415.1 Yoonia sp. | reverse complement strand
AGCAGTTCCGCCGCATCTTCGGCGAAGCCGAGCGTGTAAAAGGCGATACAGGTGAGAACCTGATTGGTCTGCTGGAGCGTCGTTTGGACGCTGTTGTTTACCGCGCCAAGTTCGTGCCAACTGTTTTTGCCGCGCGCCAGTTCGTGAACCACGGACACGTCACAGTGAACGGCCAGCGGGTCAACATCCCGTCCTACCGCGTTAAAGAAGGCGACATCATCGAAGTGCGTCAGAAGTCCAAGCAGCTAGAGCTGGTTTTGGTCGCAACACAGCTGCCAGAGCGCGACGTTCCTGACTACATGGAAGTTGACCACAACAAAATGACGGCAACGTTCACACGTACACCTACATTGGGCGATGTGCCTTATCCGGTTGCGATGGAACCAAACCTCGTCGTGGAATTCTACGCGAAGAACTAATCTTCGCCATCCCGCCGACTGCAATGTTTGCAAAAGTATTCAAGGCCGCCCTGAATTGGGCGGCCTTTTTCATGCGCGATGCAATAATATGAAATAAGCTTCTACATGTCGCAAACGTTTGGGCCACACCTGCCAAAAACGCAAAGACTGCTACTATGACACCCTTGGCTTTCATCCATGACCTGCAGTGGGACGACCTACCTGCCGATGTGCAAGACAGAACGAAGCTGTGTTTGCTTGATCTAATTGGCGTTGGAATCGCAGGCCGACAAACGCATCTGTCGCGGATTATTCATGCCTATGCGGCGGCGGAACATCATGGCCCGATCCGGCTACCATTTGACGATCAGACGGCCTCGGCGACGGGGGTGGCGCTGGCCTATGGAATGACGATCGATAGCATAGATGCACATGATGGGTTTAATCCCGCCAAAGGGCATATCGGCTGCCCCCTTTGGCCTGCGGTGTTGGTCAATTCCGCGACGGCCACTGGCAAAGAGATTTTGACCACACTTGCAATGGGGTACGAATTCGGGGCGCGCTGTAGCATCGCCCAACATGGCAGCGTGCCCGATTATCATACGTCTGGCAGTTGGGGCGCGGTTGCAGCCGCTGCGGCCAGTGCGCGGCTGCAAAGGCTGGACCCCGAGACCACCCGCCACGCCTTGGGCATCGCGGAATACCACGGACCGCGTAGCCAGATGATGCGTGTGATTGATCACCCAACCATGCTCAAGGACGGGTCAGGCTGGGGGGCGATGTGTGGTGTGTCAGCAGCGCGGCTGGCGCAGGCGGGATTCAGCGGCGCCCCCGCAATCACAGTCGAAGAACAACCGGACGTCTGGGCTGATCTGGGACAACATTGGTACCTGCGAGAGCAGTATTTCAAGCCCTATCCGATCTGTCGCTGGGCACAGGCCCCCGTCGAGGCGGTTTTGGCACTGCGGACAGAACATAACCTTGTTGCAACAGATATCGCAGAGATCGAGATCGCGACGTTTCATCAGGCGATCCGCCTTGCCTGCGCCACGCCGCAAACCACGGAAGAGGCGCAATACTCAACGTCGTTCCCTGTGGCTGTTGCTGCCGTGCGTGGCAAAATTGACGTCGGCGATCTGATTGGTCAGGCATTGCATGACCCTGCGGTCGTTCGCCTGTCCAAAGCCATCAAAATGGTCGAAGTAGATCACGCAAACGCGGCCTTTCCCTTGCGGCGCTATGCGCGCGTCACGTTGGTTTTGCAAGATGGGACCACGCGGCAAAGCGAATGGACGGAACCCAAATGGGAACACACCACACCGCCGACCTCGGACGAACTGGTGGCAAAGTTCGCAGCCTTCGCGATCCCCGCCATTGGCGCGGCGCGGGCAAAAAGCATTGTTGAGATTGTTATGGGTTTGGACAGTTTTGACGGAAATGTGCTATTCGCGGCGCTATCGGGTCCAGTCAATCATGTCGCACATGGCCAGCAGGCCGATCCTTAGGCCTTAGGTGCGACGTTGGCTCTGGCATTGACCTTGGTGGGTCGCTAGAACAGGTCAAACGATAAAAGACGGACCTGACATGGCAAATAGCATTAAACCTCAACCGGGTATTTTGGACATCGCACTTTATGTTGGCGGTGCGTCCCATTTGGATGGCGTGCGCAACGTTCTCAAACTGTCCTCAAATGAAAACCCGTTGGGGCCAAGTGACGCTGCAAAAGAAGCGGTCGTGCGGGCGACGCATGATTTGCATCGCTATCCATCAACCGATCATGCTGCCCTGCGTACTGCGATCGGTGATGTTTGGGGCGTTGATCCCGCACGTATCGTTTGCGGGGTCGGGTCAGGTGACGTGCTTAAGCTATTGGCCGAAGCCTACGCAGGGCCGGGCGACGAGATTGTCTTCACCGAGCATGGGTTCTCTATGTATCCGATTTACGCGAATTCGGTCGGGGCTACGCCGGTTGTGGTGGCAGAAAACGAACGTGTGGTCGATGTGGATGCGGTTCTAGCTGCGTGCACGACGAAAACGAAACTGGTTTTCATTGCCAACCCGGCGAACCCAACCGGCACAATGATCGGCACTGCCGAAGTCGCGCGCCTTGCCGAAGGTCTGCCGTCCCAAGCAATGTTGGTGTTGGACGGGGCGTACGCAGAATTCGTTGACGGATTTGATGCAGGCAAAGCCTTGGTCGAGAGTCGCGACAACGTCTTTATGTCGCGTACATTCTCAAAGATCTACGGGCTGGGTGGCATGCGCATTGGCTGGGGCTACGGCCCACAAGCTGTGATTGATGTGCTCAACCGCATTCGTGGCCCGTTTAATTTGTCTGCAGCCGCACTTGCCGCCGCAGAAGCGGCTGTACGTGATACCGAACACACAGAAAAATGCCGGACTGAAAACGCACGGTGGCGCGATTGGCTGGCAAATGCGCTTGCTAAATTGGGTGTGCCTTCCGACACGTCGACCGCAAATTTCATTCTGGCGCGTTTCACAGACGAGGCCGAGGCAAGCGCGTGTGACGAACATTTGCGCGAGGCAGGGATCATCGTGCGCAAAGTTGCAGGATACGGTTTGCCCAATTGCTTGCGCATTACCGTTGGTGATGAAAGCGCGTGCCGCCGTGTGGCCCATGCAATCGCGCAATTCAAAGGGGCTGCTTGATGGCGCAGGTATATGACCGCGTGGCGCTGATCGGGCTTGGTCTGATTGCGTCGTCCATGTGTCATGCTATGCGGCGCGCAGGGCTGGTTGGCGAAATTGTCGGCTATGCACGATCGTCCGAAACCCGCGAAATCGCCCGCGAAATTGGCCTTTGTGATCATGTTTTTGATAGCGCCGCAGAGGCGGTGAAAGATGCTGATTTGGTCGTTCTTTGCGTGCCCGTTGGTGCAATGGAGGCAGTCGCGCGCGAAATTGCACCAGCACTGAAACACGGTGCAACGGTCAGTGATGTGGGCTCAGTCAAGCGCACTGTAATCGACGCAGTTGGCCCATATATCCCTGATGGTGTTCACTTTATTCCGGCACACCCACTGGCGGGAACCGAGCACTCTGGCCCGCGTTCAGGATTTGCAGAGCTTTTTGACAACCGGTATTGCATTCTTGTTCCCGCGCAAAATGCAGATCGTTCCGCCGTGGACCGTCTGTCGCAGCTTTGGGTTGGGATGGGGTCCAAGACGGATGAGATGGACGCAGAGCACCATGATCTTGTGTTGGCGGTAACCAGCCATACGCCGCACCTGATTGCTTACACAATGGTTGGCGTTGCTGATGATTTGGGGCGTGTGACGGATAGCGAAGTCATCAAGTATTCGGCTGCGGGTTTTCGTGATTTCACGCGGATCGCTGCGTCTGATCCGGTTATGTGGCGGGATGTATTCTTGAACAACAAAGAAGCGACGTTGGAAGTGCTTGGTCGTTTTACCGAAGAACTATTCGCGTTGCAGCGGGCCATTCGTCAGGGTGACGGTGATCATTTGCATGACTACTTTACCCGCACACGCGCCATTCGGCGCGGCATTATTGAAGCGGGCCAGGATACCGACGCCCCTAATTTTGGTCGTAGCAATCCTCGCAAAGACTAAGTTGGCGGCGCTTTTGCGTCCAGCAGTGCGCGGCAAGGTGATGATCAAGTGGAGGCTTTACCCTGTCGCGGTGCCGCCCTATAACGCCGCTATGTTGCGGCAGATGATCATAAGCATTATTTGCCCGGCGGCGTAATCGTTCACGCCTGCCGGGAACAGGTGTCCGCGTGTGCGCACCGCCCCTTCGTTTTATTCCCATATGACTGCCGAGAGGACGCCGCAAATGTGCGCCGAGACAACCGACTATAAATCAACTTTGAACCTGCCCAAGACCGATTTCCCAATGCGTGCAGGATTGCCCAAGCGCGAACCCGATTGGCTAGCCCGCTGGGCGCAAATCGGGGTTTACGACAAGCTGCGTGCCAAGGCAGAAGGGCGGAAACCCTTTACGCTGCATGACGGTCCGCCCTATGCGAACGGTCATCTGCACATCGGTCACGCGCTGAATAAAATCCTCAAGGATATGGTTGTGCGCAGCCAGCAAATGATGGGCCGTGACGCCCGCTACGTGCCCGGTTGGGACTGCCACGGTCTGCCGATTGAATGGAAGATCGAAGAGAAATACCGCGCCAAAGGCCGCGATAAGGACGATGTAAATGTCGTGGATTTCCGTCAGGAATGCCGCAAGTTTGCCGAAGGCTGGGTGGATATCCAGCGCGAGGAATTCAAGCGACTTGGGATCACCGGCAACTGGGCCGATCCGTACCTGACAATGGATTTCCACGCAGAACGTGTAATCGCCGAAGAATTCCAGAAGTTCTTGATGAACGGCACACTTTATCATGGCTCCAAGCCGGTGATGTGGTCACCTGTGGAAAAGACGGCGTTGGCCGAAGCCGAGGTCGAATATCACGACCGTCAATCCGATGCGATCTGGGTCAAGTTTCCTTGCACCAAAGGGCCCGAGGGCTTTGAGCGTGCAAAAGTTGTGATCTGGACGACGACGCCTTGGACGATCCCGCAAAATCGCGCGATCTGTTTTGGACCTAGCATCAGCTATGGCCTTTATGAAATCACTGGCCGTCCAGAGGAATGTTGGGCGACTATCGGCGAGCGCCTGTTGCTGGCTGATAACTTGGCCGAAGACACGCTTGAAGCCGCGCGTTTGGATAGCAGCATGTATCGCCGTTTGCGTGACGTGACGCCGGAAGAATTGGCGCAGCTGATCTGTGCCCATCCATTGAACGGGACCGAAGGCGCTGACGCCGAGTGGGACTTTGACGTCCCGCTTTTGCCCGGTGATCACGTGACCGATGACGCCGGTACCGGCTTTGTGCACACGGCACCTAGTCACGGTGACGATGACTATGCGATCGGGGTCAAGCATGGCTTGCCGATGACATATAACATTCTTGATGACAGTTCTTACCGCGCTGATTTGCCGTTCTTTGCAGGCGAAGCGATCCTGAAATCGAACGGTAAACCCGGTGGCGCGAACAAGGTTGTTATCGCTAAATTGATCGAAGTTGGCCGCTTACTCGGGCGCAAACGGATCACTATTTCTGATGCGCATTCATGGCGTTCAAAGGCACCTGTTATCCGTTTGAACCGCCCGCAGTGGTTTGCCGCAATCGACAAAGCGGTTGGCGACGGACAGGACACGTATGGCACGACAATCCGTGAACGTGCGTTGCGTTCAATCGACGAATTGGTGACGTGGACTCCGAAAACGGGCCGCAACCGTTTGTATTCCATGATCGAAGCGCGCCCTGATTGGGTGTTGTCGCGCCAACGTGCGTGGGGTGTGCCGCTGACATGCTTTGTCAAGAAAGACACCAAGCCCACTGATCCTGATTACTTGCTGCGCAACGAAGCCGTGAACGCCCGTGTTCTTGAGGCGTTCGAGGTCGAAGGCGCTGACGCATGGTACAAGGATGGCGCAAAAGAGCGGTTCTTGGGCAACGATGTGAACCACGATGATTACGTGCAGACCTTTGATATTTTGGACGTCTGGTTTGACAGTGGTTCGACCCATTCGTTTGTGCTGCGCGACCGTCCAGACGGATCGACGGATGGTATGGCGGACCTTTATCTTGAAGGCACCGACCAGCACCGTGGTTGGTTCCATTCGTCGATGTTGCAGGCCTGTGGCACGATGGGTCATGCCCCTTACCGTGGCGTTCTGACCCATGGTTTCACGCTGGATCAGAAGGGCATGAAGATGTCCAAATCTGTCGGAAACACCATCGCCCCCGAGCAGGTAATCAACCAATATGGCGCGGATATTCTGCGCCTTTGGGTGGCACAGTCTGACTATACCGCTGACCTGCGCATTGGTGACGAAATCCTGAAAGGTGTCGCTGATAGCTATCGCCGTTTGCGCAACACGCTGCGGTTTATGCTGGGTTCGCTTTCTGATTTTACCGAAGCTGATCGCGTTGAAGCTAGTGACATGCCAGAGCTTGAGCGTTGGGTTTTGCACCGTCTGGCCGAGTTGGACGTGCAAGTGCGTGAAGGCTACGCAAAGTATGATTTCCAAGGCGTTTTCCAAGCTGTCTTTACCTTTGCAACCGTGGAGTTGTCGGCGTTCTATTTTGATATCCGCAAGGATGCGCTTTATTGCGACGGCGATACGACCCGCCGCCGCGCCGCGCGCACAGTGCTGGATATCGTTTTCCACCGCCTTACAAAATGGCTGGCACCTATGCTGACATTTACCATGGAAGAAGTCTGGCTAGAGCGGTTCGCGGGCGACGAAAGCTCAATCCATCTTGAGGATTTTGCCGAAACACCAACTGCTTGGCATGATCCAGCACTGGCCGCAAAATGGGCCGAAGTGCGCAAAGTGCGCCGTGTTGTGACTGGCGCGCTTGAGGTTGAGCGGACAGCTAAGGTGATCGGCGCATCGTTGGAAGCTGCACCAACAGTGCATGTGAGCGCGGAAACTGCGAAGCTGCTGGAAACGGTTAGCTTTGATGATCTGTGCATCACGTCTGGGATTTTTGTGTCGACTGACGCGGCCCCAGAAGGTGCGTTCGGTCTGGATGACGTCCCTGATGTGGCCGTCGTCTTTGCGCGTGCGGAAGGCGAAAAATGCCAGCGCTGCTGGAAAATACTGCCTGACGTGGGCACTCATGCTCATGAAGGCGTCTGCGAGCGCTGTAACGCGGCGCTAGGTTAAGCAAATGAGGCTGGCGATGATCCGATGATTTGCCAGTCCTCGACTGTTGGTCCGTTGGGGGCAAATGCTGCTGACGGTGCAATTACAGAGCTGATCTGGGGGCATGCAGGGAACCTGACCAAAGGCCCGTTGCACCAGCAGATAAGCAATGAGATGACCGCGTATTTCGCAGGTGATCTGAAGAAATTTCAAACCCCTGTGACCCCAAAGGGCAGCCCGTTCCAGCAATGCTTTTATGCGGCGCTCAGTGCGATCCCGTACGGCGAGACCCGCACCTACGGCGATTTAGCGCAAGAACTGGGCGTGTCCGCGCAAGCAATTGGGCAGGCCTGCGGGGCCAATCCGATCGCAATCATCATTCCATGTCACCGCGTATTAGGCGCAAACGGCTTGGGCGGTTATTCAGGCATGGGTGGCATTGAGGCGAAAGTTGCTTTGCTTAAGCTAGAAGGTGCCGCTGGCTTGTTGATCTAGGCCTTGCGCGCAGGAATGATCTGCTGGGCGACACCTGCAAAAAGCAAGTAAACAGACGTCAGGGTCAAACCCCAAAGCGCCCAACTGTTGGGGTAAAAATCAACCCAAGCGGCCCAACCAGCAAAGATTGTCCATGCCAATGCCATCGGCAATGTGACGTTGCGCCAACGCTCTGTGCGGACGGGATGAACAAACTTCAATGGCATAAACATCGTGATCGCCAGACTGACGACCAACAACACGGACACCCAGAAGTTTGGCTGTAGCGCGAAGATTACAAGCACCAGCATGTTCCAGCACCCCGGAAAGCCAGAGAACGAATTGTCCTTTGTTTTCATGCGGGTGTCAGCAAAATAAAGGGCAGACGTGAAAGTAATTATGATAATCACAAACCAACCCGTCCAGCCCGGCAAAAGCCCTGACTTGAACAATGCATAGGCGGGGACGAAGACGTAAGTCAGATAGTCAATGATTAGGTCTAAAAGGACACCATCGAATTCCGACGCATTCGTTTTAACGTCATAGCGGCGCGCAAGGGGCCCATCGATGCCATCAACGAAAAAGGCAATCACGAGCCAAAGAAACATCATGCTCCACTGTTCTTGAACGGCGGCTAACATGGCGAGCATTGCGAATACTGCACCTGTGGCGGTCAGCAGGTGAACAAGAAGGGCTTTGGTGCGTAAGGTCATCGCAGTGTCATGATCCAAAATATGAAATAGGGCAATCGGATTTTCAGGCCTTCGGATGCGCGCGCGCGTAGACTGACATCAGATGTGCTGCATCTACGGCTGTGTAGGCTTGGGTCGTTGACAGAGATGCGTGGCCCAACAACTCTTGAATGGTGCGCAAATCACCGCCAGCGGCCAGCAGATGCGTGGCAAAGGAATGACGCATCGCATGCGGAGTTGCAGTTGCTGGCAGGCCAAGCTGCATGCGGGATTGCTCCATGACTTTTTGAATTACGCGCGGCGAAAGGACGCCGCCGCGCACTGCGCGAAAGATCGGTTCGTGATTGGTGCATGGGTACGGGCAAAGCTTTACGTAGGCCGCAACAGCATCGCGTGCAGGGGCAATCACTGGAACGATACGCTCTTTGCCGCCTTTGCCGACGATGCGCAGCACTTCAGGCAATGGAATGTCCGCACCAGTCAGGGCCAGCGCCTCTGATATCCGTAAACCACACCCGTAAAGCAAGGTAACCACTGCGGTATCCCGCGCCGCGATCCAAGGTTCGCTTGACTGCAGCTCGACCCTGTCGATCATGTCGGACGCCGCTTGGACCTCCAGCGGGCGGGGCAGTTTGCGTTGAAATTTGGGCGCGCGGGTGGATAAGACCGCTGTGGGCTCAAACCCTTCGCGTTCAGACAGCCAGCGATAGAATGATTTGACCGCAGACAATGACCGCGCCAATGACCGTGCACCAACTCCGCGTCCGCGTTCATGTGCCATCCATGCCCGCATATCACGCACTGTCACGCGTGCGATCGGGCCTAGACCCTGTGCTTCTCCGTTGTGTGTGGTCATAAAGCCAAGAAACCCCAAGACGTCCGTTTGATAGGCTTTGACCGTATTTTCAGCGGCGCCAGCTAGCGCACGCTGATGATCAAGCCATTTTGACAACTTGTCTGTTAGGGCCGCCGAGATCATTTGATCAGGCCAACCACCGCCGCACAACGCGTTCAAACACGCCTGCAAAGAACGTTAAAAGGTCTGTTCCTTGCTGTGCTGTAAACAGATGCGGGTCTTCGCTGCCCATCACGAGCATCGCGGGCATCCGGTCAGGGCCTAGATCGACCTTCAGGCATGCTTCGGTTTTGATGTAGGGCGCGCGTTCACCGTAAAGGCTGCCGCCGATTTTCTGGAACTCACGCAATGTAACCTGACGGGCGGGCATGTTGCGGCCCAAAGTGATATAGCCGTCGACATAGCCTTCAGGCATCACGGCCACGGTTTCAGCGTTGTTGGTCAAGGCGTCGGGATCGGTGCTTTCAAGCACAAGGCGAATGGCATCGACGCGCAAGATGTCGGCCACTTCACCACTCAGGTCAGTCAAAAACTGCGGGAATGTGTCCGCATCCATCATGCGCAAGATCGCTCGGTGGACCTGATTGGTGCCTGCAAGATTGTCATAAGCGGCTGCAATCACAGTACGGTGAGTGTCCTCAAGCCGGTCAAAGCGCGCGGTTAAGCGGTCCATCGCGATCGCGCGCAGATCGACGACATTGCCGCCTTGGTTTTCATCATTGGCACCCACAAGGGCGCGCATGACGTCAACGTCTTCTAACAATACATCGGGGTTTGCGATGATCTTCTCACGAAGGTCATCAGCCATAACTGTCGTATCCATTTGCCTGCTCTGCTCTTTGTTTTTTTGTAAGTTAGCAGAGTGGCGGGGGGCTTGTCGCAGGATTTTTTCGGGAGTGTCGCGCGGCGTGGCACAATTGCCCTACCGCGCGTTTGTGTATGGTGGATCATGATCCACCATACGTGCGTTGGCTTACAGGATTTTAATGCCAGCTTTTTCGACATCTGCCATGAAACCGGCCAAACCTTTATCAGTCAGCATGTGGTTTGCCATCGCTTTGATCACGGCTGGTGGCGCTGTCGCTACGTCGGCACCGATTTTCGCACAATCGCTCATGTGGTTAGCCGACCGGATTGAGGCGGCAAGGATGTTTGTTTCAAACCCGTAGTTGTCATAGATCGTGCGGATGTCTTCGATCAGGTCCAGACCATCAAGGTTCAGATCGTCCAAGCGGCCGATGAACGGGCTGATGAATGTGGCGCCTGCTTTTGCGGCCAGCAGGGCTTGGTTTGCTGAGAAGCACAGCGTCACGTTAACCATGATGCCTTCGTCAGTCAGGGCTTTGCAGGTCTGTAGGCCCGCCCACGTCAACGGCACTTTGACCGCGATGTTGTCAGCGATTTTGGCCAGCTTGCGGCCTTCGGCCAGCATTGTTTCAGCGTCCAACGCGACGACCTCTGCGGACACGGGGCCGGATACCAGATCGCAAATTTCTTTGGTGACTTCCAAGATATTGCGGCCTGATTTTGCAATCAGCGACGGGTTTGTAGTGACCCCGTCGACCATACCAAGGTCGTTGAGTTCTTTGATCTGGTCGATTTCTGCGGTGTCTACGAAAAACTTCATGTCTTCACTCCGGATGCGGGTTGGTGTTTGCTGCCCCAGCGTTTACCTGATCAAAGGTGAAGCGGAAACCCTTTAAGGCGGCGATGACAGACAGCTTTTTCCACGAAGGTGATTTAGTCGGTGTTCTCACCGCCCAGCCGCTTGACCGGGTGTTGGATTACAAAGCACCCGAGGGCGGCTGTCACCTTGGTGCATTTGTCGAAGTTCCGCTGGGGCCGCGCAAAGTGCTGGGTGTTGTTTGGGGGCCGGGCAAGGGCGACTATGACCGCGCCAAAATCCGGTCTGTGATCCGTATCCTTGATGTGGCCCCAATGCGTGAAGAGATGCACGCGTTTTTGACCCGTGCGGCTGAATACACGCTGACCCCGCTGAGTGCGATGTTGCGTTTGGCGACCCGCGCGCCGGGCTTGGGAGACGCGCAAGCAATGCGCAAAGTTTACCGCCTTGGCGACAAGACCTCTGCACGCATGACCGATGCTCGAGAGAAGGTCTTGGGTGTTCTGCGTGACTACGGCGGCCTGTCGTTTACCTTAGGCGAAGTGGCCGAAATGGCAGGTGTTGGCACATCTGTCGTTAAGGGTTTGGTCAAACTCGGTGCCGTTTCCGAAGAAGAAGCCCCGCGCGATACGCCTTATCCCGCCCTTGATGCGGACTATGGCGGCAAGGAGTTGAGTGCTGATCAAGCAGCCGGTGCCGAAGCGCTTCGGACTGCGTTGCGCAGCGGTAGTTATAGCACGACTTTACTGAAAGGGGTCACCGGTTCCGGCAAAACCGAAGTGTATCTTGAGGCTGTAGCTGAATGTTTGCGTATGGGCCGCCAAGCCTTGGTGTTATTGCCCGAAATCGCGCTATCCGGCGAATTTATCAGTCGCGTAGAAGCCCGATTTGGGATGAAACCTGCCGAATGGCATTCAGGTGTCACCATGACCGAACGGCGCCGTTGTTGGCGCATGGTCGGCCAAGGGGACGCGCAGATGGTCGTGGGGGCAAGATCTGCGCTGTTTTTACCTTACCAAGACTTGGGCCTGATCGTGGTCGATGAAGAACATGACACGTCGTACAAACAAGAAGACGGCGTGCTTTATAATGCCCGCGATATGGCGGTACTGCGTGCGGCGATCAACGGTGCGCAAGTGGTGCTAGCGTCGGCGACGCCAAGCTTGGAAAGTTGGGCCAATGCCGATGCGGGCAAATACACGCGACTGGAGCTTACATCGCGGTTTGGTGCTGCCGTGATGCCCAAGATGGCCGCTATTGATATGCGCGCCGAGGATTTGCCTGGTGGGTCTTGGGTGTCACCCACCTTGCGCGGTGCGATCCAAGATAGGTTAGAGAAGGGTGAGCAATCGCTAATCTTCTTGAACCGTCGTGGCTATGCGCCAATCACGCTATGTCGTGCTTGCGGGCATCAGATTGGTTGCGATCATTGTGACGCGCGGATGGTTGAACACCGGTTTCTGAAACGCCTGATGTGCCATCAATGCGGTGAGACGAAGCCAATGCCAACCGTCTGTCCCAATTGCGAAGCCGATGACCGGATGAGCGCAGTTGGTCCAGGCGTCGAGCGTATGGGTGAAGAGGTCACGGCACTGTTCCCCAATGCGCGGGTCGCGGTGCTGTCGTCTGACCTGTACGGGTCTGCGCGCGCGATGAAGGCACATATCGAGGACATTGCGCGGGGCGGTACCGACATCATTATTGGCACACAGTTGGTCGCCAAGGGGCATAACTTCCCGCTCTTGACGCTTGTGGGGGTGATCGATGCGGATCTTGGCTTGCAAGGGTCAGACCTGCGCGCCGCGGAACGAACGTTCCAATTGATGCGCCAAGTTGCAGGGCGCGCTGGGCGCGCCGAAACCCCCGGTGAGGCATTGTTGCAGACCTATCAACCTGAACACGCGGTCATCCGTGCTATTTTGGCCGGCGATGAAGAAAGCTTTTGGAAGGCCGAGGCTGAAGAACGCAAAGCGGCTGGTGTGCCGCCATACGGGCGCATGGCTGGGATCATCTTAAGCAGTCCCAACGTCCAAGAAGTCTTTGATTTGGGGGCCGAAATGGCGCGCATGGACGGGCCGCTGCGTCAGATCGGTGCGCAGGTTTATGGACCTGCCCCGGCACCGATTGCACGGGTTCGCGGGCGTCATCGTGTGCGGTTGTTGGTGAAGGCAGAAAAGTCGGCGCCGCTGCAACAGGCACTGACCAAGTGGGCGGCGCAGTTCAGATTGCCGCATAATCTGCGCATGGCGATCGATATTGACCCGCAGAGTTTTTATTAGTGGGCAGGAGCCTCCGGCGGGAGTTTTAAGGGCAAGATGATTGGGGTTTAGTTGGCGTTTGGATCGGCGAAGTCGCCCATTTCTTCGCGCCAATGACGGCGGCAAAGTGAGACGTAACGCTCGTTTCCGCCAACCACGATTTGATCACCTGCAGCCAGCACATTGCCGTCTTCGTCTTTGCGCACCACCATCGTCGCCTTTTTGCCGCAATGACAGATCGTGTGGACTTCGCGCATTTCATCCGCCAAAGCGAGTAGCGATGCAGAGGCAGGAAAAAGCCTGCCGCGGAAATCGACCCTTAGGCCGTAAGTCATTACCGGCACGTTCAGATCATCGACAACGCGCGCAAGCTGCCAGACATGGTCTGGGGTCATGAAATGCGCCTCGTCCAAGAAAACACACGCGCATGGTGCTTCGTTCAGGCGGGCGGCTATCATTTCGAACAGATCATCTTCTGCCCCGAAGGTGTCGGCCTGCGCCCCAATGCCGATTCGGCTGCCAATCCGGCCAGTGCCTGCACGATCATCAAACCGTGCAATCAACAGATAGGTCTGCATCCCACGTTCAATATAGTTATGGGACGCCTGCAAAAGTACGGTCGATTTGCCCGCGTTCATGGTGGAGTAATTGAAATACAGTTTTGCCATAGCCCGTCATTAGCGCTGGTGTTGCCCTTTTGGCAAGACCAGCGCCCAATGGCGAAACCGCCATGCAATGAAACCTTGGGCGCTAGGCCCTTGGGAAAGGTAAGCGGATCGCGATCCAAAACCAAATTATGCCAGCTAGCATAAGAACTCGTTACGTCATCCCAGCACACGGGACAGGTTTATGAATGACATCTGCGACGTTCCGATTTAATGGGAATAGAGAGCGCGATTTCCCCTCCCTTGAGGGCAGAGTAGGACAACGGAGTACACGTATGGCGGGTTACGGTAGTTATCTTAAGAAACACACCGAGGCATTGGTGAAGGACGTTGGCATTGAAGCTGCCTGCGAACTGACCGGAAAATCCAAGGCAACGCTTGGGCGCTATTATTCGGACAATGACGAACATTCAGATCGTTTCATGCCAGTTGACGCGGTTGCCGCACTCGAGGCGGCTGCGAAATATCCGCATGTCACGGGTGCTTTGGCAGAGCTGCGTGGCGCGACCGTGTCCTATGACAAGTCGGGCGCCAACACAGAAGAAGGTGAAATTAACACCGATGTCATCAAGCTAAGCCAACGGTTTGCCTTGTTGATGGCTGAATACAACCTGTCGATCGCGGATGGTGTGATTTCGATTAACGAAGCAAAGCGCCTGCTGCGTGAAACGACCGCGTTGCAGCAGGTCTTGATCGAAATGAAATTGCACCTCGAAGAGAACGGATAGTGTCCGACGATGCCTTAGATATGCCCAATCTTGTGGCTGGTGCACTTGCGCCGTTAGACATTGCTGCATTGGCTGGTCCTGACGCGCCGACCCATGCGCCACGTATCTTGCTGCTATATGGGTCATTACGCGAAAGCAGTTATTCGCGGATGTGTGCCGAAGAAGGTGCGCGGGTCTTGCGCGCGCTGGGCTGCGAAACGAGATTTTATAACCCTTCGGGACTGCCCTTGCCGGATGATGCAGACGCGGATCATCACAAGGTGGCCGAACTGCGTCAGTTGGCGCTTTGGTCCGAAGGGATGGTCTGGTCCAGCCCCGAACGTCACGGCGCAATGACGGGCATCATGAAAACCCAGATCGATTGGCTGCCGCTGTCGCCGATTGGCGGGGTGCGGCCGACCCAAGGCAAGACGCTTGCTTTGATGCAGGTCAGTGGCGGGTCGCAGTCTTTCAACACGGTCAACCAGATGCGCATCTTGGGCCGTTGGATGCGGTTGATCACGATCCCCAATCAGTCCTCTGTCCCAATGGCATGGAAAGAGTTCGACGGCGGACGCATGAAGCCATCCCCGCTTTATAACCGTATCGTTGATGTGATGGAGGAATTGGCGCGTTTTACCGTGATGACGCGGCACCGAAGTTCCATGTTGACCGACCGATATTCAGAGCGGGTCGAGACACTGGAAGACGTACACAAACGCGTCTCCAGTTAAATCAGCGGAACAAATGGCACGCCACAGGCTGACATTGTTAGCAAGACGGCGAGTGCTAAGGTGATTTTCATTCGGAGCCCTTTACGCGCGTTCGAGCAGTACTGACCCGACAGAATATCCGGCCCCGAACGAACAAATCAGCCCCTTGGCACCCTCCGTAAGATCATCTGAATTTTGCGAAAATGCAATGATCGATCCAGCCGAAGACGTGTTGGCATAGTCTTGCAGGATATTGGGCTGCTCGTGCGGATCAGGCGTGCGTCCCAGAACTTTTTTGCCGATATAATCGTTCATGGTCTTGTTGGCCTGATGCAGCCACAGTCGGTTCAGATCACTTGCAGCTACGCCGGTATCCGCAAGATGATCGGCAATATGCTTGCTGACCAGCGGCAGGACCTCTTTGAATACCTTACGCCCGTTTTGCATGAACTGCATGTCGCGGCGGTCTTCCATTTGGTCATGTGTACGGCGCAAGTATCCGTTATTGTTGCGGATATTATTACTGAACTGCGTGGCACAGCGGGTGGACAGCACTTTGAAATGCGGCCCCGTCAAGTCTTGGTCACGTTCCAGCAGCGTGGCTGTGGCCACATCGCCAAAGATGAAATGACAATCGCGGTCGCGCCATTCGAGGTGCGCCGAGCAGATCTCAGGATTGATCACCAGCGCACGCCGGATAGAGCCGGAGCGGATCATGTCAGACGCTGTTTGAATGCCAAAGGTAGCACTTGAACAGGCGACGTTCATGTCAAAAGCAAATCCGCCCGCGCCCAAAAACTGTTGTATTTCAACGGCAACGGCGGGGTAGGCACGTTCCATGTTGGATGCTGCACAAATTACCAAATCGACATCGGCCGCATCAACACCAGCCGCCGAGAGCGCCTTTTGCGCCGCATCAACACCGATTTCGGCCATGTAGCCGGGGGCGTCGTCTGGGCGGGCGGGCAGTTTGGGGAACATACGGGTAGGATCCAGAATGCCATCTTTGTTCAAGACATAACGCTGCTTAATACCAGAGGCTGCGAGGATAAAGTCGCTGGACGAATGGGGGATCGCCGTGACGTCGCCTGCCGCGATCTCAAAAGCGTTTTCAGAATTAAACTGGTCCGCATAGGCATTGAACGCAGCGACAAGTTCATCGTTGGTGATGACCTGCGTCGGAGTGAAAACACCGGTTCCGGTGATGGCGACGTTATGCATGTGCGACCTCTTTGGTTGGCGACACATTACGGCGCAATGATGGATCATGTCTACCAAGGGGAGGGGCGGGGTGACGTAAGGGAAGATCGTGGGGGCTTGGCGCGTTTATATGGACGGCGAGGTCGGACAGGCCCAAATCTTGAGGTTTAACAGAATATTAGCCACTATTTTGATCGGTGATGTGGTGCGCCTAACAATGCTCCAAGATCTATTTCCTTCGCAGCCCTGAGTACGCGTAAATGAGGTGCATTAAACTCGGACAAATCCAGTTCCAGCAAAGTGCTTTTCTCAAAAATCCGGCAGCGTATTTGGGCTTCACTTGGACCGCCGTTGGGAATGCACACGATGAACACTAAGCCACAGCATAGGAAAAACCTAAGACGTTTAGCGCCGTGGCGATCACCCAGAATGGCGTGAAAACAAACCCTACATGCTTGCCATTGCGGGATACTTTAGGGTGGTTGCCAAAGCCGGGCATCCCGGCCTGATTTGCGTTCGCAAGCATCATCAACACCGCGATAGATCCGAAAACAAAATGCAATGCGTCGCGGTCAGGAAGGCCCAAGGTCAGGCCATAGAGTGCCCCGCCGGCTACCGCCGTAAAGCAAATCGCGCCTTGGCGTTGCTCGAACAGCAGCAAAAAGACATAGTCTTGGGCGGCGCGTTTCTTGTCGGCGGGGGCCGCATCAAGCGCGGCGTCAAGCATCACAATTTGCTCGGCACGTAAAATCGCCCTGCCGCGGCTGGGCAGCATCGGCGCAAAGAACGGCAGGACCCAATTCACCACCCAACGTGATTGCATCGGCCATAGCACCTCAATCCCGTGGACAAGAAATGGCACGATCAAAAGAACGATCGCCATCGTAGAAATGGTCAGTTCGGTCATGTCTTGGTCCTTTTGTATGAACGGTCAAATGGCCCGCCATTTTTGAGATTGCGATGAGAGGGTGAAACGAACCGCGCCTACAAGCCTCTCAATCCAGTGATTGCACCTTTACATACCAAGTGGTACAAATAGAAATGACATTCTGTCAATAAATAAATACTGACTGGTATATTAATTGAGTAAAGAGCCGCAAAAAGCACCCAGGGGGCGACCCAAGACG
The DNA here is from genome assembly GCF_017854415.1 of Yoonia sp. Taxonomy (GTDB): domain Bacteria; phylum Pseudomonadota; class Alphaproteobacteria; order Rhodobacterales; family Rhodobacteraceae; genus Yoonia. The sequence continues at coordinate 5,755 of NZ_JAFMHR010000035.1, read as the reverse complement.
TTGAATAAGGCCGATGTCTTGGACATTGCGATGCATGCCTACTGGGATGAAGGCCCGACGAATGTGTCGCTCAACACGATCTGCCAGCGTGCTGGTGTATCTAAACCGTCGGTCTACCGCGAGTTTGGAAACGACGATGGGCTGACCTGTGCCGCATTGGAAAATTACGCGCAGTGCGTGTTAGCGCAAGTGCTTGGAGTTATTGGAGGCGCGGGCAGTTTTACCAACAAAGTAACCGAGATAGCGCGTTTGGCCGCCGAAGATGTCGCGCATGAAAGGGGCTGCCTTTTTGTCAAAATGCGCGCAGTAAAACCGCAGTTGGGGGATCAGACCCAAGCATTGATTGCTGAAATGGAAAGCATGGCGATCAATGCGTATACCGATCTGTTGGCGCAAGGGCGCGCGTCCGGTGCGTGGACCGGAACAACTCCGATTGCGTTGGGCGCCCAATATCTTCATGCGCAAATCGGATTGGCGCTTGATCACCGCGCGCGCGGTGAAGACCCCAAAGCGGTGTTTGCGCTGGCATTATCTGTTCTATTGGATCCCAAAGACTAACTTGGCTTCTCGGGCGGCATGGAACACAAAGTCAAAATTCAAATATGCGTTTGCTGCGTATAGAACCCAAAAGGCACTCACATGACATATCTTGGCATCGACCTTGGCACCTCAGGACTGCGCGCATTGCTGATTGATGAAAAAGGTGACGCTATCGGGTCTGCTGTCCGCCAATACACGGCCTCCCATCCTAACCTTGGCTGGTCAGAACAAGATCCATCAGCGTGGATTGCAGCACTTGAAGATGCCGTTTTGGAATTGCGGGCCGCGTTTCCGCAGTTTCAAGATATCAAGGGAATCGGTGTCGCGGGTCACATGCATGGCGCGACGCTTGTCGACGAAAAGGGCGCCGTTTTGCGCCCGTGCATTTTGTGGAATGATACCCGGTCGAGCGCGCAAGCTGCTCGTTTGGATCAAACTAAAAACGTGCGCGAAATGTCTGGCAACATCGTCTTTGCGGGATTTACTGCGCCCAAGCTTGAATGGGTCCGTGCGCATGAACCGGATACGTTCGCAAAGGTGCACAAAGTGTTGCTGCCAGCGGCCTACCTTAATCACTATCTTTCGGGTGAGTACGTGTCTGACATGTCTGATAGCGCGGGCACATCGTGGTTGGATGTGGCTGCCCGCGATTGGTCTGATTACCTGTTGGATGTCAGCCATATGCGCAAAGACCAAATGCCGCGTTTGGTCGAAGGGGCTGGCGCCGCAGGCCAGCTTCGTCCTGAACTTGCGGTGCGTTGGGGGCTCAAGGACACGGTCTCGATTGCGGGTGGCGCGGGTGACAACGCTGCGGCGGCGTGCGGGATCGGGGCCATGAATGAAGGGCAGGGCTTTATATCATTGGGTACATCCGGTGTCTTGATGGCGGCCAGAGACGGCTGCAATCCAGCGCCCGAAACAGCCGTCCATACGTTTTGCCATGCGGTCCCTGATCGCTGGTACCAAATGGGCGTGATGTTATCGGCGACAGATAGTTTGAATTGGTTGGGCAGGGTGACAGGACGCAGCCCGTCAGCCTTGACCGGCGCATTGGGCACGACGCTTGCGCCACCGTCGAAAGTGCGGTTTTTGCCGTATCTTTCAGGCGAAAGGACACCGCACAATGACGTCCATATTCGTGGCAGCCTGACGGGACTGGACGTGAATACTGGCCCTAAAGAAATGGCTGCGGCAGTTATTGAAGGCGTGTCCTTTGGTCTTCGCGATAGCCTTGAGGCGCTGAAGGCGACCGATGCAAAGCTTGACCGGATCGTCGCAATTGGCGGCGGAACAGCCTCGCAATACTGGGTGGAATTGCTTGCGACAGTGCTTGATCTGCCGATTGGCCTGCCAGGTGGTGGCGAATTTGGCGCGGCACTTGGGGCTGCGCGGCTAGGTCAGGTAGCGTCCGGTGGGGCCTGCGTTGAAGACGTGATGACCGCCCCTGAGATCCGCCAGACGATTGTGCCTAATTTGGCAATGCGTGATCAGTATGATGACGCCTATGCCGCCTTCAAAGCCGCATACCCTGCAATAAAATCAATTCAGTAGTGGCTATTCCAAAGCATCTTTCACGGCGGCAAGTGCCGCATCAGACGCCTTGGCAAGTAGAGAGCTATCGGACGCGCAAGCGACAAATGTAAACCCGTCATTCAGTAACTCTGCTGCAAACGCAGTATCCATCACCAGCGTGCCAACGGGGATGCCTTTGGCGATGAGCGCCTGCGCTGCTGGCTTGATCAGGCCCCAAACATCGGGATGCATAAGTTGCCCGACCAGCCCAATGTCCGCGGCAATATCGGCAGGTCCAAAGAAGACCCCAGATACACCGTCAACGCTTGCAATATCAATCGCGCGACCAACGGCTGCGGCGGTTTCCAATTGCACGATCACTGTCGTCTCATGCCCAACTCGTGCGACGTAGTCCGAAACACGGCCAAATTTTGTGGCACGCGTCGCCCCTGATACACCGCGGACGCCGTGCGGCGGGTAACGGGTGGCAGACACGGCTTTTTGTGCTTCTTCGACCGTCTGGATCATCGGGAACAACAGCCCCGGAGCCCCTAAATCCAACAGCCTTTTCACAATCACCGGATTGTTCCATTCAGGGCGCACAATCGCTGTCGTTGATGTTGCGGCAAATGCCTGCAACTGGCCCAAGACGGTGAAATAGTCGTTGGGCGAGTGCTCCATATCGATCAAAGCCCAGTCATATCCGGCAGGGGCGGTGACCTCTGCTACAAATGGACTGGCCAATGAAATCCAAAGGCCGATTTGTTTGTCACCTGCAGCAATTGCATGGGTGAATTTGTTTTGCGCCAATTTCATCGCAGCACTACCCTTTTTATGATCAACGGTGCGCTCAAAGGTCTTCGCCTTTGGCAATGGCCGCCTGAACGATTGCAATGTCAGACGCACTCAAACCGTAGTCATCGGCCGCCGATTGCACCGAGACATAGCCGCGAGCGAGGTCACGTTTGATCGCTGATAAATCGCGTTCACTGGCATCGCCGTAACCTGCACCGCCCGGAAACGCCATCACAACGCGCCGCCCGTGAGCCACGAATTGCTTGCCCTTTCCGTTCATCTTTGACCCGTCGTCTTGGGCGATTGTTGTGGGGGCACCTGCGCCGCCGCCGCGTCTGCCCAAAGCAGGATGATCGACGCGGTCGAACATTGCTTGGAAGTCAAATTCATAGCCTTCACGCGCGCTGACTTCCATATATTGCCCAAGTCCGCCGCGTTGTTTGCCCGCACCGCCGGAATCAGGGCGCAGTTCCTTGCGCCAGATAATCACTGGGCCTGCGTGTTCTGTCGCCTCGACTGGCATGGTCATCACACCAGACGGGAATGCGGTTGCGTTTAAACCATCAAATTCAGGCCGCGCGCCAGACCCACCAGAGTTGAATGTCAAAACCTCAGAGCGGCGTGCATTTGCGGAAGCAGGGGCGTCACTGCAGGGGCGCAGCGAGACTTGGAAGTTGCACAAACAACCTGCGCCTTCGGCAGGGACCAATCCCGGCACAATCTGATCAAAGGCGTTGAACACTGCATCAGGGACAAAATGTCCGACGATATGACGCAGGGCTACGGGCGCAGGGTGGACAGCGTTCACGATCGTGTCGACCGGTGCGACAATCTCGAATGGCGCAAGAGAGGCGGCGTTGTTGGGTATTTCGGGCGCAATTGCGACCTTCAATGCGTAGCAAGCATAGGCCTTTGCATAGACAAGCGGGCAATTGATGCCTTTTTTGTCCAAGCCTGATGTGCCTGTAAAGTCTGACACGATCCGGTCTTCATGGATCGTTACTTTAACCTTTAGCGTGATCGGTTTGTCGAAGCCGTCAACGATCAGTTCACCATCCGCGGATTTCCGTGGCAGCGCTGCAATCCGTTCCAGCGTGGCACGGCGCGAGTTTTCAAGTATGAAACTGGCGATGCCGCCCAGGTCCGCGAGGTCGAATTCCTGCATCATGTCGATCAGGCGGCGATGCCCAATCTCGTTGCAGGTTGCCAGTGCATAGATGTCACCAATCAACTGATCGGGTTCACGCACATTGCCGCGCACGATCCGGACCAATGTTTGGTCGACCTGTCCTCGTTCAGCGAACTTCATGATCGGGATATACAGGCCTTCTTCGTACACGCTTGCCGCGTCCGCGCCAAAGCCACGCCCGCCGATGTCGACGACATGTGCAGTACAGGCGAAAAAGCCGACTAACTGGCCACGGTGAAAAGACGGGCTGACCATGGTAATATCGTGAAGGTGTCCCGTGCCTTCCCAAGGGTCGTTTGTGATATAAACGTCGCCTTCGAATATGTTCTCTCGTCCGATGCGCCAGATGAAATGCGCGACAGCATCGGCCATCGCGTTTACATGCCCGGGTGTGCCTGTGACCGCTTGCGCCAGCATCTGACCTTGCAGATCGTAAACCCCTGCGGATAGATCTCCTGCTTCGCGCACAGATGTCGAAAACGCAGTGCGCACAAGCGCTTGCGCCTGTTCTTCCACGACCGAGATCAACCGGTTCCACATGACCTGATAGGCAACTTGAGAATGTTCTTTTGCCATGGTTTTATCCTTTGCGCCGCAGATCAATACAGCCGTCAGGCTGACGCACCGCAACAAAGCTGGAAGGGACGATAATCGTAGTTTCGTCTTCGGTTATCACAGCAGGCCCCTGCGCAATTGCGCCAACAATCATGTCATCACGCAGCACAACGCTCGCTTTGACGAAATCGGAAAGGGCAGGGTCGAACAAATTGCGGTCGCCGTGGACGGCGGCGGCACTTGATCCTGCGTCTTCGGTTACGCGCGGCACAGTTTCTGGCGGCGTTGTGGCATTCACGGACCAGACGGTGATCTCGATATCCATGCCTGCAACCGCGCGGCCAAATAGCTTGACGTAGTCTTCGACAAAGCGGTCTTGAAAAGTTGTGACATCGGGGTTCATCGCCTGCTCTTGGGTCAAGGTGATCGGGATTTCCCAGCCTTGGCCTGAATAGCGCATGTAGACTTTGAATTCCGACAAGATCGGGCTGGTGGCGTCGCAGTTGCGCACAAACCCTGTGGCCTCTGACTGCAGATCGGTCAGCAATGCCTTGATCTTTTCTGGGTCAAAACCCGCCAGCGTCATATAAACAGAGCGGTTTGCCTCGAATGAGAATGGTGCGCGCAAAAATCCGATGGCAGAACCGACACCAGCGCCTTGCGGCACCAGCAAGCGGTTCACACCCAGTTTTTCGCACAACCGTCCGGCATGCAGAGGGGCCGCACCACCAAAAGCGATCATCGTATACTCTGACAGGTCCTCGCCGTTTTCAACGGCATGAACACGGGCGGCATTTGCCATGTTTTCATCGACGACTTCTGCCAAACCAAACGCAGAGGTCGCGGCATCCATGTCCAGAACATCGCCCAGCACATCCGTCAGCGCCTTAGCCGAAGACGCGGCATTTAGGGTCATCGACCCGCCTGCAAAATTATCAGGATCAAGCTTGCCCAGCACAAGGTCGGCATCCGTTACCGCGGGTTTGGCACCACCGCGCCCATAGCACGCGGGCCCAGGTTCTGATCCGGCACTTTCAGGCCCGACGCGGATTTGGCGCATCGCATCAACATGGGCAAGTGATCCTCCACCCGCGCCAATTTCGACCATATCAATCACGGGGATCGATATCGGCATGCCTGACCCCTTTTTGAACCGGTACGTTC
>NZ_JAFMHR010000174.1 GCF_017854415.1 Yoonia sp. | reverse complement strand
GAAACACATCGACCAGTTGCTACCGTGGAATTTTAGAGGCTGAAGCAACGCTTACCAATGACCTTGTGATCAATCAGGTAAACGCCACATCGCCCCAAGAGGTCTTTGGCAGAGAGTTTGCCGCCCATAGCTTAAGTGGCTTAAAGCCCCAAGAGCTCTCGGAATTGCTGCTCTTCTTCAGCCGAAAGTGTCCGACCATTCGCAGCGGTTTTAAGGGCGTCATCCTCTACCTGACTTGCGCTCTCGTAAGTCTTGCCAAAGTCATTTGAGATCTGCATCAACCTAGCAGTCTCGGCTTCATAGGCTTCAAATGCTAACAGTTGCTCCTCAAGGGTGATACGATCGGCCTCATAAGTCTCAGATTCAACTGGAAGATTATTGAGCTGTTCTTGGATCTCGTCTCGCGAAGGGCCGTCGTAAGATTCGCTGAAAGTGAGATATTCGTTATAGGCGCGCGTCCATTCATCGTAGATGGCAATAGTGTTCTGGCTACTGCTGACATAGGATGCAATTCGGCCGACCTGACTATTTGGCTCAGCACTCGAAGCGGCATTTGGACTTGCGTGATAAGCATTTAGACCCTTAAGCATACTCGCCAAAGCACCCTGACCATTAGTATTGCCGTTTTTGTTGCCATCGGCGTTTCCATCAACACGCGCTATCGTATTACCGTTGCTACCAGCATTGCCGTTGCTACCAGCATTACCGTTGCTACCAGCATTACCGTTGCCTCTGGCATTGCCGCCGCCATGATCTCCTGATTTTCCTTGAGCAATCACCGCGCTGTCAGGATCAGTTAACAACACAGGAGTAACCATAAAGGCGCTAGCGAGAACCGCCACACCCAAACCTTTTGCCAACTTCATCATTTGATTTCTTCCTTAAAACACTGGAATTCAGTGTACAGCTATTAAAGTAGTCTGCCAATGCTGGGCGACACGCCCGACGTCATCGGACCGGTTCGAGTATTTGAGACTCGGGCTCATCTGGTTGATTGCATTATGCCGCGAGTTGTCTGTGATGCAAGCGCCGCGTTTCGAGCGTCTTACATTTGATCCTTTTACGTTGCTGTAGAATGGCTTTGTCGCGTCCGAGGTGGACCTCTGCGGGAGTGAGAGACTGTGCCGAATTTTGTGCGTGACGCGTTTTCTTACGTCATTGGAAAGCGTTCTTCGAACATGATGGCGAGCTGGCTTCTGACAGCGTGCCATTCTCGCACCGAACGCTTCCACTCGGTCGATGTAGCATTGAGTGCCAGATAGATCAATTTCGCCGCTGCGTCGTCGCTGGGGAAGTGGCCCCGGGTGCGGACGGCGCGCCGGATCTTCGAGTTCAAGGCCTCGATGGCATTCGTGGTGTAGATCAGCCTGCGTACCTCGGGTGGGTAGTCGAGAAACGGAATGACCTCGTTCCAGGCCCGGCGCCAGCTGGGCGCGATCGCCGGATACCGCCTGGCCAGGTCGTTATCCTCGAACTCTGCCAGGGCCAGTTCTGCCGCCTCGGCATCAACGGCCGTGTAGATAGCCTTGAGGGCGGCCGCGACAGCTTTGCGGTCTTTGTAGCTGGCGAAGTTCATGGAATGGCGCAGCAGGTGGACGATGCAGGTTTGGATCCGGGTCTGCGGAAAGGCGGCCTCGATGGCCTGCGGAAAGCCCTTCAGCCCGTCCACGACGGCGATGAGGATGTCCTGGACGCCCCGATTACGCAGATCGCTGAGAACCTTGGCCCAGAACTTTGCGCCCTCATTGGCCTGAAACCACAGGCCCAGAACGTCTCGCGTGCCATCCGGCAGCACCGCAAGGGCCACGAAGACCGCCTTGTTCGAGACCGCACCATCGCTGCGGATATTGACCCGGATCGCGTCCATGAAGACGATCGGATAGCAGGGTTCCAGAGGGCGGTTCTGCCAGGCGGTGACCTCCTCCATGACCGCGTCGGTGATTGCAGAAATCAGGCTGGGCGAGGCTTCAACCCCATAGATTTCCTCGATATGACCCTGGATCTCGCGGGTCGTCATGCCCCGGGCATACATGCTGATGATCTTGCGATCGAACTCAGGAAAGCGCCGCTGATACTTGGCGATCAGCATCGGATCGAACGTGCCGTTCCGGTCACGGGGGATGTCCAGAACCACCTTGCCGCTGTCGGTGGTCACCGTCTTCTGGCTGCTGCCATTGCGCCGATTGAGGGGCTGGTTGTGGCCCTCAGGCGCCTCCTCGGCGCGCTCTTCATAGAGATGGACGTCCATCTCTGTGCTCAGCGCACGTTCCGCAAGTGACTTGGTCAGTTCTGCCAAGATGCCGGTCTTGCCAAATAAATCACCAGGCGAACGGCCTTCCATCAGGCGGTCCAAAATATCTTTATCGATGCTCATACGTGGGTCTCCTCTGTGAGCAGTTACCACGTCAGCGCACAAAATTCAGGATAGTCCCGTGTTAAGGTAATGAATACGGCCCCCTGTGTCAGGGAAGTTGTCCACCACTCTACGTTTCCTGTATTTCTCAGGTGGGCACGCAACTCTCTCCATCATCCAGTAACAGGATCGCATTCGCACGGCGAGCGATACCATGATCGTCGCGCTGACTGCGCACGCAAGCGACAAGCTCACGTCGCTCTGAAGGGGAAAGAAAACTAGGGCTGATCATGCTCCTACTTGAATGGTTCCCAATCTCGGCGTCAACTTGTCAAATTTCGAGTGTCCGATGACCCGATGCAGAATTAGAATTCCTGTCCTATTCAAACCGAAACCCTCAAATCTGTTCCAAGGATGCTGACGTCAGACACTTCTTGCGTGTATGAGTGTCTTTTTCAGTATATCAGTTTCGTGTGTTAGGCTATCATCGTAACTCGCTGCAACCAATACGTTGCGGCCCTTGTCTTTTGCCGCGTACATAAGCCTATCGCCAAGCTGCATAGCTTCTGACAAAGTGATATGGGGAGGTATATTGTGGACCACCCCAATACTTAGTGTCGCGATGTTTTTAAAGTCATCACCAACAGTTGTAAGGACTTCGGTTTCAAATCTAGCTCGGATGCGATCTGCTATCCTCCTCATTCTGCATGTGGTGTCTCTTGGTAAAATAAGTAGGAACTCTTCGCCACCCACACGTGCAACAATGTCATGTTCCCGTGTAAAGTTACGAATTAAATCTGCAGCAAGGCATATGACATTATCTCCAGTTTTGTGGCCTAGTCTGTCATTGATAAGTTTGAAGTTGTCTAAATCGAGGACAGCTATAGAATATGGTTGCGGCGTAATTTGATTCAGTGTGACAAGTTCCAAGAACAGTTTTTCGACGCCTCGTCGGTTCCACAGGCTGGTCATGGGATCAGTATTGGCCGCGACTCCAAGGCGCTTATAGAGTTGACTAGACTCTCGACTCGCAGCGCTACATAGGGCTCCAGTAACGAACATACTTGTTGTGAATGTCACAACCTCGCCGAGGTTATATGTATCTGGCATAAGGAACAGCGCGTAGATAACGAAATAGCCGTAGATAGAGAGCATGATAATTAGGCTCAGCTTGCGACTAAAAAAGATATAGGAATACAGGACTAAGACTAAATACCAGGTAGGATTGAGAGAATTTGCGGGATTTAAAACTGGTGCGACAACGATCAAAACTAAGGCCACTAAAAGCCCGCACATGGCTGCAGTTTGCGCCCTGATAGATCCTGACAGTAGCCCAACTCCAATAACAGCGACCGCGAACCACGCAGCAAAGAAAACTGCGTACATCGTCCAGCCATCAAACCCTGTCCGCCAGTAGACAGCTAATTGTGCTGCAATTGCGATTAACGTCAACGCGACAGCATACCTTATCAGGCGAGTCTTGATTTCTAAAATTTCCATAACCACTGTCATAATTTTGAGAAAAACATAGCACGGAATGCGGCGATCAACAACATAGTCCGGCTTTTCCCAAATGTTGTATCGGCGGATACCAAAGTTGTTTGAAATTGCCCTTTAGACAAGCGTTGTTTGCCCGCCCGCCAAAGGCTGGCACTGCAGCGTCCCGCCTGAAACCTAAATCGCGGGAACTTCCACAGGTGTGTTTTTGTGATTTATCCTGTTTGCATAAATGGATCATGTCAGCACCTTTACCAGACGCGCTTCGGGCGCGTTTTGAGCGATATATTGCGGAAGGGTTAAGCGGTCGTGCGGCGGCATTGCGCCTGAAGCTTTCGCCCAAGACGGGAGTGGGATGGGCGCTTCCGATACAGCGGACGGGCCAGGCGGAAGCCGCGCCGCAGGGCCGACCAAAAGGCCGGTGCAAACTGGACCCGCATCGAGACTTCTTTGCCGAAATCATCGCGCAGGATGGCGACATCACAATGCCCGAGCTGAGTGCCGCTCTTTTTGACGCGACGCACGTTTGGGCGCACCCCAACGCTATTGGCCAGTTTCTCCGCAAGCTTGGCTACACATATAAAAGAGTCGCTGGAGGCCACCCAACGCCGCCGTGCCGAGGTAAGACGACAGTGCGAGGACTGGTTCAAGCACCGCATTCCTGCTGTGTCAAAGCACCCTGACCGTGTTGTCTTTATTGATGAAACATCAGTGAAGACAAACCTGACAAACAGAGGGGATAGGCCCCCTTGCTGAAACCGCCTGATCATGGACGCCCCCTTCGGCAAATGGGCACCCAGACCTTTATGGCCGGACTGACTGCAGGTGCGATGATCGCCCCTTGGTGATCAAAGGCGCCATGGATGGCGTGGCTTTCGCCGCTTATGTTGAGAGGGTTCTGGTGCTGGAACTCACTCCCAGAACCGTCGTCATCCTGGACAATGTGGCCATCCATAAAAACGCCCAAGCAGCAAGGGCGATGCGTAAGGCCGGATGCTGGTTCTTGTTCTTGCCGCCCTACAGTCCCGACCTCAACCCAATCGAAATTGTGTTCTCCAAGCTCAAAGCGCACCTGCGCCGGATAGGGCAGCGCACATTCAC
>NZ_JAFMHR010000173.1 GCF_017854415.1 Yoonia sp. | reverse complement strand
CGGCCCTTGGTCAGACTTATGGCAAAATGGGCGGCATGGACCGCGTCGCGACGGTTGTGAACAGTATCCGCGCGGACCGCCCTGATGCGTTGCTGCTGGATGGCGGCGACACTTGGCATGGGTCCTACACATGCCACAAAACCCAAGGCCAGGACGTCGTGAACGTGATGAACCTGCTGAAACCTGATGCGATGACCTTCCATTGGGAATTCACACTGGGGTCCGATCGTGTCCGCGATATTGTCGCTGATCTGCCATTTGCTGCTTTGGGCCAGAACATTTTCGACGCCGAATGGGACGAACCAGCCGAGGATTTTGCCCCTTACCAGTTTTACGAAAGCGGCGGCGTGAAAGTCGCCGTGATCGGGCAAGCCTTTCCCTATATGCCAATCGCTAATCCCGGCTGGATGTTTCCTGAATACTCTTTCGGTATCCGCGATCAGCGCATGCAGGAAATGGTGGACGAAGTGCGCGGCCAAGGTGCCGAGCTTGTTGTCTGCCTGTCGCACAACGGCTTTGATGTCGATAAGAAGATGGCAGAGCGCGTTACCGGAATTGATGTGATCTTAGCTGGGCACACGCATGATGCTTTGCCTGAACCAGTGCTGGTTCGAGACACGATCATCATCGCGTCTGGGTCAAACGGCAAGTTCGTTAGCCGCATTGACTTGGATGTGCGCGACGGGCAAATGATGGGTTTCCGCCACAAGCTGATCCCGATCTTTTCGGATGTCATCACGCCGGACACCGATGTTGCAGCCGCGATTGATGCCGAACGCGCGCCATTTCTTGATGATTTGACCGAAGTGATAGGCAAAACCGCCGACGACACGTTGTTGTATCGCCGTGGCAACTTTAACGGATCGTGGGATGACTTGATTTGCGAGGCGCTGATCGAGGAACGCGAGGCCGATATTTCCATGTCGCCCGGTGTGCGTTGGGGTCCGTCGATCATGCCCGGCCAAAATATCACCCGCGAAGACATCTTTAATGTCACCTCTATGTCGTACCCCAATGCTTACCGCACTGAAATGACGGGTGAATTCATCCACACTATTCTTGAAGACGTGGCCGACAACTTGTTCAATACGGACCCCTATTATCAACAGGGCGGCGACATGGTGCGGATCGGCGGAATGGCCTACCGGATTGACATTAATCAACCGATTGGCAGCCGGATATCCGATCTTACCCTGACAAAAACAGGCGCCGCCATTGATCCTGCCAAAAGCTATGTCGTGGCCGGTTGGGCTTCTGTGAACGAAGGCACCGAGGGTCCGCCGATTTGGGACGTCGTTGAGGATTACATTCGCAAACAAGGCACAGTTTCAGTTGCCCCAAACACGTCAGTGCAAGTCGTGGGCGCATGATGAGGAAAGAGAACCAGAGATGAGCGAGATTTTTAAAGGCATGAAACCATCGCGGCGCAACTTCCTTAAGGGAGCCGCGGCAAGCGGGGCGGCATTGGTTGGCGGCACGAATGCGGCAAAGGCCGCGGGCGATCCCGCCATTTTGGAAAAACAGCCATGGGCCCAGTTTTTGGGGGCGGGGGTTGATGAAGCCCCTTACGGTGTTCCTTCGAAGTTCGAGGCGCATGTGCGTCGCCAGAACGTACCTTGGCTGACGGCTGATCCTGTTAGCTCGATCAACTTTACGCCGCTGCACGAACTTGATGGGATCATCACGCCCAACGGCTTGTGCTTTGAACGGCACCACGCAGGTGTGGCCGAAGTCGACCCAAGCGCATACCGCCTTATGATCAACGGCTTAGTAGATCGCCCGCTGGTTTTCACCATGCAAGACCTGATGCGGTTCCCGCGCGAAAACCACGTCTACTTTCTGGAATGCGCAGCCAACACCGGCATGGAATGGGCCGGTGCCCAGTTGAACGGCTGCCAATTCACGCATGGCATGATCCATAACGTGATGTACACAGGCATCCCGCTGCGCCTGATCTTACAAGAGGCAGGCGTCAAAACCGCAGGCAAATGGTTGTTGCCCGAAGGGGCCGATGCGTCTGGTATGACCCGCTCTATTCCGATGGAAAAGGCGATGGATGATTGCCTTGTTGCGTTCAAAATGAACGGCGAGGCGCTGCGCCCTGAACAGGGCTATCCTGTCCGCTTGGTCGTTCCGGGTTGGGAAGGCAACATGTGGGTCAAATGGCTGCGCCGCATCGAAGTGGGCGACCAGCCATGGCATCACCGCGAGGAAACCAGCAAATACACCGATCTTTTGGCGAACGGTCAGGCGCGGCGCTTTACGTGGGAAATGGACGCGAAATCCGTGATTACCAGCCCAAGCCCGCAAATGCCGATCACGCATGGCCCCGGTCCGGTCGTGATGACCGGCGTGGCGTGGTCAGGTCGTGGAACGATCCCGCGCGTAGATGTCACCATTGATGGCGGCATGAACTGGCACGAGGCGCGGATATCCGGCCCAAGTCTGAATAAATCCATGCACCGGTTTTATTACGAGTTCGACTGGGACGGCAAACCGCTGCTGCTGCAAAGCCGCGCACATGACAGCACAGGCTATGTGCAACCGACCAAGGAACAGCTGCGCAGCGTGCGTGGCGAGAATTCGATCTATCACAACAACGGTATCCAAACATGGGCCGTCGACGCAGAAGGGGTGGCTGAAAATGTCGAGATCTCTTAAATTCCTGGCCCCTATCAGCGCCGCTATCATCATCGCAGCACCCGTTCTGGCGCAGCAAACGCTTGGGCTTGGCCGCGATGCTCTGCCAGACGAAATCGCCGCCTGGGATATTGATATCCGGCCAGACGGGCTTGGCCTGCCTGCGGGCAGTGGCGACGTGTGGACCGGCGAAGAAGTGTTCGTTGATAAATGCGCATCCTGTCACGGTGATTTCGGCGAAGGTACCGGTCGGTGGCCGGTTCTTGCTGGTGGTGTCGGGACTTTGAGCAATGCAGATCCGGTCAAGACAATCGGGTCCTATTGGCCTTATCTTTCGACGGTCTATGACTATGTGAACCGCGCGATGCCATTTGGAGAGGCGCAATCGCTAGAGCCGGACGAGATTTACGCAATCACGGCTTATCTGCTTTATATGAATGATCTGGTCGACGATGATTTCACGTTGAGCGATGAAAATTTCCTAGACGTTGAAATGCCGAACGCGGGCAGTTTCTATATGGATGACCGCGCCGAAACTGAACTGCCGATCTTTGCAGCGGTGCCTTGCATGGAAAATTGCAAGGACAGTGTGGAAATCACAATGCACGCCAGTGTGCTTGATGTGACACCAGATGTTGCTGACGAAGAAGAGGCTGTTGTTGAAGAGGCTACTGCGGAACCTGCCGAAGCACCAACAGTGGCGCTCGACCCCGTTCTGGTTGCGGCTGGTGAGGGCGCGTTTCGTCAGTGCAAGGCGTGTCATCAACTTGGTGAAGGTGCCACAAACCGCACCGGACCTGTGCTGAACGGCATGATCGGCCGACCCGTTGGCTCTGTTGATGGCTTTCGGTATTCCGGCGTGTTCCAGGAAGCTGCGCAAGCAGGCGAAGTTTGGACCCAAGAAAGCCTTGCCGCATTTTTGGCGGATCCGCGCGGGACTATGTCTGGTACAAAGATGTCGTTCCGGGGCGTGCGTGACGCCGCAGAGATCGAGGCGCTGATCGCCTATATTCAAAGCTTTGACGGCTGATGTTTGCGCGTCTTCTTGCATTGGCATTGGTGGTGGTCTGCGGGCCAGCAAATGCCGATGCGGGGGGGGATGCCGCGCGCGGCGAAACTCTTTTTCAGGAATGCAAAAGCTGCCATCAAGTGGGCCAAGGCGCTGTTAACCGCATTGGGCCGCACCTGAACAATATTTTTGACAGGTCCGCCGGCGCATCCGAGGGCTTTCGTTATTCACGCGGTTTTGAACGCGCAGCCTCAGGTGGCTTGTTCTGGACCTATGAGACACTCAATAACTTTATTGAAAACCCGCGCGCGCTTGTTTCGAACACAAGGATGAGTTTTCGTGGATTTTCCGATCCGCAAGACCGCGATGATGTGCTTGCCTATTTGCGCCAGTTTTCAGCCAGCCCGTCGAATATCCCTGAATCTGCGCCCACAGCAGCAGCGGTCGATCATGCGGTTGCGCCCGAAATCCTCGCGATTGTGGGGGACCCTGCATATGGCGAATACCTTTCGGGTGAGTGCACGTCTTGTCATCAGATCAGCGGCGTAGGTGCAGGCATTCCATCCATCACGCATTGGCCCACGGACGATTTTGTCACGGCGATGCATGCCTACAAAGTGGGCGTGCGTGCCCATCCTGTCATGCAAATGATGGCAGGCCGATTGTCAGACGAAGAGATCGCGGCGCTGGCCGCATATTTCGAAACGATCAACTAACCGGGAGGATTTCAAATGACCTATAATAGAAGAGCTTTCCTAGGAACTGCCGCAGCAACTGCCAGCCTGCTGGCCGCACCGATGGTGCGCGCACAAACCAAACCACGGGTTGTCGTTGTCGGTGGCGGCGCTGGCGGGGCTACGGCCGCGCGATATATCGCCAAAGACAGCGGCGGTGCCATTGATGTGACGTTGGTCGAGCCGACCCGCACATATTACACCTGCTTTTTCTCGAACCTGTATCTTGGCGGGTTCCGCGAAATGCAGTCCCTAGGGCATAGCTATGGCACGCTGGCGGCCCAATTCGGCGTCAATGTGGTGCATGACTGGGCTGTTGCTGTTGACCGTGACGCCAAGACCGTGGCCTTGGCGGGTGGCGGCAGCTTGCCTTATGACCGTTTGATCCTGTCACCCGGTATCGACTTTGTAGACGGGGCAGTCCCCGGTTGGGATATCAGCGCGCAAAACGCGATGCCCCATGCCTATAAGGCGGGATCGCAGACTGAATTGCTGAAGGCGCAAATCATGGCGATGCCGCAGGGTGGCACCTTTGCGATGGTCGCCCCGCCCAATCCCTATCGCTGCCCGCCTGGACCGTACGAGCGGATTTCGATGGTGGC
>NZ_JAFMHR010000034.1:11464-23593 GCF_017854415.1 Yoonia sp. | reverse complement strand
TGGTGAGCCGTGATGGGTTCGAACCATCGACCTACTGATTAAAAGTCAGTTGCTCTACCAACTGAGCTAACGGCCCACTAAGCGCGCTAACTAGAAAGACAAAAGGGCGCGGTCAACCCCCAAATGCGGTCACCGCTGGATTAGTCGCACGGCATTGACTATATCGCCGCCATGAACACGCACGACTCATCAATTTTGCCCTTCATGAAGATGCATGGGCTGGGAAACGACTTTGTAGTCGTGGATGAACGGGGAATCACTCCGCGCGTTGATGCAGCCGTAGCAATTGCGATGGCTGACCGACACCGCGGGGTTGGTTTTGATCAGCTTGCGGTTCTCTCGGACACGCCCGATGCGGACGTTCATCTGACCTTTTGGAACAGCGATGGGTCGATCTCTGCGACTTGCGGCAATGCGACACGCTGCATCGCACGTCACCTAATGGATGCCGAAGACCGTGATGCGCTAACCATTACAACAAACCGTGGTGTGCTTATTGCCAAGGATGCAGGCAACGGGCTGACCTCGGTAAACATGGGGCACCCACAACTTAACTGGGACGAAGTCCCTTTGGCCTATGAAATGGACACCCTCGCGTTGCCAATTTCCGGTACGCCAACAGCCACAGGCATGGGCAACCCGCATTGTACATTTTTTGTGGACGACGCCGATGCCGTGGACCTAGCCGCGCGCGGTTCCGAGATTGAGCATCACCCGCTTTATCCGCAGCGCACAAATGTTCAGTTCGCCAGTCTTGTCGGACCAGACCATCTGCGGATGCGGGTTTGGGAACGAGGCGTGGGAATCACTCTGGCCTCTGGTTCATCGTCATGTGCGACAGCAATTGCAGCAGCACGGCGCGGATTGACGGACCGGGATGTGACAATTGATCTGGATGGCGGGACCTTGCAAATCAGCTGGCGTGACGATGGCGTCTGGATGACGGGCCCAACCGCACATGTCTTTGACGGCGTTTGGCGGCTGTGATGAAGATCGCCCCAATCTTTTCCAACCATGGTTGCAGACTGAACGCCTACGAAACCGAGGCAATGAAAGAACTGGCGGCGAGTGCCGGTGTCGACAACGCGATCGTGGTAAATACCTGCGCAGTAACATCAGAGGCCGTCCGCAAAGCCCGCCAAGACATCCGCAAACTGCGCCGCGAACATCCAAACGCTAAGCTGATCGTGACCGGCTGTGCCGCACAGACCGAACCCGCGACCTTCGCCAACATGGACGAAGTCGACGTCGTGTTAGGAAACACCGAAAAGATGGACCCTGCGACATGGGCAGGCATGGCCCCCGACCTGATCGGCCAGACAGAGCCCGTACAGGTCGATGACATCATGTCGGTTACAGAAACTGCAGGGCACCTGATCGACGGCTTTGGCACGCGGAGCCGCGCCTATGTGCAGGTACAAAACGGCTGCGACCACCGCTGCACCTTTTGCATCATACCTTACGGCCGCGGCAATTCGCGGTCGGTTCCGGCGGGTGTCGTCGTCGACCAGATCAAACGACTTGTCGACAAAGGCTATAACGAAGTCGTCCTGACCGGCGTCGACCTGACAAGCTGGGGCGCTGACCTGCCAGCCACTCCTAAGCTGGGTGATTTGGTCATGCGCATTCTAAAACTCGTCCCTGATCTGCCGCGCCTGCGGATCAGCTCTATCGACAGCATCGAAGTCGATGAAAACCTGCTGCAAGCCATCGCGACCGAACCGCGTTTGATGCCGCATCTTCATCTGTCGTTGCAACACGGCGACGATATGATCCTGAAACGCATGAAGCGGCGACACTTGCGGGATGATGCCATCAATTTCTGCCTAGAGGCCCGCAAGCTGCGTCCAGATATGACGTTTGGTGCGGACATTATTGCAGGCTTTCCGACCGAAACTGATGCAATGTTCGCCAACTCTCTGGCGCTGGTCAAAGAATGTGACCTAACGTGGCTGCACGTTTTCCCGTATTCGCCCCGTCCGGGCACGCCGGCGGCAAAGATGCCTGCAGTAAACGGCAAGCTTATCAAAGAACGTGCCGGCAAATTACGTGCGGCGGGGGTGGCGCAAGTAGACCGGCACCTGAATGCACAAACGGGCAAGACCCATCACATCTTGATGGAAAATGCACGCATGGGACGCACCGAACAATTCACCGAAGTCTTGTTCGATACAGACCAACCCGAAAGCCAAATCGTGCGCGCCAAAATCACTGGGTTTGCGGGCCAGCAACTGACCGCCTAACTTCTTCCGAGTATAAATATCCCCGCCGGAGGCATCCAGACATGGCAACTCTACCCATACTTTGGACATTCAGACGCTGCCCTTACGCCATGCGCGCACGCCTTGCGATCCAATCAAGTGGGCGGCAGGTCGCGCTGCAAGAAATCCTACTCAAGGACAAACCCGCACCCTTTCTGGCGGCGTCCCCCAAAGGAACCGTGCCGGTGGTGCAAGATGGCGAAGCTGTCATCGAAGAAAGCCGCGATGTGATGTTGTGGGCGCTGGGCCAAGACGACCCCGAAGGTTGGCTGGATATGCCTGCGCAAGGGTTCACGCTGATCGACACATGTGATGGTCACTTTAAGCAAGCATTGGATTACACAAAATACGCTGTGCGGTTCCCAGACCGCGACGAGGCTGCAGAGCGGGCGAAAGCAATGGTGTTTTTGGTTGATCTCAACGATCGCCTATCGAAGACCGCGTTCCTGATGGGCTCTAACCGCACGCTCGCCGATATGGCAATTCTGCCATTTGTGCGCCAATTCGCTAACACCGACCGCGCATGGTTTGATGCGCAAGGGCTGGATCCATTGACGGCTTGGCTAGATGCATTCTTGGATTCCGACCGGTTTCGCGGTGTGATGAAAAAATATCCGCCTTGGCAAACCGGACAGGATCAGGTTTTGTTTCCTTAACTTACAGACAGGACCCCTAACTCATGCAGCTTTTGATCTCACCTTCTTCGCCGTACGTCCGCAAAACCCGCGTTCTGCTGCGCGAGGCAAATTTGATGGCCACCGTCGAAGAGATCACAGTCAGCACGACCCCCCTCAACTCTGCCCCAGAAGTTATCGCGGCCAACCCACTGGGTAAAATTCCGGCACTTCTGCGCGCTGACGGCCCAGCGATCTATGACAGCCGCGTTATCACGCGGTTTTTGGACGATTTAGCTGGGTCGCAGCTTTATCCTCAAAACAGCATTTGGGAAATTCTCACGCTCGAAGCAACCGCAGATGCCATTATGGACGCCACCGTTTCTATGACCTACGAGATGCGCCTGCGCCCCGAAACAGAGCAGTCACCCAACTGGCTAGAGGTGCAGTGGACCAAAGCAGCCCGCGGTATTGCCGCAGTAAACAGCCGCTGGATGAGCCACCTGACAGGCCCGCTTAACATCGGGCAAATCGGAATGGCCTGCGCGTTGTCCTATATTGACCTGCGTCATGATGCGCGAGGTTGGCGCAATGGCAACGAAGCGCTTGCGCAGTGGCACGCAGAATTCAGCGCCCGCGACAGCATGGTCGCAACCTCCCCAGAGTAGTCAATATTCAAAAATCGAAGCTGACGCCGACGTTCAACGCATTTGTGACAATGTCCGTCTCAAGCGTACCGCCACCATCAAGGTCTGCTTTGTTGGAAGAGTACGTTCCCTTGTATTCGCCAAACACAGACCACTGATCCGTCAGCGGGAAACTCGCACCAGCAATCCATGTCGCCGCAGGCCCTGTTAGCTGATACCCCGATGTTTGCGCAGTACTGCTTGCGACCTCGACGTGCGGTACAGAAATGCCAACACCCCCGCCGACATAGGGGCTGATCGCGCCCATGACGTCACTCCAGCGGCGATAGGCGTTGACCGTTAGTGTGTTCAGACCATCAGTCATCTCGAGCACATCATAACCTTCAGGCAAAGACGCAGCATAAACTTTGTTGTGGGCGAAATCCAATCCAACGCCAAAAGCAGACGACCGCCATCTGGTAGCACGAATACCGTAATAAAGCGGGGCATCAAAAGACAGCCCCTCCCAATCCAGCCTTGCATCAAGAGAGCCCGACAAAGGATCACGAATCAAAACTTCAGATGGCTGCGCAGACTGCGCGCCTGCGTAAAAACTAAGCTCCACCTGAGCGGATGCGCATGCGGGGGCCAAAAGCATAGCAAAGCACAAAGCAAGTGCGCGTTTCATTTCCAAAGTCCTAAGCAGTTCGGGCGAGGTGAGAGAGGTAACGCTTACACGCTCTCAACAATAGCTTAAGTCCCAGTTAATTCGCGCAATGCAAACGTCGCATGATGGACACAGTTTTCATGGAAAATGGGCTTGAATCCGCTGACTTTGGCGAATTTTGAAGGGAAAAATCGCCAAATGGGCCCGAGCAAGACCAAACAGCGCGCCGCGGTCCCCACTTCTGCCCGAAACGAATCCCTCATTTCGGCTTAAGGAATTCTTGTGAATTGAAGCCTATTTATCACGCCAATAGTGCCTGCGCCCGATTGTCTGCTGGACGTCATTGGTTTTGGTGGATAAACAACGGCAAAATTGACTGTCTTTCGTGTCGGTCTACTTTTTCGTGCGGGCAGATACGCCCATTATAAGAATCGGAGATGCACCCCGTGTCACATGCAGATGATCACCAAGGCACACGCCGCGACTTCCTTTACTATGCAACGGCTGGTGCCGGTGTTGTAATATCGGGTGCCGCTGTCTGGCCGCTGGTAAACCAAATGAACCCTTCGGCCGACGTTTTAGCGATGGCCTCGATCCGCGTTGATGTCAGCGCTGTCGATCCAGGCACACAAATTACTGTGCTGTGGCAGGGTAAACCGGTCTTTGTTCGGGCCCGCACCGAGGACGAAATTGCCGAAGCGCGCGCCGTCGATGTCGACAGCTTGCCTGACGCAGACGCCAATAACGCCAACACTGGCGCGGCCCCTGCAACCGATGAAAACCGGGCATTGACCGAAGATGGGGTCTGGCTGGTTCAAATGGGCGTTTGTACGCACCTTGGCTGTGTGCCTTTGGGCGACGCGGGCGACTTTGGTGGTTGGTTCTGCCCTTGCCACGGTTCGCACTACGATACATCCGGTCGGATTCGCCGTGGCCCAGCGCCGCGCAACCTGCCTGTTCCTGTTGCGTCCTTCGTGGACGAAACAACAATTCAACTCGGTTAAGGAGAGAAAGCCATGGGCGGAATTCCCCACGACCATTACGAACCAAAGTCCGACGGCGAAAAGTGGCTGAACAAGCGCTTGCCGATTGTTGGTTTGATTTATGACACTTTGATGCTTCCCACTCCTAAGAACCTGAACTGGATGTGGATCTGGGGTATCGTTCTGGTATTCACACTCGTGCTGCAGATCATCACCGGCGTTGTGCTGGTTATGCACTATGTTCCGCACGTCGATATGGCGTTTGCCTCGGTCGAGCACATCATGCGCGACGTGAATGGCGGCCATATGCTGCGCTACTTCCACATGAACGGCGCATCGCTGTTCTTTGTGGCGGTTTACGCACACATCTTCCGGTCGCTTTACTACGGTTCGTATAAAGCACCACGCGAAGTGACATGGATCATCGGTATGCTGATGTACCTCCTGATGATGGGTACAGCCTTTATGGGCTACGTTCTGCCATGGGGTCAGATGTCTTTCCACGGTACGGCGGTTATCACTGGCCTGTTTGGCGCGATCCCGTTCATTGGTGAATCAGTTCAGATCTGGCTGCTAGGTACGCCTAACGGTGCGATTGCACAGCCTGCGTTGAACCGCTTCTTCTCGCTGCATTATTTGATGCCTTTCATTCTTTTGGGTCTGACAATCGTGCACGTCTGGGCGTTCCATACGACTGGCAACAACAACCCAACTGGTGTTGAAGTACGCCGCACCTCGAAAGAAGACGCCGCGAAAGACACGCTGCCGTTCTGGCCGTACTTCGTGATCAAGGACTTGTTTGCATTGGCGATCATCCTTGCGCTGTTTGTGGCGGTTGTCGGCTTCATGCCAAACTACCTGGGCCACCCGGACAACTACATCCCGGCCAACCCGCTGGTCACACCGTCGCACATTGTGCCTGAGTGGTACTTCTTGCCGTTCTACGCGATCCTGCGTGCATTCGACCAAGAAGTTTGGTTGGTCATTGCTGTAAACTGGCTCACATTCGGCATCGTCGACGCCAAGTTCTTTGGTGTTCTGGCAATGTTTGGTGCGATCGTCGTAATGGCGCTGGCGCCTTGGCTTGATACATCTTCGGTACGGTCCGGCCGCTATCGTCCGATGTTCAAGTGGTGGTTCTGGTTGTTCGCTGTCAACTTCATCTTGCTGATGTGGGTTGGTGCGCGTCCAGCAGAGGGTATCTATCCTTATATTTCGCTGCTTGGTGCAACGTATTGGTTTGCTTACTTCCTCGTCATCCTGCCGCTTTTGGGTGTGATCGAAAAGCCGAACACACCGCCAGCAACCATCGAAGACGACTTTAACGCGCACTACGCGCCGAAGACCGACGGCGCTAAGCCTGTCGCGAACCCGGCCGAGTGAGAAAGGACCAATAGTGATGTTCCGTAAATTAACTCTCACTGCCGCTATGGCGCTTGCCCTCACTGCAGGGCAGGCAACAGCGGCCGAGCTTGAAACAGAAATCACAGACTATGATTTCTCTTTTGAGGGTCCTTTTGGCAGCTTTGACCAAATGCAGCTTCAGCGAGGTCTTCAGGTCTACACTGAAATCTGTGCCGCCTGTCACGGTTTGGAACTTGTTGCATTTCGAAACCTGCATGATGAAGGTGGGCCTGCCCTGCCAGAAGATCAGATGCGCGCTTATGCAGAGTTCTACGAAATCTTCGACCAAGCCCTCTTTGATGGCGAAGGCGACTTTCGTACCGCAACGCCTGCTGACAAGTTCCCCGGGTCGAGCCTTTCAAACGCACCTGACCTAAGCCTGATGGCAAAGGCGCGTGCAGGCTTCCATGGTCCGTACGGTACAGGGATCAGCCAGTTCGTAAACGGCATGGGCGGCGCCGAATATATTGCGTCATTGATGACCGGCTACCACGAAGAACCTGAGTGTGCGCTGGAAGGCGAACCAATGGACGGCTTCTACAACGTCGCATTCGCGGCAGGTGGTTTCCCCGAAAGCTGCAAAGACGATCACGGCAAGCACAAGGTTCCTGGATCTTGGATTGCAATGTCTCAACCGCTTTGGGGTGACGATATTGATTTTGCAGACGGTCACTCGAACGATCTGGAAAACATCTCACAGGACGTCGCTGCATTCCTAATGTGGACAGCCGAGCCTAAGCTTGTTGCGCGTAAGCAAGCGGGTCTGACTGGTGTGTTGTTCCTGACAGTTTTGTCCGTTCTGCTGTACCTGACAAACAAGCGTCTTTGGGCACCGCACAAGCACAAAGACTAAGTCTAATCAGACTAGTTACTACAAAAAAGGCCCGCTTTCTAGCGGGCCTTTTTATTTGAGCGTATCCTGATCCGCCTTACCCCAAATAGGCAGCAAGTGCGGGCGGTGGGTTGTCCAGCAATGTAGCCGTTGAAACCGGCGCAGTTACCACACCATCCGCGACCAACACTGCGCAATCTGCAATGCGCCGCGCATCTGCCGGATCATGGGTCACCATAATCACGGTTTTTCCGGCAGCGTGCAGCTTGCCCTTCACCAAATCCAGCATCTCATCTTTTAGCGCTGGCCCCAGCGCTGAAAACGGTTCATCCAGCAACACAAGCGGCCTGTCAGCAACCAACACCCGCGCCAAGGCAACACGGCTTTGTTGCCCACCAGACAACGCCCCCGGCTTACGATCACCAAACCCTGACAGACCCACCTGTGCCAAAGCCGCCTCGACTTCCGCGAGCTGCGCAGGAGGCAACTTCAAATCCGGGCGCAACCCAAGTCCCACATTCTGTGCAGCAGTGAGATGTGGAAACAGATTGTTGTCCTGAAATAGCATACTAACGGGGCGCGCACCTGGCGCGATGCCCGCGAGGTCTGCCCCATTCCAGGAAATACGCCCACTGGTTGGCGCAAAGAAACCCGCAATCGCCGAAAGAAGCGTTGATTTTCCCGCACCAGATGGACCGATCAGCGCGATGATTTCTGCCTTTGGCAGGGTCATGTCGACTGTCAGCGCAAAATCTCCTTGCGACAGTAGCACATTTTCAAACGTCAGCATTAGCGCGTCCTCCTCGATCACATATCCAAAACAGCAGCAGGCTAAGCGATAATAAAAGCAAAGCCGCACTTGCCGCTGTTTCCATGCGGTAGGCCCCCATCAAACGGTACATTGCCAATGGCAACGTTTCCTCTGCCTGCCCTGCAAAAAGCGCGATGACGCCTAGATCACCCATCGACAAGGCCGCTGCCAACCCCGTAGCAAACCCCAGCGGCTTGCGCATGCGGGGCAAAACGATCAACCGGACCCACGCCCAGCCGCTTATGCCCAATGACTTGCCAAGCCGCCCATAATCAGCGTTGACCTGCGCTGCCGCTGGCCCAATGGCCCGCAATGCGAAAGGCAACGCGAGCGTCGCATTAACCAGAAGCGTAACAAACAGGGCCACATCTGCGGGCCGCACAAATGGAAACACGATCAGGAACGCGCCCGTTCCAACCACTAACCCTGACGCGGCAAGTGGCAATACACCAACGATCGCTGTTAATCCGCCGCCGCGCAATGCCAGCGCCAACGCCATCGACACACATAGAACCGCCGAACCAATAGCGACAGTAATTGAGCGCAGTGCTGCGGCCCAAATCGTATCCGGCAAGTCAAAAATACCGGGCAAACCGCGCAAGACAACCATACCCAAGGGAACTAAAAGGAATAGCGCCGCCGCAATGATCCAAGCATAATCGATCCCCGCGCGGGCCACATCCCAGCGCTGCACGACGCGGTCCATCCCCGCACCTGTCACGTCGTCGGCTGTGATCCGCAAGGCCAGCATAGCGGCCCCAACGCACAGGCCAAACTGGACGCAGGCAAGCAAAGCCGCCTTGCCCAAATCAAAATCAAACCGCACGGCCTGATAGATCGCAAGTTCAATCGTTGTGGCGCGCGGTCCACCGCCCATCGTCAGGGCCACAGCAAAGCTGGTCAGGCAGATCAAAAAGATGACAAGAAACGTGCCGGGCAAGACCACGCGCAACATCGGCCATTCCAGCAATCGCCCGACGGGGGCATTCAATGTTGCCGCCAACCGGAACCTCTCTGACGGGATCGACAGCCATCCTTGCAGGATAAACCGGATCGCCAGCGGTAAATTGAAGAAGACATGCGCCAGAAGAACACCGTGCATGCCAAAAATTGAAACTGGCGAAAAACCAAGGCTGGTCAGAACATCGTTCAACACACCGCCCCGGCCAAAAACAGCAAGAAGGCCAAGAACGGCAACGATCACGGGCAGCAGGAAAGGCGCGCCCAGCAACGTGATAAGCAACTGTCGCCCGCGAAACCTGCGTCGCGCAAGCGCGCGCGCGACAGGAATTGCCAGCACCACGCTGATAGCAGCGGATAGAAGCGCCTGAACAATGGTGAACCGCACCGCCGCCCAGTCGGCAGGCGCAAGCCCGCCAGCCCATTTGGCACGCCAGGCAACCGCGCCCAGCGTGCCAATGGTCAGCAATAGCACCAACGTCGCAGCAGCGACGCTGGGCCAGCGCGGGGTTACTGGGACAAGGCTGTGCGCCATTCGTCCAGCGCGCCATCACGCAGTGCAGCCGCATCTTCAGGCGACAACAAGAGTGATGTCTCAGGCGTCATCAGCGTTTCAAATCCAGCAGGCAGCCCCTCTGCAGGCGTCACCGCGGGATACATCCAGTTTGTCGTAGGGATCACACTTTGGAACGCGTCCGACACGATGAACGCCAAGAATGCGTCTGCCAATTCCGGCTGATCGGTACCTGCAACTTTACCTGCAACTTCGACCTGCATGTAGTGGCCCTCGTCAAAAGCCCAAGCAACCTTGCTGTCGTCCTCTTCGGCGATCAGGTGGTATGCAGGCGATGTGGTGTAAGACAAAACTGCGTCTGCTTCGCCTTCAAGGAACATGCCGTAAGCTTCGGACCAACCTGATGTAACCGTCACGATATTATCGGAAAGGTCAGCCCAAATGGTCGCCGCGTCGTCAGGATAAGCTGTCTTAACCCACATCAGCAGGCCAAGGCCCGGTGTCGATGAACGTGGGTCTTGGATGACGATCTTTAGATCGCTGTCCGCCAAATCACGCAAAGACGTCGCCTGTGCTTCACCTGCATTACCGACGAAAGCAAAATAACCCCAGTCAAATGGCAGGAATTCAGCATCTGTCCATGCGATCGGCAAGTCAAATTCAGCCGCAACACCATGCGGCGCAAAAAGACCTGTTTCGCGGGCTGCTGCGGTCAGGTTCGTATCCAGACCAAGCACGATATCTGCTTCGGTGCGCGGACCTTCCAGCTGAAGTCGCGCAAGCAACGCGGCACCATCGCCGGTACCCACAAATTGCAAATCACAGGCGCAGTTGGCCTCGAATGCGGCTTCAATCGCAGGGCCAGGGCCCCATTCGGTCACGAAACTGTCGTAAGTCATAACTTGCAGTACTGGGGTCTCGGCCAATGCGCTTGTGGCGCAAAGGGCAAGTCCCGCAGCAAGTGGTAGATAGGTCGTATTCTTCATCGTATCCTCCAAATGCGACGGGCGGAAATGGGGGATAGCACCATGCTAAACCTTCCCTCCGCCGGTCCTAACCGGTTCAGGTTCTACGGGTCCGCATTTCTGCAATCTCAGCCTAGTTAGGCCCCCCGAGGTGCGATCTAGCTAGTCGGGAATACGCATAGGGGCAAGGGAAACCTCTTGAGCCTTATTGTCACGCCCGCTAGACCCACAGGACAAAAGGGAGACGCCCATGTCGATCAACAGCTTTGGACACCTCTACCGCTTCACCACTTGGGGCGAGAGCCACGGACCCGCCTTGGGTGCCACAGTTGACGGCTGCCCGCCCGGCGTGCCGCTTGAAGCTGCCATGATCCAGCAATGGCTTGATAAGCGGCGTCCCGGTTTGAACAAAAATACAACCCAGCGGAATGAGGCCGACGCGGTGAAAATCCTGTCCGGCGTGTACGAGGGCAAGACGACAGGAACACCGATCCAGTTGATGATTGAAAACACTGACCAGCGCTCGAAGGACTACGGTGATATCCTTAATACATTTCGTCCTGGACATGCCGACATAACCTACCACCAGAAATACGGCCTGCGCGACCCGCGAGGCGGCGGGCGGTCCTCTGCGCGCGAAACGGCGTCACGTGTGGCGGCTGGCGGTGTTGCCCGCGAGGCGATTGCCGCGATTGCGCCCGATGTGCAGATCAAAGGCTATATGACCCAAATGGGCACCAAGCAGATCGACCGCGCCAAGGTTGATTGGGACCAGATCGACCAAAACGATTTCTTCTGTCCGGACACTGAAGCGGCGGCGGAATGGAACGACTATCTGGCATGGCTGCGTAAGGATGATCACAACTCGGTTGGGGCAATCATCGAAGTCGTCGCCCGCGGTGTCCCCGCAGGCATCGGTGCACCTGTTTACGCCAAGTTAGACACTGATTTGGCCGCCGCAATGATGTCTATCAACGCGGTCAAAGGCGTGGAGATCGGCGAAGGTATGGCAGCGGCCAGCCTGACAGGCCGCGACAATGCAGACGAGATTTTCATGGGACCGAACGGGCCGGAATATTCTTCAAATCATGCCGGCGGCATCCTTGGTGGGATCAGCACAGGACAGGATATTGTCGTCCGCTTTGCGGTCAAGCCAACGTCGTCAATCCTAAGCCCGCGCAGGTCGATCCGCATGGACGGATCGGCGACCGAAGTTATTACCAAGGGCCGTCATGATCCTTGCGTCGGTATCCGCGCCGTACCGGTAGGCGAGGCGATGATGGCGTGTGTGATCCTTGATCACCTGCTGCTGGATCGCGGGCAAACCGGGGGCGTGCGCGGTCAAATCGGGTAAGGTGGATCACGAACTAATTTACTGTCTGGACAACTGCACAGCCAAAATACCGCCTGCGATAATCGCAACACCAACCACGTCTAGCATTCCGATCCGCTCGCCCAAAAGCGTCGCTGCAATCGCGACACCCAAGAACGG
>NZ_JAFMHR010000034.1:0-11208 GCF_017854415.1 Yoonia sp. | reverse complement strand
ACGGTCAACGAAATCACGCCAATCACACAAAGCAAGACACCGAAAAGATCAACGCCACCTTGCACTCTGGCACCCATGATCAGCACCACGCCAATCGCGCCGGCGATTAGACCCGCCAATCCAAGTGGCCGAACTCTTGTTCCAAAAACAAACCATCCAGCAACGGCCACCAACAACGGCAAGGTTGATGCAATAATCACCGCCAAGGACGCCGGGATCGTTTGCATCGCAACAAAATTCAGTCCCAGATATAGTGCATTCTGACAAATCCCAAAGATCACGACACCCAGCCATTGCCGACGACTTAACCGCGCTGATTGCCCCAAAAGCCAAGCTATGCCGATACCAATCAGGCCCGAGACCAAGAACCGCAGCGCTAGCGCTGTCAGCGGCGGCGCGTATTCCACGATGACCCGCGCCGACGTGAATGCCGAAGACCACATCAGCGCAAACGCCAATCCCATCGCGATTGCTTTGATGTCCATCAGGGTCCCCTTTGGAACAGGACTTAGCCAAACGGATCACCTGAATGCAATGGGGTTCAGGGCTTTAACCAAGACGTGATCCTATCTTGACTCTGCGAAGGCTGTCATGCCTGTTCATACCCATTCACCAAGGAGTTTTCATGTTCCAGTTTAACGCCGAATTGAAGGCCCGTCTGATCCGTTATTGCGCCGTAGACAGCCAATCCGACATGGACAGCAGTTCCGCCCCGTCCACCCAAATCCAGCACAAGATGCTTGACCTTATGGTGGAAGAACTGACCGAAATCGGCGCATCCGAAATCACCAAGACAAGCTATGGCACCGTCATTGCAACGATCCCCGGAAACGTTGAAGGGCCAACCCTCGGGTTCTTGGCACATGTCGACACAGCCCCGCAATTCAATGCGACAAACGTAAAGCCTCGGTTGATCGAGGGCTACAACGGTGGCGCGATCACCTATCCTGACGATCCGAATCTGACGCTATCGCCAGAGGATTTCCCCTATCTCGCCCAGAAAGTCGGCGATGACATCGTCGCTGCATCGGGACTGACCCTTTTGGGGGCTGACGATAAAGCAGGCATCGCCATCATCATGACAGCCGCACGGCATCTTCTTGAAAACCCGCAGATCAAGCGACCGACGATCCGTGTGGCTTTTACCCCCGACGAAGAAATTGGGCGCGGTGTTGATGAAAACTTGCCCAAGGACCTTGGTGTCGATTTCGCCTACACATTCGATGGCGGTGATTTGGGCGAAGTCGTCTATGAGACATTCTCGGCTGATTTTGCAGTTGTGGCCGTCAAAGGCGTTTCGATCCATCCGGGCACTGCCAAGGACAAACTGGTCAATGCGATCCACCTCGCGTCCAAGATCGTTGACACCCTTCCGCACACGACATTGACCCCTGAAACAACAGACGGCCATGAAGGGTTCATCCATGCGGTCGACATGAAAGGCAGCGCCGCCGAAATGGTGGTTCGGTTCATTCTACGCGACTTTGAATTGGACGGGTTGGCGGCTAAAGGCGCGCTGGTCCGACAAGTCTGCGAAACGATCGCGGCGACAGAACCGCGTGCAGAAATTGACTGCAAGATCACGCCGCAATACCGGAACATGCGGTACTGGCTGGAGGATGACATGACACCTGTTGATCTTGCACGCGCCGCCCTAGCTGATTTGGGCATCGAAGAACAATCTGTCCCAATTCGCGGCGGCACGGATGGATCGCGCCTGACCGAAATGGGCGTGCCCTGTCCGAACCTGTTCACGGGGATGCAGAACATACACGGACCGCTAGAATGGATATCGGTTCAGGATATGGAAAAAGCGACGGCGCTTTGCCTTCGGATTGCAGAGCGCGCCGCGCAACCTTCATAGGAAACGAAAAAAGCCGCCCTGTTCGGGGCGACCTTTTCCTAACTTCGCAACTGGCCAATGGCCGAATAGCTTAGCCGTTCACGCTGTCTTTGAGCGCTTTGGCGATTGTCATTTTGACAACCTTGTCAGCGTCTTTCTTGATCTGCTCGCCCGTGGCAGGGTTGCGAACCATACGCTCTGGACGCTCACGGCAATAGATTTTGCCAACGCCAGGAAGTGTCACAGCGCCGCCGCCGGATACTTCTTTGGTGATGATGCCTGTCACCGCATCCAATGCAGCACCGGCAGCTTTTTTATCCATGCCTGTTTCTTCGGCCAGTGCAGTTACAAGCTGCGCTTTTGTCAGTGGTTTAGTCGCCATTTTTCTGGTCTCCCTCAATCGCCCCAGCAGTAGGGCCTATTACCCGCACATTTAACGGCATCTTGTGTGTGACCACAACGATTAGTGTTACATTACCTAATAAAATACGCTGTTTTTCGCGTTTTTGTTGCCTCAGAGGAAGGCCGTCTCTTCAAAACTACGCAATTTCCGACTGTGAATCCGTTCTAGCGGCATTTCACGCAAGGCTTCCATAGCCCGAATTCCTATCATCAAGTGCGCCGCGACCTGTGTTTTATAGAAATCAGAAGCCATCCCGGGCAGTTTTAACTCGCCATGCAGCGGCTTGTCACTGACACAAAGAAGCGTGCCGTAAGGGACCCGAAACCGGAAACCGTTGGCTGCAATAGTCGCACTTTCCATATCCAATGCAATGGCGCGCGACTGCGATAGCCGCTGCACAGGACCTGCCTGTTCACGCAGTTCCCAGTTGCGGTTGTCAATGGTGGCGACCGTGCCGGTCCGCATAATCCGCTTCAACTCGAAGCCTTCTAGAGCGGTCACATCTGCCACTGCCTTTTCCAGCGCAATCTGGATTTCAGCAAGCGCAGGGATCGGAACCCAAACGGGCAGGTCATCGTCCAACACGTGATCTTCGCGCAGGTACGCGTGCGCCAGTACGAAATCACCCAAGCGCTGTGAATTGCGCAAGCCAGCGCAGTGACCCACCATCAACCATGCATGCGGACGCAACACTGCAATATGATCTGTCGCTGTCTTTGCATTGGACGGACCGACACCGATATTGACCAAAGTTATCCCGCCGCCGTTCTTGCGCTTGAGGTGGTACGTCGGCATTTGCGGCAATTTCGCGGGCGTTATGATTTGGGTATCAGGGTCCGTGATCTCGATGTTTCCGGTACTGACAAAGCTCGTGTAGCCACTATCAGGATCGGCCAACATCTGGCGCGCATAGCCTTCGAATTCTTCGACGTAGAACTGGTAGTTCGTGAAAAGAACATGGTTCTGGAAATGCTCGGCTGCGGTGGCGGTATAGTGGGCCAGCCGCGCCAGCGAATAATCAATACGCTGCGCGGTAAAGGGCGCCAGTGGCAATGCACCATCAGCGTAGGTGAACCCCTGACCGTTAACGATAGCATCATGGGTCGTGCTTAAATCCGGCACATCAAAGTTGTCGCGTAGGTTGAATTCCATTGATCCGTCATGCGGCACTGTCAGCGCCGGATCATTGGCGGCGGCAAAATGCACCGGCATTTCTGTCGTCGAAGGGCCAATCACGACGGGCACGCCGTGACTTTGCAGCAGCAAACCAATCTGTTGTTCCAGATACGCCGCGAATAGATCAGGGCGGGTAACTGTCGTCGCGTACATCCCCGGTTCTGCCACGTGGCCAAACGACAAGCGCGAGTCCGTTTTGGCATAAGTCGTCGTCGTCAACCTGATTTCAGGATAGAAGGCACGTACACGGGTTTCTGGCTGCCCTTCGGACAAGGCCTTTACGAAATTCTCGGATAGGAATTTGACGGCTGTCTGGTAAATTTCCTGAAGACGGGCGACAGCCAGCTTGGGATCGGTAAAGCTTTCGTGCTTGGGGACATCTGGTGTCCTAATTGACACTTGCGGGGCCACGTTCATGCGTTTTCCTCGAATAATTCGGTAATTTCAAATTTGTCGACATCCACCAAGCCCAAATCAGAGATCCGTAACGATGGGATGACAACCAGCGCCAGCAATGAATGCTGCATATATGCGTTGTTCAATGTGCAACCACATTCGGCCATAGCCGCAACCATCTTGTCAGCTTTCGCGGCGACCTGCGCTGCTGGACTGTCAGACATCAGGCCGGCGATAGGTAGTTCGACCAATGCGAGTTCCGCGCCGTCTTTCCACACAGTCACGCCGCCGCCAACCTCGCCCAATCGGTTTGCTGCCGCAGCCATCATGGTGCGGTCGGTTCCAACCACAATCATATGGTGGCTATCGTGTGCAACGGTCGACGCCATAGCCATCCGCCCTTGATATCCGAAACCAGATACAAAACCGTTAACGACTTTGCCCGTCCCTTGATGCCGCTCTACAAGCGCGATCTGATAAACGTCATCCTGACCTTCAACCAACCCATCAACAACAGACAGTTCAGCGGTCAATGCTTCGGTGGGGGCTTGATTTTCGACAACGCCAATGACCTTTGCAAGGACAGAGTTTTTTCCGCTCGGTGCATGAATGGCGAAATCGCTATCATCCAACACTTTGCCCATATGCACCGTATCGCGGGCATCAGCAGGCCAATCGTAGTGCGGGCAATCCACGGTGATCTTGCCGCCTTTGGCAACCGTTTGACCGCGCGCGATCACTTCTTCTATCGGCAAGGTCGTCAAATCAGACGTCAGAATCATATCCGCCCGCCGCCCGGGCGCTATTGAGCCAATCTCGCGTTCTAACCCGAAATGCGTGGCCGTATTGATCGTGGCCATCTGCAAAGCGATCACCGGATCACAGCCACAGGCGATTGCATGTCGCACAACGCGGTTCATATGTCCTTCGTTCACTAGCGTGCCAGAGTGGCTATCATCGGTGCAAAGAATGAAATTCCGCGGGTCCAACCCTTTTTCAGTGACCGCCGTTATCTGGCTTTCGACATCGTACCATGCCGACCCAAGGCGCATCATCGACCGCATCCCGTTGCGGACGCGGGCCAGTGCGTCAGCCTCTGCCGTGCCTTCGTGATCATCTGCCGCACCGCCTGCAACATAGGCCGAAAACGCGATGCCTTTATCAGGTGACGCATAATGCCCGCCTACTGTTTTACCTGCGTTCATGGTGGCGGCCATTTCAGCAAGCATTTGGGGATCGCCATTGATCACACCAGGGAAATTCATCATCTCGCCCAGACCGATGATACCGGGCCAAGCCATTGCCTCGGCCACGTCCTCAGCTGAAATCTCGAAGCCTGTCGTTTCCAAGCCAGGGGCAGAAGGAGCGCAGGACGGCATCTGCGTGTAGATATTGACGGGCTGCATCAGTGCTTCGTCATGCATCATGCGCACACCGCGCAAGCCCAATACATTCGCAATCTCGTGCGGGTCTGTGAACATTGTCGTTGTGCCATGCGGAATGACGGCTGCAGCAAATTCAGCAGGGGTCAGCATACCGCTTTCGATATGCATATGCCCGTCACAAAGGCCCGGGATCAAATATCGCCCTTCGGCCTCGATCACGCGGGTGTTGTCACCGATGCAATGCGACGCGTCAGGACCAACATAGGCAAAGCGCCCTTCGGCTACGGCAACCTGCCAGCCATCAAGAATTTCTCGTGTTTGCACATTCACCAGCTTACCGCCGCGAATGACCAGATCAGCCTTTTCGCGGCCTGCTGCGACAGCGACCAAACGGGGGGCAACTTCGGCCCATGATTTGATGTGATTTTCCATCCCCAATGGTTTCACCGTTTGGGGAGACGTTCAAGAGGGATCAAGATCCTGCAGCTTCAAAGGTATTTGATCAGGGTTCAAACGCACCATTGTGACGTTCAAAGCTGCCGCTACCGTGACCCAAGCCAGATAAGGCAAAAACGCCAGACCCGCCCACAGATCCAACTGCATATGTGTTATCGTGGCCCCAAGAACGGCAATCCAAAGGCAAACCATGATCGGCACAGAGCCCCGCAAATTGCGCAGCCCAAAGAACACCGGTGTCCAAAGCGTGTTAAACGCGATCTGCAACGCCCAGAACGCCAACGCATATCCGCTGCCCTCCATTCCTGCGACCCGCGCGCCTGCAAAGGCCGCCAATAGGTAGATCGAGGTCCACATCACAGGAAAGACCCAATTCGGTGGGGTCCATGTTGGTTTGTTCAGGCTTTTGTACCATTCACCTGTCGGAAACAGCGCACCGGTGGCACCAGCCCCGAAGGTCGCCGCGAGAAACAAACAAAATAGCCAGATATCCATAGCGGTCCCTTTCAAGGTACCCGCTACACTTATGCCATCGGGCGGTCAGTTCCAATGGCTGCTTCGCGTGCTTTCAACTCGGCCAAGATATCAAGGACAGAGGTCGAACGCGCCTGTTCAGGCCGCGCGCGGCTAGCCGCATCGACCAAGAACGCAACTTCGGGCAGTGGTTTAGCGTAAACAACCGCAGATTTTGGCATGATCAGCGATGTGGCAGCGCGCGCGCCCGCCTGCATGACCCAACCCAGTTTCTGGCGACCACTTGTGCGGGCGCGCATCGAGATACTGTCGTAGCCTTGACTGCGAAGTTGCTTGCCAATGCCTGCATAAATCAATCGCGACGCCCAGATCCCTGTCCGCGCCTGCAACGGCAGCACGTTAATCCCCGCCTCTGATCTAAGATAAAGACGATCCGCTTCGGCAAGCAGACGCTTTACCATCTTGCGCACCTCATTCGTCGGCAGCGGGTCCCGTACAAAATTCACTGGATCAATGCCAGCTTCTGCCAGCCAATCGAGCGGCAGATAGATACGCCCCATCCGCGCGTCTTCACCAACATCACGCGCGATATTCGTTAGTTGCATCGCAACGCCA
The DNA here is from genome assembly GCF_017854415.1 of Yoonia sp. Taxonomy (GTDB): domain Bacteria; phylum Pseudomonadota; class Alphaproteobacteria; order Rhodobacterales; family Rhodobacteraceae; genus Yoonia. Next base: position 4,460 of record NZ_JAFMHR010000034.1, on the reverse strand, counting down.
AGGTCGCAAGCACGCGCCAACGCATCAGGGTCACGGACACGCATAAGCACGCACATCATCGCACCAACCGCACTGGCCACACGGGCGGAATAGTCTCTAACACCGCTTAAAGTTTCATATCGACGCTCTGCAGCGTCCCACGCAAGACCTTCAAGCAAGGCATCGGGCAAGGCGCGAGGCATATCAAATTCTTCGATTATTGCGGCAAAGGCGCGGTCTTCGGGTGCATTGTGCGGCTTGCCCGCATAGGCCGCGTCCAGCCGTTCTTGCAGACGCAAAACAGCACCAGCCTGATGATCGCCTTCGTCAACTTCATCATCTGCCAAACGGCAAAACGCATAGAGCGCCAGCGCTGGATCGCGTACCTTTGTCGGCAGTAATTTTGAGGCCGCATGAAACGACAGCGACCCATGACGGATCGCTTCATGGCAATGCGCTAGATCATCTGGATGGATCATTCGGCAGCCACTTTCATCTTGGTTATCACAGGTGCATCCGGCACCATTTTCGCCAGGACTTCTGCACTGGAAATCACGCCGGGCACGCCCGCACCGGGATGGGTACCAGCGCCCACCAGATACAAGTCTTTGGCCTCTTCGCTGATGTTATGCGGACGAAACCACGCCGACTGCAGAATGCGCGGCTCGATAGAGAAACCAGACCCGTTGGGTGACAAGTAACGATCGCGGAAATCCTCGGGCGTGAGCACCATTTCGGTGCTGATAAGTTCGGCAAAACCCGGCAAGGTCTTTTCGACCTCTGCCTGCACCTTGGCCTTATAAATCTCGAGCTCCTTTTCCCAATCAACGGCATCATCGAACCCTAGATGCGGGACGGGGGACAGGACGTAGAACGTATCATCACCGGCAGGTGCGACGCTTGGATCGGTCTTTGCGGGGCGATGGATATAGAGGCTCATGTCGTCGGACAGCTTGCCCTTGATAAAGATGTCGCGAAGAAGCCCCTCATAGCGCGGCGCGTTCGTTATCGTGTGATGGCCAACATCCGGCCACATCTTTGCAGTACCTTTTGTACCGAAATACCAAACAAACAGACCCATCGACCAGCGGCGTGATTTCAGCTTTTTATCGGTCCAGCGTTTGCGGGGATGATTGCGCAAAAGGCGCTGGTACGTATGACCTGCGTCAGCATTACTAACCACGAGTTGGGCTGGAATAGTGTCTGAATTTGTAAGCCGAACCCCCGTCGCGGCGCCATCTTCGATCAGAATCTCATCGACCTCAACACCTTGGCGGACTTGCCCGCCTTGGGATTGAATAACGCGGGTCATGGCGTTCGCAATTTCTTGCACGCCGCCCATCGCATAGTGCACGCCAAACTCTTTCTCGAGATAGGCCACCAGCGAATACATTGACGTCACATGCATCGGGTCACCGCCGATGAACAGCGGGTGAAACGACAGCGCCATGCGCAAACGGGCATCTTTGACACGGGCCTTGGCCAGACCAAGGATAGACCGATCGGCGCGCAACATCGCGAACTGCGGTAGAACTTTGATGGTTTCCCACATGCGGTGCATCGGCTTGGCGACCATGCCTTCGAAACCAACCTTATAACAACGCTCGCTATCCTTAAGGAAACGCTTGTAGCCTTTCACATCGCGAGGGCTAAGACGTGCGACCTCTGCCAGCATAGCCTCGGTATCTTGGCGGGCAGTGAATTTCGAACCGTCCTGCCAGCGGACCTCGTAGAACGGATCCATCGGACGCAGATCAACATCCTTGTGAAAATCGCGACCACAGGCAGCCCAAAGGCCCTCGTATACTTGAGGCACAGTAATGATCGTCGGCCCCAAATCGAATCGATGCCCATCTTGGGTCACAGATGACCCACGACCGCCGGGTTGATCCAAACGATCCAGCACGGTGACGGCATAGCCCTTGGCACCAAGGCGCATTGCAGCGGCAAGTCCGCCCAATCCCGCACCAATCACAATTGCCGCATTTGAATCGTTTTGATTGTCTGTCATCATTGCTCGACTCTAATAGTGTAAACGCAAGTTGACAATTCTTATCGTGAATACCTTCCCATATGCGACGAAATGTGTCAGAAATTCCTGACACATCACGAGGTTCCGCCAGTGACTCAGACCGTTAGCCTATCATTCTTCCGCTTTGCCGGGCCCTTGGCCCGCGTGTGGGCGTTGACGATGATGGGCGGCGCACGTCTCCCTCTTGGCCGCACTCCTGACATTGGTTTTTGGAAACTTTGCGGGTCGGGAACTGGCGAAGGGTTCACCCCCGTACCAAACACCGCTGTCTATGCAATTCTCGCTACTTGGCCTAACGCGGAAACCGCGCGCGATCGCACACAGACGGGGGTTTTTGCGCGCTACCAAGCGAAAGCCAGCGAAAGCTGGACCGTCTTTTTGCAAACGCAGACCGCGCGCGGCGCATGGTCGGGGCAGACACCGTTTGAGCCATCGGGCGCGCAATCAACAGGCCCGTTAGCCGCCCTAACGCGCGCGACCATCAAGCCCAGCATTCTGAAGCGGTTCTGGCGGCGCGTGCCGAATATCTCGGTGATGATTGGCAAAGACCCCAATGTCGCCTTTAAGATCGGCATCGGCGAAGTTCCGATGCTGCATCAGATCACATTTTCTATTTGGCCGTCTGAGCAGGCAATGGCCGGATTTGCCCGCACCGGGCCCCATGCGGAAGCCATTCGTGCCGTGCGCGACGAAGGCTGGTTTCGCGAAGAACTTTACGCCCGCTTTGCCGTTCATTCAGATCGTGGAACGTGGAACGGCACCTCACCCCTAGCTAAGCTTGAGACAACATTATGACCCCATTCCCATTCTCCGCCATCGTCGGTCAGGAAGAAATGAAACAGGCAATGATCCTGACTGCCATCGATGCCAGCATCGGCGGCGTCTTGGTATTCGGTGATCGCGGGACTGGCAAATCGACAGCCGTGCGCGCGCTGGCGGCATTACTGCCCCCGATCAAGGCGATCAAAGGCTGCCCCGTGAACAGTGCAGCAGCCAAAGATGTGCCAGATTGGGCCGGATTAGTGTCGAAACGCGCCCATCAAATGCCCACTCCCGTCGTCGACCTGCCACTTGGCGCGACCGAGGACCGCGTGACAGGTGCGCTGGATATCGAAAAGGCGCTGACCAAAGGCGAGAAAGCATTTCAGCCCGGTCTATTGGCCCGTGCCAACCGTGGATACCTTTATATCGACGAGGTGAACCTGCTCGAGGATCACATTGTCGATTTGCTGCTCGATGTGGCGCAATCAGGCGAAAATGTCGTGGAGCGCGAAGGCCTTTCAATCCGTCATCCGGCACGTTTTGTGCTGGTCGGATCAGGAAACCCGGAAGAAGGTGAACTGCGTCCGCAATTGCTGGACCGTTTTGGCTTGTCCGTCGAAGTCGCGTCACCAAAAGAGGTCGCAACAAGGGTCGAGGTCATCAAGCGCCGTGATGCGTTCGAGAATGATAATGCCGCATTCATGCTTCGTTGGCAGGCCGAAGACGCGACAATCAGAGATCGAATTTTGACAGCTAGAAAGAGTCTAACAAAGCTAAAAACGCCCGAAAAGATGCTTACGGACGTGGCAGAGCTTTGCTTGGCTTTGGGGTCTGACGGGTTGCGCGGCGAGTTAACATTGCTAAAAGCCGCCCGCGCATACGCTGCTTGGCGCGATGACACCGCACTGACGCGTGCCCATATCCGGGATATGGCCCCAATGGCGCTGCGTCACCGTTTGCGCCGCGATCCATTGGACGAAGCTGGCAGCGGCACACGTGTTGCACGGACAGTGGAAGAAGTCCTTGGCTAGCGATATTTGGACCCGTGCAAAACTGGCGCTGCAGCTATTGCAGCTTGACCCGGGGCTGGGCGGTATCTGCGTGCGTGCGCGGTCTGGGCCTGTGCGCGATCAGCTGGTGAAACACTTTGATCCCAAGGCCCGCAAACTACATCCGACAATATCAGACGAGGCACTATTTGGTGGTCTGGACTTGTCGGCCACTTTGGCGTCAGGGCAGCTAGTGCAGGAAAAAGGGATTCTTGCGACGCCAGGGACACTCGTTTTGGTAATGGCAGAGCGTGCAACAACTGGATTGGCCGCGCGTTTAGCCGTCGCTTTGGATAAGAACCAAGGCCATGTTCTGATTGCTTTGGACGAAGGTGCGGAACCGGACGAAGTGCTAAATCCCAAACTGGCAGAGCGTTTTGCATTCCATCTTGATCTGTCCAATTGCACGATTAGCGACACCGACACAGCTGGTCCAAAGGAACATTCCGTTCGGTTAAATGACGTCTTTGTCCCATCTGATATGCTGCCCCAAATCATTCGTACCGCGCTGGAACTGGGTATCGACAGCATGCGCGCGCCATTGTTCGCGTTGCGCGCGGCGCGCGCCCATGCAGCGCTTTTGGGCAGGGATAGTGTCACATCTGACGATCTTGAGGCAGCTTGTGCCTTGACCCTTG
>NZ_JAFMHR010000172.1 GCF_017854415.1 Yoonia sp. | reverse complement strand
CTCGGATCATGCGTCGCAATGTGCCTATTCGATGCCGTCAACCGTGTTGGCGGCATGAACCACTTTCTACTTGCGACATCAACACTCGCCGAAAGTGATGATCTGAAATACGGGATCAATGCGATAGAATTACTCATAAATCGATTGCTTAAGTCAGGAGCTGAGCGATGCCACCTTCAAGCAAAGCTATTTGGTGGCGCGCGCATGACTGATCATGCGCGCGATATCGGCGCCGGAAATGCCGCTTTCGCCAAAGAGTTCTTGGAAAGAGAAGGCATCACCTGTGTCTCTTCAAGCTTAGGCGGGGAACAGGCCCGCCGTGTACAGTTTGTTCCCACAACGGGCGCTGCCCGGCAACTTCAAATCGCAGGAATGGCAGTTGACGAAACGATTAGACCAAGGCAAGTCCGAACGCCCCAAGACATCACGCTATTCTAGCCCAGAACAGCGTCCATTGGATGCTTTGATCAGTGTTCGATAGCGAGCAGATAGCAAGCAACACACAATTTTATATGTCGATCCGCGCGATCAATTGTAGGCTTGCAAACGCTTAAGCAATGACGACGTATCCCAACGCGCCCCACCCATTTTTTGAACATCTTTATAGAACTGGTCCACCAATGCCGTCACCGGCAGGCTCGCCCCGTTTTCATTGGCGGTGTCTAGACAAATCCCAAGATCCTTACGCATCCAATCAACCGCGAATCCATGATCGAATTTGTCGTCCAGCATCGTTTCATACCGGTTCGACATCTGCCAGCTACCGGCGGCGCCTTGGCTTATCACCTCGACGACAGCCCGACCGTCAAGTCCCGCCTTCTGCGCAAAATGCAGCGCCTCTGACAGGCCCTGAACCAAACCTGCTATCGCGATTTGGTTACACATTTTTGTCATTTGCCCAGCACCACTGTCACCGATCCTACGGCACAACTTTGCATAGGCTGCTATCACGGCCTCGGCCGTAGCATAGCTGTCCGCTGCTCCGCCACACATGATTGACAACGCGCCGTTCTCGGCACCTGCCTGCCCGCCGGACACCGGCGCATCAACGAAAGCAATCCCGTTTTGTGCAGCTGCATCATGCAACTCGCGCGTCACTGCGGCCGACACTGTCGTGTGATCCACAAAGATTGAGCCTGCGGCCATCGCCGCAAATGCACCATCTTTGCCCAAGCAAACCGATCGCAAGTCATCGTCATTGCCAACACAGGCCAAAACCATATCTGCCCCTTGGGATGCGGCATTTGGCGTGGCACCCAACTGGCCGCCGTGTTCAGACACCCACTTTTCCGCTTTCGCAGCAGTGCGGTTGTAAACCGTCACATCGTGCCCCGCTGATTTGAGGTGTCCAGCCATCGGGTATCCCATGACCCCAAGGCCCAAAAATGCAAGTTTTGTCATCGCCGCTGTCCTTTTGTGCTGTGCTTCGGGAAGGGTTAATCCGCGTGATCCCAAGGGATCGTATAAGCGTTTAGCGCTTTCCCGATTTCTTCATGCGTTACACTGCCGGTTTTCGTCACATGTGCAACCAGCCCGCTCCGCTTGTCTTCTGTGACGGTCGCAACTTCGGCGGTCAATTCACCCAACGCCGTGTTGTAGACGCGGGTGATCGCGCGCTTGCGCAGGTCCGGTTTAAATATTTTACCGACAGCTGTCTTGGGTAATTCTGGCAAGATTTCAAGATACTTGGGATGAGCAGCGCGTTCATGGATATTTGCTTTTGCATACGCAAGCAGATCAGTCTCCGTGATATCCGCGCCATCAACCAGTTCAACATAGACGCATGGAACCTCACCTGCGTGTTGATCTGGTTGACCAATCGCACCCGCGAATGCCACGGCGTCGTGACCTGCGAGAGCCTCTTCAATTTCGGCAGGATCGATGTTGTGCCCGCCGCGAATAATCAGGTCTTTGGCGCGGCCTGTGATCCACAAATAGCCATCCGCATCTTTGCGTCCCAGATCACCGGTCCGCAAAAATGTAGGATTGCCATCAGCGTCCGAATAGAACAAATCAGCGTTTTTTTCGACTTCAGTATACGTCGCACCGCCCGAAACACCCGGGTTTGATACGCAAATTTCGCCGATCTCGTCGATTGCCAGTTCTGTCCCAGTCGCGGGCGACATGATTTTTACGTCTGTATATGGAAATGGGACACCGATTGAACCGACGCGTTTTTCCCCTTCCGGTGGGTTGATCGATACCAGGCAGGTGGCCTCTGTCAAACCGTAGCCTTCGCAGATTGTAACGCCTGCCGCCTCTTCGAAACGGCGATAAAGCTCTAGCGGCAACGGCGCAGAGCCGCAAAAAGCGAGCCGCAGGGTTGAGATATCCGCATCAACTTTGCGCTGCATCAGCGCCGACATCGCGGTGGGCACCGTGATCATGAAGGTCACTTTGTGCTTTTCGATCAGTTTCCAAAAGTTGTCGAACACACCTTCGCCGCGGTATCCTTGCGGTGTTGGAAACACGACCTGCGCACCAGACCCCAAAGAGGCCCCCAGTGACACAATCGTCGCAAAGACGTGGAACAACGGCAGCGGGCAAATCTGCACGTCTTTTTCAGTAAAAAGCAATTTGTCACCTAGCCATGCGTTATAAACGATACCCGAATACCGGTGTTGGACAACCTTTGGCATGCCCGTCGTCCCACCCGTGTGGAAGTAGGCCGCGACGCGGTCTACTTTGCTGTCCTCAAAGGCAAGCGCTGCGGGTTGCTTGTTCATCTCGGCATTGAAATCAAGGACGATGGCATGATGAGACACTGGGTTTTTGGGCCGGATCAGCGGCACGATCAAACGCTTAATTCCAGTCAGATAGCGCAGCAGATCGACCTCGAGGACATGGGTCACATTGGGCGCAAGGCGCACTGCATCCGCAGCTTTTTGCGCCACGTCTGTTTTTGGGAATGCTTTGAGGGTGACCAAGACCTTTGCGTTCGTTTCGCGCAAGATTGCCGCGATTTGTTCAGCCTCGAGCAACGGGTTGATCGGGTTTACGATCCCCGCAACCTGTCCGCCCAAATAGGTCAGAATTGTTTCAGTGGCATTGGGCATCAAATAGGCAACAACATCGTCCTCACCAACACCAAGCGCGCGGAACATGTTTGCCGCCTGCCCCGTCTTGTCGCGCAGTGCGTTCCAATCAAGCGTTTCACACTTGGCTTTTGGGTCGGACAAAAGGCTAAAGCTGACCGCCTTGCGGGATCCGTGCTTACCTGCGGTTTGGCTTAGTAAACCGTAAGTCGTCGTAGGGGCATTGCGCGCCTCCCACGGCTTTTCATTCTCTATAGCGTCCCGATCCGCGATACTCGCAAAAGTCATATCGTCTCCTCCCTGATGTCTTACCGCGGATGTTTTCGCGGCCTCCCTAAGGATGCAGGTTGGGCAAGAAACGGCGCGATCACAAGTCTAACGCTACGAAAAGAAGCGTTATTCGGCAGCTAGACCTTCTGTAAACTGCAAGCGGGCCAGTCGGGCGTAAAGCCCATCTTGGGCAACCAGTGCGTCGTGTGTGCCCTGCGCTGCGATTTTGCCGTCCTCTAGCACAATGATCCGGTCCGCTTTTTTAACGGTGGCAAGGCGGTGCGCCACGATCAAGGTTGTCCGCGTACGGGCCAATTCTTCGACTGCGCGCTGCACTGCATATTCGCTTTCTGCGTCAAGTGCGCTTGTCGCTTCGTCCAAAAGCAAGATCGGCGCATCACGCAAGATTGCCCGTGCGATCGCAATCCGCTGCTTTTGCCCACCAGACAACATCACACCGCGTTCACCCACGTAGCTGTCATAGCCATCAGGCAGTGCTGACAAAAAGTCATGCGCAGCCGCCGCTTTCGCGGCTGTTTCAACATCGGCGTCACTGGCTGTAGGGCGACCAAAGCGGATATTTTCGCGGGCTGTGTCCGCAAAAATTACTGGATCTTGAGGGACAAGCGCGATGTATTTACGAAATTCAGCACGATCCAAGTCACGCAAATCCATACCATCAATTTTGATTGCACCACTTTGCGGGTCATAAAACCGCTGAACCATCTGAATGATCGTGCTTTTGCCCGCACCTGACGGCCCAACAAGAGCAATCGTTTCACCCGGCTCAATCGTCAGGCTTACGCCGCCAAGGGCAGAGATTTGCGGTCGGGAAGGATAATGAAATTCCACATTCTCAAAGCTTAGCGCACCGCGCACGGGTTGCGGCAACGCAAGGGGTTGCTCTGGATCCTGCACGCTATCTTCGGCTGTTAACAACTCGACCAAACGCTCTGTCGCACCGGCGGCACGCTGTACTTCGCCCCAGACCTCTGACAAAGCGGCGACTGCGCCGCCGACCATGATCGTGTAGAACATGAACTGCACCAAACCACCTTCGGTGATCTGTCCGGCGCTCACATCTTGTGATCCCATCTGCAAGAACAACACAATCGCTGCAAAAACCATAAAGATCACGATGGCTGTCAGTGCCGCCCGTGTCAGGATGCGGCGGCGGGCAGAAAGATAGCTTTGCTCGGTGACTTCGTCGAACTTTTTGCGGCTCAACTCTTCGTGGGTAAATGCCTGCACGGTTTGCGCTGACAGCAGTTGTTCCGACGCATCACCGCTGGATTCAGCAATCAAGTCTTGGTTTTCTTTTGACAAACTGCGCACACGGCGCCCAAGAAATATGATCGGGAAAAGAACAACAGGGATCGGCCAAAGAACCATCACGCTCATTTTCACCGAAGTGAGAAGCATCAAGATAACGCCCCCAATAAAAATCAGGATATTGCGCAGTGCAATCGACGCAGAACTGCCGATAACGGATAAGATCAAAGTCGTATCTGTCGTGATCCGGCTTAGCACTTCACCGGTCATAATACGTTCATAGAACGCGGGGCTCATGCTAATCATACGGTTGAAAACGGCCTTGCGGATATCAGCCACGACCCGTTCACCCAACCGTGTCACAAGATAATATCGTGCCGCCGTGCCGAATGCCAAGAACACAGCGATCGTCAGCATCAACGTAAAATTCCGGCTGATTTCTTCGCTATCGAGACCAAAGCTGTCCACGACCAATCGTGCGACGATCGGAAAGCTGAGCGCGATCATCGCGGTAAAGACCAACGCAAACCCAGCGCCAATCATATTCAGTTTATA
>NZ_JAFMHR010000033.1 GCF_017854415.1 Yoonia sp. | reverse complement strand
AGGGTGCGGCACTTGGCCCCCAACCTTTGAGGACAGCGCGACTTACCGCCCGCGACCTATTCCGTCAACCGATATTCCACGAACTCTGTGCGCTGAAAACCGCGAAAGTTATCATCAGAGATCAAAGTCATGCGCAGTCCTTGGACGTCTTGCCAGACGCTAATGCCTTCAAGGTTATCATGGGTCAAAATACCTGTTTCGAGCAAAACCTCCTCGCCGCTGCCATCCAGTGCGAACCGTCTGACCCTACTTCGGAAACCCACGCCGACAAAATCCCGCTCAAGAGTATACAGCTTGCCGTCAGGGCCAATATCCGCGCCTGACACAAGGAATGGACCGGTGCGCGGAATCGTAAAGGGCTGGTCCCAGACCCCGTCTTTCAGGCGAAATACGGGAAAGTCCCGCATGGCTGACCCGGAACGTTCGGGCATCGTAAAAAGCGTACCATCTGGCGCAATTGCCAACGCCTCAAGCGAGGCGTTCTTTTGCAGTTGCGCAAAAGCGGGTGTTTCCAAAAGCGGCCCCGCCGGTTGATCGGCACCAGAAAACCGCCGCACGCCAGAAGTTGATTCAAAAGAGACGTAGAGCGATCCATCAACCCCAATGGCAAGCCCTTCGCTATCACTTTCCAATCGTGGCAGAGGCAAACCATCCGCTCCGCTCAGCAGTCGCAAATCATCCAGTGTGATGCCTGTGATCATCCCGTTGGTTCGGGCAAATCTACCCACCGCAAATGTGCCACGGTCACCAAGAGCAATGAAACCTTGCCCATCTTCGGTTACTTCGATCCCTGAGAACCCGCCAAACAGCGGGTCATCAACCTGCCAAACATAGCTGCCGATCAAAGTCGATTGCGCAACCGCAGGGGTGGCGCAAAGCAGCGCTAGGCCAAATAGAATGCGCAGCACCTAGTTTGCGTTCAAAACAGCAAGGCATTGGCCCGGCAAGTTTGCCATTGTCAACTCGCGGCGCGGTGTCGGTGGCGGTGCGTTTGGATCAGGAGGAGGTGGGTTCAGGATGCGGTCGACCCAACCTTGGGCATCGGCACATCCGTCGCCGGGTGGCGGCGGGGCTTGATTAGTGCAGCCCGCATCACCTTGCGTGCAATTCAAACGCACATGGAAATGATAGTGGTGCCCCCACCAGGGGCGCACCTTGTTCAGCCAGCTACGATCACCAGTCGCCGAGTTACACATAGCCACTTTGGCACCCGGAAAGATAAATATCCGCGCCACACGCGGATCAGAGGCTGCCGCACGCACAATCGCTTCGTGTTGGGGCGACCAGCGGTCATTGGTAAATGCGCCCGCCGAACGGCGCATTGAAATCGATGATATATCTTCGCGTTCTTGCGTAGTTAGATCAAGCCGATCAGGCGGTAACATCCAAACATCGATATCAAGACCGGTCTGATGGCTACGGTGTCCGGTTAACATCGGGCCGCCGCGTGGTTGGCTCATGTCGCCGATATAAAGGCCATTCCAGCCGTCTTGCGTTGCCGCAAATCGGCTAAGGTCACGCACAAAATCCAGCGTTTCAGGCTGCGCCCAGTTGCGGTTGCGCGATAGGCGCATTGCTTGCCATGTGGGGCCAGTTTCGGCCAATTGTTCTGCACCGGCCTGACAGCCGCGCGCATATCCACCAAGGGGTTGCGATGGCTGGGATGACGCCACCGGAACTGCGCCAAACAAGGTCTTGGCAATGCGTGTATCATTCACATTCTGCGTCGATAGGCTAACGGCAGGCGGATCTTCTGCCTGACAAGCGGCCAAACCGAAGGCAAGGATTACTGCTGCTATGAAGCGGACCATTCTGCGCGATCTCCGTCTTTGTTAACCCAGCGTAGCAAGAAAAGCCCGATCAGGAAAAGGAAGATTACAGGCAAAAACCCTAATTGATTGTTACCAGTCATGATTGTGAACAAAGTAATCAACGCTGGTGCAAGAAAAGCAGTGGCTTTGCCCGTCAGCGCAAACAAGCCAAATGCCTCGGCTGGACGCTCTGGATGGGTGTGGCGGACCATCATGGACCGCGATGCGGCATAAACAGCACCACCGGCACCACCGATGCAAACACCACAAATATAGAAGATGATGTCGGGTAAACCAGACCCTTCGGCCAGCGAAACACCAAAGATTGCCTCGCGGGACATGCCGACGATGATGATTGAAACTCCGATCAGCACCCAAACACTGACGCGGATCACTGGTTTCGGGCCATAGCGTTGATCCGCAAGCCCTGACAACCAAGTTGTCACCGCCGCTGCAATCGCGGCAATAATTCCAAAGACGCCGATCTGGATTGTCTGCCAATCCAGCACAAGGGCCGCATAGACCCCGCCAAACGCATAAAGCGCGTTCAACGCATCGCGATAGAACATGGACCCCACTAGAAAATTCAAAAGGCTCTTGCGATGAAACACAGAGCGCAGCGTGGTGATCAATTCACCCCAAACCGCACCCAGCTTGGTGGATTTCTTTTCCACCTTTGGATCATCACGTACAAACATGAAAAACGGGATAATAAAGATCACATACCAGATCGCGATGAACGGACCGACAGCGCGGGTGCCTTCGCGCATGTCCGGGTCCAAACCGAACAACGGCGCATTCCCCAGTAACGTCACGCCCTGATCGTTTTCGGCCAAGAGTAGCAGCATAATGAATAGGGATGTCACACCGCCCCAATACCCGAATGCCGCGCCGGACCCTGAAATGCGGCCAACTTCTTCGTCCGTTCCAAGCGATGGCAGGATCGCATTGACGAAATTCAGCGCGCTTTCAGCGGCGAAAAAGCCGACATAGAACATAATCAGCATAAAGATTAGCGCAGAGCCGTCAGGCTCTAACCCCCACAGCATGAAAGTTGTGACGACGTAGATGATCGAAAAGAACACGATCCACGGCATTTTCCGGCCGGAATTATCGGCAAAGGCGCCCAAAAAAGGCGCGGTGAATGCGATCAACAGACCCGCAACAGTTTGGCCCAGTGACCAGATCCACTGGGCTTGCGCATCTGCAGCATCCGCTTCCATGCCGCTGTTTAAGAAATACTCGGCAGCGACAACGGCAAAGTATGGGCCGAAAATAAAGGTCAGACCAAGCGTGTAGAATGGCTGTGATGCCCAATCAAAGGCCATCCATCCCCAGATGCGTTTCCTTGATACTGACATGAAATATTCCCCAACGTTACTGGCAGGGATAAGACACAGAGAATGTTACGTCTGGCAAGCAATGCTTTCGTCAAGTTGAAGCGACGCTCCGTCAAACTCGGGCGGCCAGGGCCGCGTGTTATCGGCGTCTATCCATGCTCGCACCCATGCAGGCATAGACGGTGAGACACCATCGTGACCAACATGTGCGAAGACCCGTGTTGGATTTACGATGCCGTTGTGGTCTGTAACTGCAGACCGAAACAATGCCTGTACTGCGCATTCGTCACGAATCCACAAACTGTGCTCAAGGTAGAAGAACTTTTCATCCCATCCAACGGCACGGCTGACCACACGGAATTTCACAAAGGGACGGATGCGTTTGCGATAGCGCACTGAATTACCAGCCATTGTCATGCCCCAGCGGTTGTCCTTCAGCGCATTTATCAAACCGACGCGCTGGGCCAATCCTGTGCGGCCAATGTCAAGAATACTCAGGATACGCCCGTTGTTCATCTCCATGAACACGTCCAGATCCTGCGGCCAGCAGCGATGGTGCGAGACATGCGCTTCAAGCGCTTCAAGTGGGGCCATGAATTTGGCGCGCAGCGTTTCTTTGATTACGCGGATAATGGGATACATGCGAGCGGTCCTTAGGGGTCACTTTGCAGGTGGGCTTGGGTGACGCCAACGTCAACTTTGACGTAGGGGCAAGCATGCACTTGTCGGGCGCGGCTTGAACGCTTAGATCAAGGCAGATCAAACAAAAGGCCGTTCAATCCATGCTGACTATTATTCAAGCCATCCTGCTGATCCTTGGCGTCGTCCGTTTCTTCGTGATCGCACATTTCATCATGAGCTGGCTTTTGCGCTTTGAGGTTCTGAACATCCGGCAGGAATTTGTCGGCCAAATCTGGTACGGACTAGAGCGGGTGCTAGAGCCGATTTATGGCCGCGTGCGTCGTTTCATGCCTGATCTGGGCGGGGTCGACCTGTCGCCAATCGTCGTACTGGTCGGTATCGAGATTTTGCGCATCTTCTTGATCAACAACCTGTCAGCATTCGTGTAGTTGGTTTTCGCCAAGACGCAGTGCTTTAAGGAAATTTCGTTGCATCAAGCCTGAAATTCCGAAACAGTTGCTCCAATTAGCAAGCTAGGCGCGTGCATCAAAAAGGAAGACAGCGATGGGATTTTTCAATCTGAGTAAGAAGGCTGTTGCGGTCGTTTTGTCGGCGCAACTGGTTTTGGCCACGCAGGCCGTGACGTTGGCGCAGGCCGAGATGCTGACCACACAGTCGGCAATCAACAGCTACGAGGCCCTCGACAACCGCGCTGCTTTGGCTGACGCGCTCGAGCGTGATGCGGTACAAGCCGAGATGGTCGCAATGGGTGTCGATCCAGCAGAGGCTGCGGCACGTTTGGCCGCCCTTTCGGATATCGAAGTGGCGTCGATTTTGACACAGATGGAAAACGACAGCGCGGGAGCAGATATTATCGGCACGTTGTTTACTGTCTTTGTGATCCTGTTGGTCACTGACCTGTTGTGCTTTACCAACGCCTTCAGATTTACACGGTGCGTGCGCTAAACCGGTTTTTGCACCGTCTTGCGGCCTTTGCCGTCCTCGCTTGGTTGGCGGGCTGCGCTGTACCGTTTGACCCCGATCAACGGTTGACCGTTGATGTGCCGACACGTGCGCAGGTTATTGGCGTTCCATTGATCCAGCAGGCCGACTTTTATTGCGGCCCAGCGTCACTGGCGATGGTATTGCAATGGGCGGGCAGCGACATAACCCAAGAGGACATCGCGGCACTTGCTTTTAATCCTGGTGCCGAAGGGACGTATCTAGCCGACATGATCGGAAGTAGTCGCCGTCTGGGTCAGCTTGCGGTGGAAATATCGGGATTTGATCAGCTACTTGCCGAAGTCGCGGCAGGTCATCCCGTCATCGTCTTTCAAAACCTAGGTTTGGCCGGGTTGCCAATTTGGCACTACGGCGTCGTGACCGCCTATGATTTCGAGGCCGATCTAGTTTACCTCAATTCTGGGCAGCGCGACCAAATGGTGATGCCATTCGCCGTTTTTGAACGCACGTGGCGGCGCGGCGATTTCTGGGGGCTTGTCGTCTTGCCGCCCGATCAACTGCCGATAAGCGTGTCCGAGACTGATATCCTCAAGGCTGCCGCTGGGTTGGAAACGGTGGAGGCGTTTGACGCCGCAGAGACCCTTTATAAAACGGGTGCGCACCAATGGCCGACGAACTGGCTTTGGCAGTTTGGTTTAGCCAATGCACGGTTTGGCAAAGGTAATTTGCACGGCGCGCAGCGTGCCTTGCGTAGGGCGCGCGCACTTGGACCGGATATTCCCGAAGTTCGGGCCAACCTGAACCATATCAATAGCCTTCTGCGCTAGGGCCATGCCCGCCTGCTGAAACCTGCGCCGCCTATCGGAAATCACCTATGGCGCAAATGCGCTGCTTGCAGTCGCGCACGGCCTTTCAAAAAAATCGCGCAAATGGTCTATTCTGGTCAACAACGCTGGAGATTCCTGATGTCAGATCGCATTACCTTTACGCTTGATGGTGAAACCGTCAGCGCCGCCGTGGGCGAAACGATCTGGGAGGTCGCAAATGGCCGCGGCCTCGTGATCCCGCATCTGTGTCACAAACCTGCCCCGGGATACCGTTCTGACGGAAACTGCCGTGCCTGCATGGTCGCGATTGAAGGCGAGCGGACGTTGGCCGCAAGCTGTATCCGTGAACCCTCTGAAGGTATGGTCATCACAACCGACCAGCCCCGCGAAAAGCAAGCCCGCCGGATGGTGATGGAAATGCTTGTCGCCGATCAGCCAGCCCAAGATGTCGCCCACGATAAATCGTCTCATCTTTGGGATATGGCCGCTGCGCAAGATGTCAGCACCAGCCGCTTTCCGCAGCAAACCCCTGATCATATCCCCTTGCTTGACGACAGCCATGTGGCCATGTCGGTCAATCTGGATGCTTGCATCCAATGCGGTCTTTGCGTGCGTGCGTGCCGCGAAGTGCAAGTGAACGATGTTATCGGCATGGCTGGTCGTGGCGGTAACGCCTATCCGGTTTTCGACTTTGACGATCCTATGGGTGCGTCGTCTTGCGTGGCGTGCGGTGAATGCGTGCAGGCCTGCCCGACAGGGGCGCTTTTGCCTGCGACCGTCACTGATGAAAACCAGATGGGTGACACCAAGGACTACGACAAAGAAGTCGAAAGCATCTGTCCGTTCTGTGGCGTTGGCTGCCAGATTTCGCTCAAGATCAAAGATAACAAAGTCAAATTCGTCGAGGGTATTAATGGCCCCGCGAACGAAGGCCGTCTGTGCGTCAAAGGCCGCTTTGGTTTTGATTATATTCACCACGATCACCGGATTACGAAACCGCTGATCCGGCGCGATGATGCGCCTGCAAAAGGGCTAAATGTCGATCCCGGAAATTGGCAAACTCATTTCCGCGAAGCGACCTGGGAAGAGGCGCTGGATGCCGCAGCAAACGGCCTTAAGGACATCGGCGGAACGGGTGTGGCTGGCTTCGGATCAGCCAAATGCACCAACGAAGAGGCGTATTTGTTCCAAAAGCTAATCCGCCAAGGGTTTGGTCACAACAACGTCGACCACTGCACGCGGCTTTGCCATGCATCATCCGTGGCGGCCTTGATGGAGAATGTAGGCTCTGGCGCTGTGACCGCGACGTTCAACGAGATTGAAAATGCGGACGTTGCCATCGTGATCGGCGCGAATCCAACCGAAAACCATCCTGTCGCGGCGACTTATTTCAAGCAATTCACCAAGCGCGGCGGCAAGCTGATTGTAATGGACCCGCGCGGCCAAGCCCTCAAGCGGTTCTCAAGCCATATGCTGCAATTCCGTCCGGGTGCCGATGTGTCGATGCTGAACGCGATCATGCACACGATTGTCGAAGAAAAGCTGTATGATCAGCAATATATCGATGCTTACACAGAAAACTGGGAAGCCGAAAAGAAGCATCTGGCTGACTTTACTCCCGAAAAAATGTCCGCGATTTGTGGTATTGATGCAGAGGTTCTGCGCGATGTGGCCCGCACCTTTGCGGGTGCAAAATCTGCGATGATTTTCTGGGGCATGGGCATCAGTCAGCATATCCACGGAACCGACAATTCGCGTTGTCTAATCAGCCTCGCGCTGATGACTGGGCAAGTCGGACGCCCCGGCGCGGGTCTGCATCCGCTGCGTGGACAAAACAACGTACAAGGTGCGTCGGACGCGGGACTTGTTCCGATGTTCTTGCCTGATTACCAACCCGTCGGCGACGATGGCGTCCGGTCTGCTTTCCAAGAAATTTGGCAAGAAGGTACAATCAACCCCAACAAGGGTCTGACGGTCACGGAAATTCTTGATGCGGTCCACGAGGGCAGCATTCACGGCATGTATATCTTGGGCGAAAACCCAGCGATGTCTGACCCCGATGTGGAACATGCGCGAGATGCGCTTGCCAAGCTCAAGCATCTTGTTGTGCAGGATATCTTTATCACCGAAACCGCAAACTATGCGGATGTGATCCTGCCCGCATCGGCCTTTGCCGAAAAGACAGGCACCGTGACCAATACCAACCGTCAGGTCCAAATGGGCCGCCCTGCTTTGCCACCACCCGGCGACGCAAAAGAGGATTGGTGGATCACTGTGGAATTGGCCAAACGCCTTGGTCTGTCGTGGACTTATACCCACCCGTCACAGGTATTTGCCGAAATGTCGCTCTCGATGAAATCGCTCAGCAACATCACTTGGGATCGGTTGGAAGAACAAAACGCAGTGACCTACCCGTCGCTGTCGCCAGAAGATCCCGGTCAGCCAATTGTGTTCGGCGATGGGTTCCCACGCACAAATGGGCGGGCGAAATTCACACCTGCTAGCGTGATTGCACCAGATGAGGCACCAGATGATGATTATCCAATGATCATGACGACGGGGCGTCAGTTGGAGCATTGGCATACGGGGTCGATGACGCGCCGGTCCAAAGTGCTGGACGCGGTAGAACCAGAGGCGAACTGCTCGCTGCATCCTTCCACTCTGCGCAAGTTGGGCGTTGAACCGGGTGGCATGGTCACATTATCCACGCGGCGCGGCAGCATTACGATCATGGCACGCGCGGACCGCGCGGTATCGCCTGATATGGTCTTTGTGCCGTTTGCATTCGTAGAAGCGGCAGCAAACGTATTGACCAATCCAGCGGTCGATCCTTACGGCAAAATCCCGGAATTCAAGTTCGCGGCAGTGAAAGTCGTCAAGGCTGAAACCTCGGTCGCAGCAGAGTAGTTTTACGCCGAGTAAAGCATGCAATGCGCCCCGCTATTGAATAGCAGGGCGTAGCCGTCCTACCGTCATAGGTGCTGGGACGCATGATAAGCATCCCTTGCGATGAATAACCAAGGAGATGCGCCATGCGCCAACTGCCCATAATTGCAACTATATGTGTGCTGGCGATGCCCGCCTTTGCGGATGATGCCGCCCTTTTGCTGGGTGTCGAACGCTATGATGATCTGCGCCGCGTCAGTGATGGGACCGATGTGCTTGATGCGGCCGATGATCTGCGTGACGCTGGCTATGCCGTCAGTACGCTAGCCAATGGTTCAATACAGGATATGAACCGACTACTTGAACGGTTTGCCACAGACGCCACGGATGCTGACCGATTGGTCGTGGGTCTGTCCGGCCAGTTTGTGACCGATGGATCGCGCAGTTGGTTTTTGGCTAAAGATGCCAATCGGCCCTCGCCGTTTGGCCTTGGGGACGCGGTTTCGCTTGAAACTGTGATGCAAATCATGTCGCAAACGGCTGGGCAGGCCGTGCTCGTGTTGGGCTTTGATCAAGGCGAAGACGACACGATTGGTAACTACCTGCGCCAAGGCGTCGGTGATCTGGTCGTGCCGCAAGGCGTGACGGTGATCTACGGCGAACCGGACATGGCTGAGGGCGTGATGGTCAATGCCGTCACGGCACCAGATGCAGACGTCATGGCCTATGTGCGCGGCAATCGTCGTCTGAGCGCGCTGGGCTTTCAGCCAAAAACCCTGATCATGCAGCCAACGACAGAGCAGACAACCCAAGTTCAGCCGGCTGCTATAGAGCCAAGCTTGCGGGCTTGGAATGACGCGCAAGAGGCAAACACAGCAAATAGTTACCGTGATTTCCTGTCTGACAACCCGCGCAGCCCCTTTGCGTCGCAAGCCCGTGACCGCTTGGCCGAGATTGAAAGCGATCCAATCCTTATGGCTGAACTGGCCGAAGACGCGCTGAACCTGACACGCAATGAACGGCGCGCGATCCAGCGAAACTTGACATTACTTGAATTCAACACGCGCGGGGTAGACGGGATTTTCGGCCCTGGTTCGCGCGGCGCTATCCGCAACTGGCAGCAAGATAACGGTTTTGCGCAGACGTCCTACCTGACGACTTCACAAATCAACCGGATTGATGGCCAAGCGAGCCGCCGCGCCGCTGAAATCGCGGCTGACGAGGAACGTGCACGCGAAGAAGCACTGCGCCTTGATCGCGAGTACTGGGAGGAAACCGGCGCACGAGGCGATCAAGCAGGCTACAGCGCGTATCTTGAACGCTACCCGCAAGGTATTTTCGCGGATGAAGCCAAAAGCAAATTGCAGGTCGTCGTGGAACCAGAGCCGGACACCCGCGCCGCGCGTGCCCAAGAAGAAGCGTTGAATATCAATCCAGTCCTGCGCCGCCTGATCGAAAGCCGTCTTGCGGGTCTTGGGTATAATCCGGGGGATATCGACGGGCGCTTTGATCGCAATTCACGGCGCGCAATCGCAAGCTATCAATCGCAACGGAACTTGTCTTCATCGGGTTATATTGATCAGCCAACATTGGCGCGTTTATTGGCGGACACAATCGGGCGGTAAATCGCACGGTTCCTAAGAAAAAGGCCTCTGTCTTCAACAGACAGAGGCCTTTTTGTATTACTCTGCGCGGACGTACCGTTCCGCAAGCAGGCGGACAAAGCCTTGACCGCCTTCGAACTGCCGGACGCCAATAATGTACGTGCCTTCCTGCAGGCGGGCCATGATCAGACTGTCTAACCCATCGCCGTAGTCGTCGTTCTGACCAATCTCGCGGCCCAGATCATCAAAGACGACCAGCCAAGGATCGGTGCCACCGCTTCCGATTGCTTCGACGACCAAAAGACCAGCGGATTCAAAATCAAGACTGAACCACGTGACATCAGTGCCTACTGGCACATCTTGGCGCATGCGGGATTGCAGTTGACCAAGATCGGTGACCGCGACGCTGCCATCAAGTGGGGGTGCGATCTCGCCACGGGCATAAAGCGATTGTAGGGCTTCGACTGGATCATATCTGTCGATGCTGATGGTGATTGGCGCGCTATCATCATTTAGGGCTGACACCCCAAGGCAATAGGTGCCAGGGATCAGCGGTTCCGATATATCGAGGCGTGAATTCAGGCCATCAAAGTCGTCATTCTCTGCAATGTATTCTTCATCGGGACCGTAAAGCGTAATCACAGGGTCAGCGGTTTCGTTCTCTGCCGTGATGGTGACTGGCATGATCGCATCGAGGGTAAAGCTCCAAAATGGCGTGTCATTGACTGACGCAGACACGCTGGTCCCCAATGGGCCGAAAGGTGTGGCTTGTGAACAGCTGCCAGAAGTCCCACCCGGCGCGTCACTGATCCCGTCGGTCAAGGCTTCATGCTCTTGCCGGCCAATGCGGACAAATGCGGTCATCGGGCCACCGTCATAGCTGCGTAGGGACATGCAGTAGGTGCCTGCCTGCAGCGATGTTTCTGCGCGCGAGGCGGCGTTGCCGCCTGAATCGTCATCGCTTAGGATCAGGTTGCCGCTGTTGTCCAACAGGTCGATGATCGTGTCACCAGACCCGCGTCCAGCGGCTTCGATCCGGACATCTGTCGGGGCCGTGACATTGAACAGCGAAACGTATTCGTTCCCGCCTACAACTAACGCCATTTGTTCGCGATAAGTATCCGCCGCAGTGATGTCGGATGCAGCTTCATCACCGCCAACCCAGATACCGCCGTTTCCGGCACCACCACAAATGTTGTCTTGGGCGAGCGCGGGGGATGCGGCACCCAGAATAAGGGCTGCAATGCTGGATAATTTGAAATTAGGGCGTGTCATGGGGCGCTGTCCTTTGTCGTTGCACATGATCATTTGTGATCAGCGTAACGCGCCAAGGGCACAGATTGCTAGGGTCATGGCACAAAAGAAAAAGACCGCACCCCAAAAAGAGTTACGGCCTTTCTAAATGCTGCTTAGCAGGTCTTAGCCCTGACGGGCTTTGAACCGTGGCTGCGTCTTGTTGATCACATAGACGCGGCCTTTACGGCGCACGATGCGGCAATCGCGGTGGCGCTGCTTGAGCGAGCGGAGGGAGTTACGTACCTTCATTGGGTCGTTTCCTTCTTGTCGCGGCGCGCGGATTGCGCCTTGGGTTACAGTTTGGACCCCGAAAGGCCCGTGAAATCATGGTGGACGATACTGGGATCGAACCAGTGACCCCTTCGATGTCAACGAAGTGCTCTACCGCTGAGCTAATCATCCATGTCATCTGCTTCTGCATACGTCCTATAACGAAATAGGACGCGGGCAAACCGCGTCAGTCGTGCGGTCTATAAAAGGAGTCGGAGGAGGGATCAAGGCCTTTTGGAATTTTACCAAAATGCGCTATCTATCGGTACGAAGGGACAAATTCATTGTTGAAATCTGCCTACCATCTTGCACGCCCTGCGACCCGCACGACCAGCGTGGTTTTCGCGTCCCCGCACAGTGGGCGCGACTATCCACGCGACTTTTTGCGCCAAGCAGTGCTGAATGCAAGCCAGATCAGGTCCTCAGAGGATGCATTCGTCGATTTGCTGTTTGAAAACGTACCCAATCACGGTGCGCCTTTTCTGACCGCCAATGCTCCGCGTGCGTTCTTGGATTTGAACCGCGGGCCAGACGAGCTTGATTCGGCACTGATCGAAGGTGTGCGGCGCACAGCCCATAACCCGCGCATCGCAAGCGGGCTTGGGGTGATCCCGCGCGTGGTATCAAACGGTCGTCAGATTTATCGCGGCAAACTGCCTTTGGCACAGGTCCATGACCGGATCGCCCGATATTGGCGCCCCTATCACGACCAACTGCAAACATTGCTTGACGAAAGTATGAATGAGTTCGGCGAGGCGATTTTGATCGATTGCCATTCGATGCCCCATGAGGCGCTCGAGAATGTAGGCCCGCCCGGGTCCGCGCGGCCGCATATTGTCTTGGGTGATCGGTTCGGGTCTGCAGCGGCAAGCGCAATCGTCGAACGGGTCGAAGCCGCATTTGCGGCAGCAGGTTTTCGCGTGGCGCGCAATATGCCTTTTGCCGGAGCGTTTATCACGCAGCACTACGGGCGGCCGTCACGTCATCAGCACGCCATTCAGGTCGAAATTGATCGCGCGCTTTATATGGATGAACGGACGCTGGAGCCGAATATGAACTTCAACGGTTTCAAGGCGCAGTTGAACGCTGTGATTGCGGAAATCGCGGAAATCGGTTTGCCGGAAGATCAGAAGCTTGCGGCAGAATAACTGACGCCTACCGAAGGGCACGGCCTTTAATGATGGCGTCCTTACCATAGCGCTCGCGGATTTTGTCCGCCGCTTTTTCCGCAGCGACCCGTTTTTGCGCGCCGGGGTCTAGCAGATCACCTTCCCGGTCTGCTTCGGTATCCGCACTGATGTCGGAAAGCCCGACGCCCAGCAGGCGAAAGGGCCCGCGATTGCTAACTTGGTCAAACAGGCCTCGCGCGGTCCGGTATACAGTATCGGCGATCTGGGTGGGATGCCGCAAACTTTGGCGCTTTGAAATCAGCTTAAAGTCCGAAGTCTTAAGCTTCAGCGTCACAACGCGCCCCGCCTTATCGGTTGCCTTGGCACGCGCGGATACTTTTTCGGCCATGCGCCATAGATGCCCGTCAAGGATATCAACATCACCTGTGTCTTCGTTAAAGGTGGTTTCGTTCGACAGTGTTTTGACGGGGTTATGCGATGAAATACGCCGCCCGTCCTCGCCGCGGGCCAGACTATATAGCCTCTCGCCCATGTCGCCAAAGCGGTCATGCAGATCGCGTCGATCCCAGCGCAGCAGGTCGTCGAATGTCCGAATACCCGCGTTATTCAAGCTGACTTGTGCAGCGGGCCCGATCCCCCAGATCAGACGCACGGATTTGGGCCGCAAGAATGCTGTCGTCTCTTCTTTGCCAATAATTGAGAACCCGCGTGGTTTGTCCAAATCCGAAGCAACTTTGGCCAAGAACTTATTGTGCGACAACCCGATTGACCCCGTCAGTCCTAAATCGTCCTTCATCCGCTTGATTAACCGCGCGAGCATCACGGCAGGCGGCGCATGATGCAGGCGTTCGGTGCCGCGCAAATCCATGAAAGCTTCGTCGAGTGACAATGGCTCTACCACTGGCGTTAGTTCATCCATCATTGCGCGGATTGCTTTTGACGCTGTCACATAGGCGTCGAAATCGGGGCGCACCACAACGGCCTCAGGACATAGCTTTAGTGCCTGAAACATTGGCATCGCCGATTTGACGCCCTTGATCCGCGCAACATAGCATGCGGTCGAGACGACCCCGCGTCTGCCACCGCCAATAATCACCGGTTTGTCGGCAAGCTCTGGATTGTCCCGCTTCGCGACCGAGGCATAAAATGCATCGCAGTCCATATGCGCAATGGAAAGATCGAACAGTTCCGGATGGCGCGTCACCCTTGGGCTGCGACATTGGGGACAGCGGGTTTCGCTATCAAATGTCGTCAGGCAATCGCGGCATAGTGCTGGCATGGGGGTACAATACGGGTGCGATGATGCGTGCACAATGTCGCGCAGTTTTATGTGCGATACCTGATGCCTCCGGCGGGGATATTTATGCTCGGAAGAATATCGGTCCACTGCGCAAAAAACAGTTGTTATTGTTTGCGCTTGGTATAGAGGGTTTCCAATAGGAAACACGCCGACCGGGAGAGAACGGCCCGTCGCGAAATCGTCAGTCCGTCGCCGAAGGAGCAACCGCCCCGGTCACTCTCAGGCAAAAGGACCGGTTGGGGTGCAACACGCCGAAGAGAGGCCTTAGCTGGCCCGCCGAAGGAGCAAGCCCAAATGGGTGAATCTCTCAGGTACAACAGACGGTGGGGGCGAAATGGTAGGAGATATACCATGCCTTCGATCGCTGTACTTGGTGCCGGTATTACAGGTGTCACCACTGCTTATTCTTTGATGATCCGTGGCTTTGACGTGACCGTTTATGACCGTCAACGCTATGCCGGAATGGAAACCAGTTTTGCCAATGGCGGCCAGTTAAGTGCGTCTAACGCAGAAGTCTGGAACCAATGGTCAACTGTCCTGAAAGGCATCAAATGGATGTTTGAGGGCGAAGCGCCATTGTTTGTGAACCCGCGTCCGGGTTGGCACAAAATCAGCTGGATGACTGAATTTCTGGCGAACATCCCGCGTTACAAGACCAACACGACCAAGACAGCAGCGATGGCCGTGGCTGCGCGCGCCGGTCTGGCCGAAATGGCAGAGAAATCAGGCGTTGATTTTGACTTTAGCCCTGCCGGCATCCTGCATTTCTATAAGACCGAAAAAGATCTCAAGCATGCGCGTATGGTCAACGGTTTGTTGGCTGAAGGCGGACTAGAGCGCCATGAATTGACCGTTGATGAAGTCATGGCACGCGAGCCCACTTTGCGCGGCGACATCATTGGCGGTTTTTGGACCGAAAGCGACAGCACGGGCGACATCCACAAATTCACCATGGGCCTTGCTGATTGGCTTAAGAAACAAGGTGTTGAATTTAAACTGGGCAAGCCAGTGACCGATTTGCACGTGCGTGCCGATGGTGTGTACGTCGAATGCGGCCATGAAGAGCGTTTCGATGGTGTTGTCGTGTCAGCAGGCGTTGCAAGCCGCAAGTTCGCCCAAATGCTTGGTGACCGCGTGAATGTTTATCCTGTCAAAGGGTATTCCATCACCGTGAATTTGGATGATGCTGCAAGCCAAGCGGCTGCCCCCACCACGTCGCTGCTGGATGACAAAGCAAAGATCGTTTCGTCGCGTTTGGGCAAAAACCGTCTGCGCATTGCCGGCACTGCCGAATTCAACGGTGAGAACCGCGATATTCTTGAGCGCCGCGTGCGTCCATTGATCAAATGGTGCGAAGAGCATTTCCCAGATGTCTCGACCGAGAATTGTGTGCCATGGGCTGGATTGCGTCCAATGATGCCCAACATGATGCCGCGCGTCGGGCCCGGAAAGAGTGACCGTGTATTCTATAATACTGGTCACGGACACCTTGGTTGGACCCTCAGCCCGGCAACTGCTGATACGATTGGCGCTGTGATCACAGCACGGTTCAAAACGAACAGTATGCGATAGTATACATTGAATTCCGCGTAAATCATACTTATCTGTCCTTCATAACAATTGAGGGACAGATATATGCCAATTGAAAACGTACTCGCCGAATTTTTAGGCGCTAACATTCTTTATTTGCTTTTGGCGGTGTTCATCATCGTCTGTATTATGGCCGGTGTTCGCATCGTGCCGCAGTCGGAAAAATACGTTGTTGAACGGCTCGGCCGTCTGCGCGCTGTGCTAGGGCCTGGTATCAACTTTATCGTGCCGTTCTTGGACCGTGTGCGCCACAAAGTGTCTATCTTAGAGCGTCAGCTTCCCTCAATGTCCCAAGACGCGATTACGTCGGACAACGTGCTTGTGCAGGTCGAAACATCAGTGTTTTACCGCATTATCGAACCCGAAAAGACAGTTTACCGCATTCGTGATGTGGATGGTGCGATTTCTACCACAGTCGCTGGTATCGTTCGGTCAGAGATTGGCCGGATGGAGTTGGATCAGGTCCAAGCCAACCGTTCCAGTCTGATTGAGGCCGTGCGCACCCAAGTTGCCCAACAGGTCGATGATTGGGGTATCGAAGTGACCCGCGCCGAGATTTTGGACGTGAACCTTGATCAGGCTACCCGCGAAGCGATGTTGCAGCAGTTAAATGCTGAACGTGCCCGTCGTGCGCAAGTCACCGAGGCCGAAGGCCGCAAGCGGGCCGTTGAATTGCAGTCGGACGCGGAGCTTTATGCCGCTGAGCAAGACGCCAAGGCCCGCCGCGTTTTGGCCGATGCCGAAGCCTATGCAACACAGGTGGTTGCAGGTGCGATTGCCGATAACGGCCTAGAGGCCGCGCAGTATCAGGTTGCGCTGAAGCAGGTTGAAGCATTGCAAAAGTTAGGTGACGGCGCTGGAAACCAGACCGTGATCTTGCCTGCGAATGCATTGGATGCCTTTGCGGATGCCTTTAAAATGTTGAAAGGACGCTAAGATGCCACTTTGGACAGAATGGTGGGTTTGGATGTCAGGGGCGTTGATCCTTGCCACGCTCGAAGTACTGATCCCCGGCTATATTTTTCTGGGGTTCGCAATAGGTGCGGGCGTGATGGGGCTGCTTATTTTGCTTGGCGTCTCTGCCACAGGCTTGGCGCTGACGCTGGTGATCTTTGCGATCTTGTCACTGGTTTCATATCTGGCGATGCGCAAATATTTCGGGTTGAAAACCGGACAAGTGAAAATCTGGGATACTGACGTCAACGACTAACGCCGCCCACGTTGAATAATACAAAAGCCCCGCCGTTTGGTCGGGGCTTTTTTGTTTATGCGGATCCAAGCTCTGCTTGAATATCCAAGGCGGCCTTGCGTGGGTCATTTGCCTGCCAGATCGGACGGCCGACAACTACATGGTCAGCCCCGTTTGCGATTGCTTGGGCGGGGGTTTGCACCCGTTTTTGATCGCCCAACGCGGCCCCGACTGGGCGCACACCGGGTGTGACGATCAATTTGCCATGTGCTTCGGGCAGGGCGCGGATCAAGGCGGCCTCTTGTGGGGATGCGATCACGCCGTCTGCTCCATTGGACAACGCGATACCTGCGCGTTCTTGGACCAAGTCGGCGACATCACCGGCTTTCATGCAAGAAGCGTCTAAATCAGCGCGATCCAACGACGTTAGAATCGTCACAGCCAGAATTTTCATATCCGACCCACCGGCACCTTCGCGGGCGGCGCGCACAACATGCGGGTCGCCATGAACGGTCAAAAAATCCAGATCAAACTGTGCAACACCGCGCACGGCGGCTTCGACTGTGGCGCCAATATCAAAGAACTTCATGTCGAGAAAAATACGCTTGCCGTGTTCTTGCTTTAGTTCATTGGCAAGGGCCAGACCCCCGCCGGTTAACATCCCCAAACCGATTTTATAGAAACTCACACTATCGCCCAGCGTTTTCGCCAATTCCAATCCCTCAAGTACATTGGGGACATCCATCGCGACGATCAGGCGGTCATGGGACATTACTATGGCTCCTTGTTGGTTTCCAAGGGTGTCTAGCGATTGCGTTGGGTAGGTGCAATTGCAATGGCGCAGCCTCTCCCGGGACCGCGCCATTGCGCTTTGGTCGTTCTCACGAACCACCAAAGAGGGGGTTCTTGTGCGTGGAGCGTCCGCCTTATGCGCAGATTTTTGCTCCGACTGCTTTGTTATGGGCCCTGCGAAAAATCAATGCGCGGGGAATAATGCGGCGTATCTCCCCTTTTGCAAAAGCCACCCCGGGGGGACTTGCGACCGCGCACCGCGATCCCCATTTATTCAACAAGGCCCAAACAGGGATGTGCCGCTAAGCGGGCATCCAAATATCCCCGGGCGCTTAATATAAGGAGAGACCCATGAACTTAGATAAGTTCACAGAGCGGTCGCGCGGCTTCGTACAAGCCGCCCAGACGATCGCAATGCGTGAAAGCCATCAGCGGCTTGCGCCTGAACACCTGCTCAAAGCATTGATGGATGACGAAGAGGGGCTTGCCTCTAATCTGATCACCCGCGCTGGCGGCGATCCCAAAGCCGTGCTTGCCGCCGTGGATGCGAGCCTTGCCAAAATGGCCAAGGTTACTGGTGAAGGCGCGCAAGCGTACCTTGATAACACGACCGCCAAAGTCTTAGCCGAGGCAGAAGCTATTGCCAAAAAAGCAG
This sequence comes from Yoonia sp., assembly GCF_017854415.1. Taxonomy (GTDB): domain Bacteria; phylum Pseudomonadota; class Alphaproteobacteria; order Rhodobacterales; family Rhodobacteraceae; genus Yoonia. Next base: position 5,636 of record NZ_JAFMHR010000033.1, on the reverse strand, counting down.
GCGACAGTTTTGTTCCGGTTGAACGGCTTTTGACCGCATTGGCGCTGGTGAAATCCAAAGCCAAGGATGCGCTGGACGCAGGCAAGGTAACGCCCCAAGGGCTAAATTCTGCGATCAACGATATACGCAAAGGGCGGACTGCAGATAGTGCGACCGCCGAAGACAGCTTTGAGGCGTTGGCAAAATATGCCCGCGACCTGACCGAAGCCGCAGAGCAGGGTAAAATTGACCCGATCATTGGTCGCGACGAAGAAATTCGCCGCGCGATGCAGGTTTTGTCGCGCCGCACCAAGAACAACCCTGTTCTGATTGGTGAACCCGGTGTGGGTAAAACCGCGATTGCCGAAGGTTTGGCGTTGCGCATCATCAGTGGCGATGTGCCGGAATCACTGCGCAACAAAAAGCTGATGGCGCTTGATATGGGTGCGCTGATTGCTGGTGCGAAATACCGTGGTGAATTTGAAGAACGGCTTAAGGCAGTTCTTAAGGAAATCGAAACGGCGGCGGGTGAAATCATCCTGTTTATCGACGAAATGCATACGCTTGTCGGCGCTGGTGCGTCCGAGGGCGCGATGGATGCCGCCAACCTGATCAAACCTGCGCTTGCACGGGGCGAATTGCATTGTATCGGTGCGACCACATTGGCCGAATACCGCAAGTACGTTGAAAAAGACGCGGCACTTGCGCGGCGTTTCCAGCCCATTGTGATAGAAGAACCAACCGTGTCTGACACTGTCAGCATTCTGCGCGGCATTAAGGAAAAATACGAGTTGCACCACGGTGTGCGGATTTCTGACAGCGCGTTGGTCGCGGCGGCCACACTATCGCACCGCTATATCACTGACCGCTTTTTGCCGGACAAAGCCATCGATTTGATGGACGAGGCCGCAAGCCGGCTTCGCATGGAAGTAGACAGCAAGCCAGAAGAACTGGACGCGCTAGACCGTCAGATCCTGCAATTGCAGATCGAAGGCGAGGCGTTGAAAAAGGAAGACGATAAAGCCTCGAAAGAGCGGCTTGAGCGGTTGGAAAAAGAACTGGCCGACTTGCAGGATCGCGGATCAGAAATGACCGCGAAATGGCAAGCCGAACGCGATAAGCTGGAAGGCACGCGGCATGTTAAGGAAAAACTGGATCGTGCACGCGCTGAACTGGATATCGCGAAACGCGAAGGCAACTTAGCCAAAGCAGGTGAACTGTCGTACGGCGTTATTCCAGATTTGGAACGCAAGATTGCCGACGTTGAAGCAGACGACGATTTGATGGTCGAAGAGGCCGTGCGCCCTGAGCAAATCGCCCAAGTCGTTGAGCGTTGGACAGGTATCCCGACCTCGAAAATGCTTGAAGGCGAGCGTGACAAACTTCTGCGTATGGAAGACGAGCTTGGCAAACGTGTCATTGCCCAAAAGCCTGCCGTTAAGTCAGTGGCGGACGCGGTGCGCCGCGCGCGCGCTGGGCTGAACGACGAGAACCGACCATTGGGCTCGTTTCTGTTCCTTGGACCTACTGGTGTCGGTAAGACCGAATTAACCAAGGCCGTGGCAGAATATCTTTTCGATGATGACAACGCGATGGTCCGTATCGACATGTCAGAATTCATGGAAAAGCACGCGGTCTCGCGCCTGATTGGTGCGCCTCCAGGGTATGTTGGATATGATGAAGGTGGTGTGCTGACCGAAGCGGTCCGCAGGCGTCCTTATCAGGTGGTCTTGTTTGACGAGGTCGAAAAAGCGCATCCCGATGTGTTCAACGTGCTCTTGCAGGTTCTGGACGATGGTATCTTGACGGATGGTCAGGGCCGGACAGTTGATTTCAAGCAAACGTTGATCATTCTGACGTCGAACCTTGGGGCGCAAGCACTTAGCCAATTGCCTGACGGTGCAGATCCGACCCAAGCCAAACGTGATGTGATGGACGCAGTCCGCGCCCACTTCCGGCCTGAATTCCTGAACCGTTTGGACGAGACGATCATCTTTGACCGCCTTGCCCGCGAAGATATGGCAGGGATCGTCACGATCCAGATGAAACGTCTTGAGGATCGTTTGGCCAGTCGCAACATCCACCTTGATCTGGATGAAGCAGCGCTCAAGTGGTTGGCCGATGAAGGCTATGATCCGGTGTTCGGTGCGCGCCCGCTAAAGCGGGTGATCCAGCGCGCGTTGCAAAACCAACTGGCAGAGATGATTCTTGCTGGGGACGTTTTGGATGGCGACACCATCACTGTTAGCGCAGGCGTTGACGGATTATTGGTCGGGGACCGTGTGTCATCGAGCAACCGACAACCGCCAGAAGATGCGGTTGTGCACTAACTTGGACAAAGGGGCGCTTGCGGGCGCCCCTTTGCATTTGGATGTCATGAATCAGGTTTGACTTGTAGGTCAGTAATTCTGTCCTATAGTGCCGCCATGACAGATCAAATCCCAAAGACCACGCATTCGCTTCTTGATGATGTCCAAGGCATTTCCCTTGGGGTTTTCCTTGCAGGCATTTCGGTGCATTTGCTGACGACCGTCGGTCTAATCACTGGCCAGACCGCAGGTATCGCGGTCATCATTTCCTACTTGAGCGGTTATTCATTCGGACTGGTGTTCTTCTTGGTCAACATCCCGTTCTACGTTCTCGCATGGAAGCGTTTGGGTAAGATGTTCACGATCAAGTCGCTCATTTCAGTAACACTGCTTTCCATCCTGACCACGATCATCCCGCTAGGGATGGTGTTCACCTATATTGACCCACTTCTGGGCGCGCTCACTTGCGGGGCGCTGACTGGTGTGGCGCTGCTGGTGCTGTTTCGGCACAATGGATCATTGGGAGGCTTGGGCGTTGTCGCTTTGCTGATCCAAGACACAACCGGATTTCGGGCAGGCTGGGTGCAGTTGATCTTTGACGCGTGCTTGTTTGGCTTGGCGTTCTTCATCTTCGACACAGCGATCGTTATCTATTCTTTGATAGGTGCGGTTACTCTTAACCTGATTATCGCATTCAACCACCGCCGCGACCGCTATATCGCGACTTAGCGTAGGCCACAAAAAAGCCCCAACAAAATGCCGGGGCTTTCCTTGTTCAATCAGTCACGCGTTTACATTTTTGGCAGGATCACCGCATCGATGACGTGGATCACGCCGTTGGATGCTTCGATGTCTGCTGCAACAACGTTTGCGCCGTCAACGGTCACGCCGCCTTCGGTCATGATTGTGACGTCAGCGCCGTTCACTGTTGTCGCCATCATGTTGTTGCTCAGGTCTGTCGACATCACTTTGCCTGCGATGACGTGGTATGTCAGGATCGCAGCAAGTGCTTCTGGATCGGCCAAGAGACCTTCGACTGTGCCTGCTGGCAGTGCTGCGAAAGCTTCGTCAGTTGGTGCGAACACTGTGAACGGGCCTTCACCCTTCAGCGTGTCAACCAAGCCAGCGGCTTGTACCGCTGCAACCAGCGTTGTGAATGTGCCGGCTTCAACTGCTGTGTCGACGATGTCTTTGGAGTGACCGCCCGCGAATGCGGAAGTTGTCAGGGCTGCAGTTGTCGTCAGAGCGATAAAAGTTCTACGTAGCATGTGTAATTCTCCTGGGTTTCTATGACTGCCTTTTCGTTGGCATCGGACTTTATACGGAGGCTAACAACCTTGGATCACAGAGGATTTTTGCTGATCCGACTTGACCAAATCAGCGCCAGAGCTAAGCCACGAGTTTTTGTGGTTTCCAATCACAGCTGCGTGAAATTTCGTGATTGAACCGGCCCAAATCTGGAACATTTCACTGTTCTGGCGGCATCGTGAAACACCTTTCAATCTTTCTCCCCTATATGATGTTTCGAACAGAATTGAACGGAGGCCGAAATGGCATATCGCTGGACTAATGACCTAACCAAGGCCGACATCACCCCAAAGGCTGCATACCTGAACCGCCGCCAAATTCTGGCGGGCACAATCGGGTTGGGCGCTATTGGTCTTGCGGGCAGTGCTGCAGCGCAAGACGCTCTAGAGCCGAACACGTTGGAGGAAATCACCAGCTACAATAACTTCTACGAATTCGGCACCGGCAAGACCGACCCTGCAGACAATGCGCACAAGATGGTAACGTCGCCGTGGTCTATCAAAGTAGATGGTATGGTCGACAACCCGGGCGACTACGCTTTGGATGATTTGCTGGCTGGCTTGTCCGTTGAGGATCGTTTGTACCGTTTCCGCTGTGTCGAGGCTTGGTCGATGGTCATCCCATGGAACGGGATCGAACTTGCGGATATCCTCAATAAGGTCGGCGTGCAGTCCGGCGCGAAATACGTCGCCTTCGAAACTGTTGTCCAGCCAGAGAACATGATCGGGGTGCAACGCCGGGTGATTGATTTCCCTTACGTCGAAGGCCTGCGTCTGGACGAAGCGATGCATCCGCTGACGATCATGGCGACCGGCATCTATGATGAACCGCTCTATAACCAGAACGGTGCGCCAATCAGATTGGTTGTGCCTTGGAAATACGGATTCAAATCCATCAAATCGATCGTCCGGATTACGCTCACTGACAAAGAGCCACCGATCAGCTGGAACGTCGCTATTCCAAGCGAGTACAAGTTCTATAGCAACGTCAATCCGAACGTTGACCATAACCGCTGGAGCCAAGCGACAGAGCGCCGCATTGGTGGTGGTTTGTTTGCCGAGCGTCAGGACACGTTGATGTTCAATGGGTATCCAGAAGTTGCCAGCCTTTATGAAGGTCAAGATCTGGCCGTGGATTTCTAGAATGCAAGTTATCCAAACCATCAATGGCGGTCTGCGCCGCATTCCGGCGTGGACTATATATATAGTTGGCGCTGCTTATGCCGTGTGGGAGTTCTGGCGCGCCCTCAATCAGATTGGCCCATATCTGGTTGAGCCTATCAACGTACTCGAACGCGCCTACGGCGAGGTTGCTTTGATCTTGATGGTTGTGGGTCTGACAGTGACACCGCTGCGCAAGTGGACTGGGGTGAACCTGATCAAGTTCCGACGCGCCATAGGTGTAACTGCGTTCTTCTATGTACTGGCGCATTTCTTGGTGTTCGCGATCTTGGATGTGCAAAGCGTCAGCCGGGTTTGGACTGAAATCGTCAAGCGACCGTATGTGACCGTCGGCATGGCATCGTTCTTGATGCTGATCCCACTGGCGGTGACGTCCAATAACTTGTCTGTCCGCAAGCTGGGAGCTGCGACATGGCGTAAGATGCACAAGCTGACTTATCCAGCTGCGATCTTGGGGGCGATACACTACCTATGGCTTGTCAAAGGTTTTCAGTTGGAACCGATCATCTACTTATTGGTCATACTAGGGTTGATCGCTGTGCGTTACATCTCGCTAGAGCGCTTTCGACAGACAGCCAAAGTGTAAATCGGTGTGATTTGGGGCGACTCGGGGTGAAACCAACACTGATTTTCAAAGAGGTTGTCTGCTTACTTGTGGGTGATCCTGTGGATAACCCAAGATGTTGTATGTTCTGTTTCCATTCCGCCTAACAAAGTTGCGTTCTTACCTAGGGACGACGACGTGAAGTTACGCCAACCCCCTCAAAACACGACAAAAAATGGAATTCTAAGAAAAATCACAAATTGTGCAAAAAAGGGGTTGCGGGTATGAGCGAGTAACCGTAGAACCCCCTTCACA
>NZ_JAFMHR010000032.1 GCF_017854415.1 Yoonia sp. | reverse complement strand
CGTTGAATAAAGTGCGCAAAACGGACGCATTCCGCCAGCAGCCAGACCGGCGCTAAAGGTTACCGCATGCTGTTCGGCAATGCCAACATCAAAGCAGCGACTGGTGTAGCGTTCCATGAATTTTGCCAGCCCAGTGCCATCAGGCATGGCGGCAGTCACCGCACAAATCTTGCTATCAGCGGCAGCGAGTTTACAAAGCGTTTCCGAAAAAACAGAAGTATAGGACGGCGCATTGCTGGGCGCTTTTTTCTGCACGCCGGTAATCACATCGAACTTGGCAGTCGCATGACCCTTATCGTCCGCGCGCTCTGCCGGAGCATAGCCTTTGCCCTTTTTGGTAATCGCATGGATCATGATCGGCCCGTCAGCGCGGGCTTTCACCGTGCGCAATACCGACAGCAGTTGTTCCATATCGTGGCCGTCGATGGGGCCGAGGTAGGAAAAGCCCAGCTCTTCAAACAGCGTGCCGCCGACGGTCATGTGCTTGAGCATATCCTTGGCGCGTTTGGCCCCTTCGCGGAAGGGCTCGGGCAACAGTGAGACTGCACCCTTGGCAGCGGCTTTGAATTCTTGAAACGGCTCGCCCGCATAAAGGCGCGACAGATACGATGACATTGCACCTGTTGGCGGTGCAATCGACATCTCGTTGTCGTTCAAGATCACAATCAAACGCTTGCCCAAATGACCCGCATTATTCATCGCCTCGTATGCCATGCCAGCGGACAAAGCCCCGTCACCGATCACCGCAATCGCATCACCACCTTCGCCGCCGAGATCACGGGCAACTGCAAAGCCAAGTGCCGCCGAAATCGAGGTACTGGAGTGGGCCGCGCCAAACGGATCATAAGGACTTTCCGACCGCTTGGTAAAACCGCTCAGACCGCCCTCGGTGCGTAGGGTGCGGATGCGATCACGCCGCCCTGTCAGAATCTTATGCGGATAACATTGGTGGGACACATCCCAGATAATCTTGTCTTTTGGCGCATCAAAAACAGCGTGCAGAGCGACTGTTATTTCAACAACACCTAGGCCCGCGCCCAAATGACCACCTGTCTGCGACACGGCTGCGATCGTCTCGGTGCGCAATTCGTTGGCAAGCTGACGTAATTCGACGTCAGACATGCCTTTCATATCGGCGGGCGTATTCACACGATCAAGGATCGGCGTGTTCGGTTGGTCAGACATAAGCGACCCTTCTTAATGCGTGCGCGCGATCACAAAACGTGCGGCTTCTCTCAACGTCTCTGCGTCGTCACCGTAGGGGGATAGCGCATCACAGGCCTCTTGTACCAGATCAGCCGCGCGACTTTTCGCCCCATCAAGACCCAGCAAGGACACAAATGTGGCCTTTCCAGCCGCCTGATCCTTGCCCACGGCCTTTCCGACAACAGATGCATTACCTGTGATATCCAAGACATCATCAGCAATCTGAAAGGCCAAACCAAGGGCGCGGCCATAAATCGACAGCGGTTCACGTTCTTGCTCGGCCATGCGCGGCCCAACAAGGGCAGACCATGAAATCAGAGCGCCGGTCTTGCCTGCTTGCAGAGCAATGATCTGATCAAGGTCAAGTGGGGTCGCTGCAGTTTCGGCGGCAATATCCGCCGCCTGCCCGCCGACCATGCCGCGAATGCCAGACGCATTGGCGAGCGACATTAACAAATTCAACTTGGCACGTGGCGCACATTCGGATTGTACCAGCAATTCAAACGCCAAAGCTTGTAAGCCGTCACCAGCTAAAACGGCTGTGGCTTCGTCCCACTTTTTGTGGACGGTCGGCAGACCACGGCGCAGGGCGTCATTATCCATGCAAGGCATGTCATCATGAACCAAAGAATAGGCATGCAAACACTCAATCGCAGCCGCAGCACCAGCAGCAGCCACGGGATTAATCTGGTGCAAGCGCGCAGTTTCCAACACCAAGAAAGCACGCAGCGCTTTACCGCCCGACACCGCATAAAGCATGGCATCCGGCACCGGACCTTGCAGACCAGACAAGGCAAAACCAATGCGCGCTTGCGCCACTTCGGCGGCATGGGCAAGCGCGTCTTTCAACGGGCGTCGCGCCAGTGCTGCTAAACGATATGTGCCCGCATCAGCCATCAAGCGGCGCAGTCCCTGTTGGGACGCCGCCCTCACCCAAAGTAATCTTGGCGACCTTTTCTTCGGCTTCTTTCAGCTTGGCTTCGCAACGGGCTTTCAACGCAGCACCACGTTCATAAAGTGCAATGCTTTCGTCCAATGCCACATCACCGCGTTCCAACTGACCCACAACTGTTTCCAGTTCTTTGATCGCATCTTCAAAGCTCATCTTTTTCACGTCGCTCATCGGCCTCTTTCCTCTAATACTTTGACATGGGCAGCAGCAGATGCGCCCAGCGCCTCAAGGTCATACCCACCTTCAAGACTTGATACCACCCGCCCATGACAATGGCGGTCTGCTACATCACATAGCTTTTCGGTAACCCAAGCAAAATCATCCGTCGTTAAATTCATACCCGCCAACGGATCAGCCATATGAGCATCAAATCCAGCAGAGATAATGACCAGTTGCGGGGCAAATGCATCAATACGTGGCAAAACCACCCGCTCCATCACATCGCGAAATGCCGTTGATCCGGTGCCTTCAGGCAAAGGCACGTTCAAGACATTATCAACGCCAACCTCGTGGGCAGCGCCGGTGCCTGGATAAAGCGGCGACTGATGGGTGGAACAGAACAAAATACGCGGGTCATCTTCGACCAGATCTTGTGTGCCATTCCCGTGATGGACGTCGAAGTCAACAATCGCGACACGGTCAAGCCCATGATGATCCAGCGCGTGTTTGGCCCCAACAACCACATTGCCAAAAAAGCAAAACCCCATAGCAGTTTGACGTTCCGCGTGATGCCCCGGTGGGCGCACAGCAGCAAACGCGTTCGCGGCCTCACCGCCCAGCACCATATCAACAGCGCGCACAACACCGCCAGCGGCACGGTATGCCGCCTTCAAAGTTCCCACAGACATATGCGTATCTGCATCCAGCGACCGCCAACCTTCATCGGGGGCAGCCGCACGGATCGCTTCAATATGGGCTTTGGGATGGGCGCGCAGCAGATCATCCTCTGCGGCAAGCGGCGCTTTGACGCGCAGCAAATCAAACCCTTCAAGGGCACCTAGCACAGCATCAAGCCGCGCAACCTGCTCTGGATGACCCGGAGGGGTCACGTGATCAAAGCAATCTTCATGTGTAATCAAAGCTGTTGTCATACGCCCAAAGAACCCGTTTCAGGGCACGCGCACAACCTTCTTCTGTTCAAAAATACCTCTGCCAGAGGCATAAAAGGCGCGCGGAGCGCTTACTCGGGTGCCAACATATACCCAGCGCCCCGGACTGTCTGCAAATAACGGGGCTGTTTTGGGTCCACCTCGATCTTGCGGCGCAACCTTGTGATCTGCACATCAACGGCACGTTCTTGGGTTTGGCCACCAGAACGGCTTAACTCTTCGACTAAACGCATGCGCGTCACTGCTTCGCCGGGACAACCAGAGAATATGCGCATCAATTGGCTTTCGGTCGATGTCAGGCGCACCAATTCTTCCCCGCGCCACATCTCGCCGCGTTCGATGTCATACTTCACTGGTCCCATGTTCAGAACTTTTGGCAAAACGATAGCAGGCTCTGCCGCTGGAACACGGCGGAGGATCGCATTGATACGCAGCAACAGTTCTTTGGGCTCGAACGGTTTGGGCAGGTAATCATCTGCTCCTGCTTCTAGGCCGGTGATCCGATCATCTGTGCCGCCTTTGGCGGTCAGCAACATAATCGGCGTAGTGATGGTTTTGCGCAGATCGCGGCAAAGCGACATGCCGTCTTCACCTGGCATCATCACGTCCAACACGATCAAATCAAATTCCAGTCCCGACAGAATACGCCGCGCATGGGCAGAATCGCGGGCAGTCGTCACCAGAAAGCCTGATCGCATCAGGAACTTCTGTAACAGACCACGAATACGCTCATCGTCATCAACGATCAGCAGGTGCGCATCATCAGCTTTCATTCGGGTCTATCCTTCATCGCCTCATAATGGTGGCGGGTCTCTTCATCCATCATTGCCTCAAGCACTTGCCGAAATCCAGCAACTGCAGCAGGTCCAGCCGCGCGGTAAGCCGCGCGCATCCGGTCGCGTTGCGCATCCGACAACTCACGTTCCAATGCCGCACCAGCCGGTGTCAAATGCAAATGGCGTTCACGTTTGTCGCGCTGACCCACAGTGCTGGCCACCAAACCGTCTTCGATCAAAGTACGCAACACACGATTAAGCGATTGTTTTGTAACGCCAAGGATCGACAACAGATTATTCACGGTGGTGCTAGGGCTGCGGTGGATAAAATGGATCGCGCGGTGGTGGGCACGGCCATAAGATTTATCCGTAAGAATACGGTCGGGATCAGCCGTAAAGCCGCGATAAGCAAAAAACATCGCCTCAATGCCTTTGCGCAACTGCTCGTCCGTCAGGAACAGAAGGCTCTGTCCCGTCTGCGGCTGCAACCCGTCACTCATCCCTGATCCTCCCTCAACTCAAACCATAATACGTCAGCTTTGTTGACATTCCAAGAATCAACTATTACCAAATCGTAGAAACTGCGCAACATTATGTCCGAAACGGACCTATGCGGGTAACAAATGCAAATTCTGGGAGAGGCTGACATGGCTGGAGCATACGACGATAGAGACGGAAAAATCTGGATGGACGGCCAATTGGTCGACTGGCGCGACGCCAATGTGCACATCCTGACCCACGCCATGCACTACGCGTCCTCCGTGTTCGAGGGCGAGCGTTGCTACTCTGGCAAGATTTTCAAATCCCGCGAGCATTCCCAGCGCTTGATCAATTCAGGCAAACTGATTGATTTTGACGTCCCATATTCCGTTGATGAAATCGAAGCCGCCAAGCAAGCAGCGCTCGAGGCAAATGGCCTGACCGACGCTTACGTTCGTGCGGTTGCATGGCGTGGCGCAGGTCAGGACATGGGCGTCGCATCAGCCCGCAATCCTGTTCATATGGCGGTCGCCGTTTGGGAATGGGGCAACTATTATGGCGATGCAAAGATGAAGGGTGCCAAGCTCGATATCGCGAAATGGAAGCGGCCCAGCCCTGAAACGGCGCCTTCGCAAGCCAAGGCAGCCGGCCTTTACATGATCGCCACGATGTCCAAGCACGCTGCGGAAGCAAAAGGCTGTTCGGACGCAATGATGTTCGACTATCGCGGTTATGTGGCCGAGGCGACAGGTGCCAATATCTTCTTTGTTAAAGACGGCGAAGTACACACACCGATTGCAGACGCTTTCCTGAATGGCCTCACCCGCCAAACTGTCATCGGCATGCTGCGCGACAAGGGTATCACCGTGAACGAGCGGATCATCATGCCAGAAGAGCTTGAGGGATTCGAACAGTGCTGGCTGACAGGCACCGCCGCCGAAGTCACACCAGTCGGTCAAATCGGCGACTATAATTTTGAAGTAGGCGCAATCACACGCGAGATTTCAGCAGACTACGAAAAGCTTGTTCGCGCATAATACCTAAATAGATCAATTACTTCAGGGGGGGCGCTTTTGCGCCCTCTTTGCATTTCACCAACGCTTGCCAAGACAACGCGCGGCCAAATTGCGTGACCCAAAACGACAATGTTCGCCAGACCAACCCAGCCCAACCACAGGATGATTGTCTCTTATTTAGAAATCGTAACTCGCTTTCCGTTTGGATTGTCCGTAAATTTGCAACAAATTAAACTGCAACAAGGCATGTTCCAACAAAGTTATGTCCTGATTAAATGGGATAGTGGTTATGTAGTTGGTAACAAAAGCACGATTTTCGAATATTATGGTCTCTCCCGACAATCAAAACGCGCCGCCGAATACTAATCGTGCGAAAATCTCCGACAGCGAGGTCGTCTTGCGTCGCGTTTTACGCGATGCACCGCAGGATTTATGGCTGGACACGATCCGGCGCACGCGCAGTGATGCCCACAACGGGTTGATCTACTGGATGCTAAGCCAACCCGAATGTGATTTTGCAATTGCCGCCCATGCGTTCTATCGCAGCAACCCTGTCTTTCATGTCGACAATCCCCAACCGCTGACCCTGCGGCCCGGTCCTGCGCATATTTTTGCGTTGGTTCTGGTCAATTGGGACACGGGGTTTTTCCGAACGCATAATCTCAAGGTCGAGCCGGTCGATGTGCACCCACGCATCCTAACCCGACTGAACCAAAAGATGCTGGTGCATCCGCGCGGAACTTTGCCATTCCAAATCCCAAAGGAACTGCTGCAACCCAAAGGTGGCGTCCCGGCACAAGTCCCAAGCCGCCTATCCCCTGATGACGCACCGCATCTTTGGCCAATCTATGCGGATCTCGGCCTGCAAGTGCCAGACACCGCCCCCGGAATTCAGCGCCGTGTAGATAAGGCAAAAGATCTTCTCAGAAAGATCGGAATCGTCAAAGAATAATCAGTTGCCAACGTTGCCCGTTGCTTTGCGCTGTTGCGCACGTTGCAGTCCCAACTTGCGTTCCCGCCAAATGATCAAAACGCCTGCAAAGATTACGATCCCCGCGCCAATCAACATTGTACCGGTCGGCACTTCGTCAAAGATGAAATAACCAATCAAAAGCGCGAGCATCATCGACGTATAATCAAACGGCGCGACCAGTGATGCTTCGGCATAACGGTAACTGGAGGTCAGGAAAATCTGGCCAATCCCACCAAGAAATCCTGCCATCACGAGCATGAGAGCAATTTGCCACGACGGCACCACCCACCCCCACGGCAAAGTGAACAGGGCCATAATTGACGATGTGATCGTGAACCAAAACACGATCGCGGCGGTGCTTTCTGTTGCCACCAGCTTGCGCACAAAAACCTGCGCCAACGCCGCCAAAACTGCACCCATCAGCACAACAATCGCGCCCAGTGTTTCGGATGAATTCAGCGACGCGCCCACCGATAGACGCGGCGACAACACAATCAAAACACCAACCATACCCAAAGCAACCGCCGACAAACGGAACGCGCGCACATCCTCGTTTAGGAACATCGCGGCGAAAACGACGACCAACAACGGAGCGGCATAGCCAATCGCAGTGACCTCTGGCAGGGGCAACAAGCCAAGACCGGTAAAGCCTAAACCCATCGCCGACGTCCCGACCAAACCACGCCAGAAATGCCCCAGCGGATTCTTGGTTTTCCAGCCATTGCGCAGCTCGTGCCTGATCGCCAGCCACCCCAGAATGATCGGCAACGCAAAGAACGATCGGAAGAAAACCGCCTGTCCGGGCGGCACATCCGCAGAGGCCGCTTTGACCAAACTGGCCATGCCCATGAACATACACACCGACATAACCTTGAAAATAATACCCCGAAGCGGCTGCATAGTGGTCCTTTTTTGCGTCACAGCTGGACACAGTTTGAAATGGAGATCGGCTTTTTGCTTGCTTAAAGCTGACGTTAGGGTATCGAAAACGCAACCAGAATAAGAAGAGATCTATGCCAGACACAAATGAGAGCCCCGCAAATATGACTCCCCGTGATTGGGTTCAAATACTGGCAAAATACCGCGAACCTAGCAATCTACGCAGCAGTTTCGAACTCGCAATCAGTCTTGTCCCGTTTGTCGTGCTTTGGGTATTGGCCTGTTGGGTCGCTCAATACAGCTACTGGGCTGCGTTTGCGATCTCTGCGGCGAACGGGCTGTTTTTATTGCGTTTATTCTGCATCCAACATGATTGCGGCCACGGGTCTTTTTATGGCAATCGCAATGTCAGCGACTGGGTAGGTCGCGCTTTGGGCGTTGTAACCCTCACGCCTTATGATGTTTGGCGGCGCACGCATTCCATCCACCACAGCCACGCGGGCGATCTGGACCAACGCGGCATCGGCGATGTGATGACCCTCACGGTCGAAGAATACCACCAGCGCACGCCGTTTGGACGGCTACTGTATCGCGCATACCGCCATCCGCTTGTGATGTTCGGACTTGGTCCGACTTATATCTTTATGCTGCAAAACCGCCTGCCTGTCGGGCTTGAGGGGCGCAAGTACTGGATCAGTGCGATGGGCACCAATGCCGCAATCGTCGCAGCCCTCGGGATCATTGTATACTTTGGCGGCTTGCAGGCGTTGTTCCTTGTCTTCCTGCCGACAACATTGATTGCCGCCTCAATCGGGGTCTGGTTGTTCTACGTCCAGCACCAATTTGAGACGACACAGTGGGACGTCAAAGACGATTGGCAGCTGCACGATGCAGCGCTGCACGGCAGTTCACACTATGATCTGCCGCCCGTTCTGCGCTGGTTCACAGCCAACATAGGCATCCACCACGTGCACCACCTTTACAGCCGGATCCCGTTCTATCGCCTGACCGAAGTTCTTCGCGATCACAACGAACTGGTTGAGGTCAGCCGCATGACGATCGGGCAAAGCATCAAATGCGCTGGCCTGAACCTTTGGGACGAAAAATCGCGCCGCCTTGTGTCATTCGCGGCGGCACGCAAGCTGGCTGCTTAATTCGGCATCACACGCAGGATTTCGCCTGCATCCAGCAGGACAAGCACTGCGCCATTATCCAACACTTCGACATCGCGGATGCGGCCTGCATCGGTCAGCATCCGCTCTTCGCCGACGACCAACCCGTCAAGCAGTTTAAGCCGCACAAGAGCACCGGGATTCAGCGAAGCAATCAAAAGATCACCCTGCCAATCAGCAAAAGGACCATCGTAGAACATCATCCCGCCAGGGGCGATGACCGGATCCCAATAGTACACGGGTTCCTGAAAGTCCGGCCCGCTTGACACGCCTTCACCAATATCTGACCCACGATAATTGATGCCGTAGCTGACAACAGGCCAGCCATAGTTCAGGCCAGCCTGCGGTCGGTTCAACTCATCACCGCCGCGCGGCCCGTGTTCAATCGTCCAAAGACCGTATGGCCCAATCGCAGCACCTTGGATATTACGATGCCCCAAGGACCACACCAGATCATTGCCGTCGCGCCCAACAAACGGATTGTCCGCAGGCACAGATCCATCAGCATTTACGCGAATAACCTTGCCGTGGGTCGTGTTGATGTCCTGCACCAACCCGCCACCGTCACCCGCGCCACGATCACCAGTCGTGATCCAGACCGTGCCATCCGGCATTGGAATGATACGACTGCCAAAATGGCGACCATTGCGAGCAGGGTTATCCTGCACAAAGATATCTGTGACCTCGGTCAACTGCCCATCAGTCATCAAAGTACCGCGCGCAGCCGCAGTCACAAGACCACCGCGCACAGACTTGGCGTAAGTCCAGAATATCGTGCGGTCAGTGGCAAAACCAGGCGAGGCCGCCACATCTAATAAGCCACCCTGCCCTTGCGCCGCCACATCAGGCAAACCAGACAGTGCGCGGCTCACACTGCCATCCGCACTGACCAGACGCAAAGAACCAGACCGCTCTGTCACCAAAAACTGACCCAGACCAAGGGGCGCTATCCCCCAAGGGCTATCAAGGCCCTCGGCGAAAACCGTTACCGTCACGGACGTCTGGGGCAAAGCTGGTGCGCGAACCTGCTGGGCAAATGCAGGGGTAAAATCAGCGTTGGCACGTCCTTGCGCGACCTGCGCGTTGGCGGCCATTGGCAACATCATCAAGGCAAGAATTCGGATCATGGCTGTGTCTCCTTTAACCTCAAGATAGCCCAACGCGCTGCGTCGGCCACTGCTGGATCAGGATCATCAACCAAAGGTGAAACCGCCGCGATCAGCGCGGGATCACCTGAATTGCCAATGGCATAGGCGACATTGCGGACAAAACGGTCGCGGCCAATGCGCTTGATCGGCGATCCTGAAAACCGTGCGCGGAACACAGCATCATCCAAAGTTGCCAATTCAGCCAATGGCGGCGCAAGCAGATCATCACGCGCCGCAAGCCGCGCATCACGGCCCGATTTGGCGAACTTATTCCAAGGGCAGACTGCTAAACAATCATCACACCCATAGATCCGGTTACCCATCCGCGCACGCAATTCGAGGTCAACTGGACCCTTATGCTCGATCGTCAAATACGAGATACAACGCCGCGCATCTAGGCGGTAAGGCGCCGGAAACGCCCCCGTCGGACAGATATCCAAACAAGCTGTACATGACCCGCAATGGCTCACATCCGTCTCATCAGGCTCCAAATCCACAGTCGTAAAGATCGCACCCAAGAAAAACCAGTTTCCCAAATCACGCGAAAGCAGATTGGTGTGCTTCCCCTGCCAACCCAAACCAGCAGCCTGCGCTAACGGCTTTTCCATCACAGGGGCGGTATCAACAAAAACTTTGATTTGCGCATCTGGGACTTGCTCGATCAGCCAACGACCAACCTTCTTCAGACGTTTCTTAACGATATCATGGTAGTCCTTATTCTGCGCATAAACACTGATCGCTGCGCGGTCAGGCTCTTGCAAAACAGCTAATGGATCATGCTCAGGCGTGTAAGGTTCGGCCAACATAATAACTGACTTGGCTTCTGGCCAAAGGGCGGCAGGATTGGCCCGCCAATGCATGCGTTCTGCCATCCACCCCATCTGACCGTGCATGCCTTCATCAACAAAAGCAGCCAACCGGTCAGGCAATTCCGGCAACACATCCGGCCTACAAATTCCAACCTTGGCAAATCCTGCTTCGGTCGCGAAAGATACCAAACGCGCCTTCATAGTTCATCTGTTCCGAAATACCTCGGGGGAGTCCCAACGGGACGGGGGCTGGCCCCCTTAAAAATCCAGATCAGCATAATGCGCAGCCGGCTGAAAACCAGGCACCTCATCGGCTAAAATCGACCGGAACGCTGGCCGCGATTTAATCTTGGCATACCAATCTTTCAGAACCTCATGTCGGTTCCAATCCACGTCACTGGTATAATCCAAACAAGACAACTGCGCGGCCGCTGCAAAATCCGCCAGCGTCATTTCATTGCCCGCGATCCAACGGCGATGCTCCAACAAGCTGGCCAGATAATCCAGATGGTATTTGATCGCCTTGGCACCCGCTTTGACATTCGTGCTGTCAGGATAGCCGGTTCCCATAATTTTGCGGTAGACCCGCTCGCCAGTCAATTTGGCGGTGACTTCATGAAAAAACTTGTCATCAAACCACCCCACCAAACGGCGCGCCTCATAGCGCGCTTCAGCGCCTTGGGGCAACAGCGCGGGCGTTGGGTGCACTTCTTCCAGATACTCACAGATCGCGGTGCTGTCCGTCATCGTGCGGCCAGCCATCTTCAGGACCGGAACTTTGCCTGCAGGATTGCGGCGCATAAACTCTGGATCTTTTTCCCAATAGCGTTCTTCGACCAACGCGACTTCGATCTTTTTCTCGCCCAAAGACAGGCGCACTTTGCGCGAAAACGGGGACAACGGGTAATGGTACAGGGTGTTCATCGGGCGCTCATTCATGGACTACCTCTTCAATGCAGCATGCAGCCGCCCTGATCAATGGGCGTCAGCGTTCAAAACAATCTGCGCGACCATCTGCGGCAATGGTGGCCGCACCGCTGATAATTGATGCCGTCCGGCTACGCGTAAAAGAACTTGGGTTTGAAGCTGAGCGGTTCTTGGGCGCAGGCAAAATCGCGGCCAGTCGTGCTGACTGTAGCGAGGTCAGATTCGCAGCATCAACGCCGAAATAGTGACGGGCTGCTGCCTGCACACCAAACACACCTTCATCAAATTCTGCAACGTTTAGGTAAATCTCAACAATACGCCTTTTCGACCAAACGGCTTCGGTCAATGGCGTCCAAACCGCCTCAATCGCTTTGCGCGACCAACTACGCCCATGCCAAAGGAACACATTTTTGACGACTTGCTGCGAAATCGTCGAGGCCCCGCCGCGCCCGGCATCAACAGCATCGCGGATCGCGTTCACGTCCAGCCCCCAATGCAGACAGAAATTCGCATCCTCAGCCGCAACAGCAGAGCGGGCCATAACCGGGGCGATATCCTCCATCGGGACCCAATCGTGTTTGATATTAACCAACCTGTGCGCCTCGGATCGCATGTAGGGCGTCGTAGGCGGATTGATCACCGCGTAAAGCAAGGTCCACAAAAAAATGAACCCAAAGATGGCCAAAAAACCCCAAAGAAACACTCTGCGGATAAACCGGCGCAGCCGTGAAATCGGCCCCAGCTTTTCGGTTTTCTTCGCAGGTTTCTTCTTGGGTGCCGGCTTTTTCGCCGTGCGTTTATTTGCTGTGCTCGTCTGGGCCATCACAGACCATAAGCCATACCATGGGTTAACAGGTCAAGAAGATGAACCGCCCTCGCACGCGATAAGGTGCGAGGGCGTGTCATTTATTCCGCAGGAATAGCGGTTTCTTCAACCGTTAGCGGTTGCGGCAGATGGATCAGCATTTCTTTGGGGCAAATCTGCAAAAAGTTCCCTTTTTCCATGTCCCAATGTTGCAAGATATCGGCGGCCTTGCGGCTACCTGTCTCTGTCGCATGCCGCGCGATCAGACCTTTCAACTGGTCCTCCCAATGCGCCACTGTCACGGGGCATGTCACCAGCGTTTCCATGTTGATCAGATCACCCGCTTCACCTTTGGGATCATAAATATAGGACATCCCGCCGGTCATACCGGCCCCAAAGTTTGCGCCAATCGTCCCAAGGATCACCGCCACACCACCGGTCATATATTCGCAACCGTTTGTGCCGCAGCCCTCAATCACAACATGCGCGCCAGAGTTCCGCACCGCGAAACGCTCGCCCGCGCGACCAGCCGCAAACAGATAACCTGCCGTTGCGCCGTAAAGCACCGTGTTTCCGATGATGGTATTCTCGGATGCCACAAGCGGGCTGACCATTGGTGGCCGCACGACGATCGTGCCGCCAGATAGACCCTTGCCGACGTAGTCATTAGCATCGCCTGACACCTCAAGCTTCAATCCCGGAGCTGCAAAAGCACCCAAAGACTGCCCCGCAGACCCACGCAGTTTCACTGTCAGGTGATCGGGCTGCAACGCATTGCGCATCCCGAATTGCTGGACAATATGGCTAGAGGTCCGTGTGCCGATGGTACGCAACGTGTTCTGCACCGCGTAATCCAACTGCATCTTCTCGCCGTCATTCAAGAAACGTGCGGCATCCTGAACAATCTGCGCGTCCAGTGTGTCATCCACAGCATTGCGCGGACGGTTACGATCATAGGTGATCTTGTTTGCGCCATCGACGGTGATCAAAAGCGGATTTAGATCCAGATCATCCAGATGCGCCGACCCGCGTGATACTTGGGTCAGCAAATCAGCACGGCCGATCACATCATCCAAGGACCGCGCACCAATCGACGCAAGGATTTCGCGCACCTCGGTCGCATAGAACGTGATCAGGTTCACAACCTTTTCGGCATTACCCGTGAACTTTTCGCGCAGCGCGTCGTCTTGCGTACACACACCAACGGGGCAGGTGTTCGACTGACACTGACGGACCATAATACAACCCATCGCGATCAAGGCGGCGGTGCCGATACCGTATTCTTCGGCACCCATCATCGCGGCCATGACAATGTCACGACCCGTGCGCAGGCCACCATCTGTGCGCAGCGTGATCCGCTCGCGTAGATTGTTCATCGCAAGCACCTGATGGGCTTCGGTCAGGCCCATTTCCCACGGCAAACCTGCGTATTTGATTGATGTCGCAGGCGAAGCGCCAGTGCCGCCATTGTGACCCGAAATCAGGATCACATCAGCCTTGGCCTTAGCCACACCAGCCGCAATCGTGCCCACACCGGACGATGACACCAGCTTAACTGTCACCTTACAACGCGGGTTGATCTGCTTGAGGTCATAGATCAGCTGGGCCAGATCCTCGATCGAGTAGATATCGTGGTGCGGCGGCGGTGAAATCAGCGTCACGCCTTTGGTCGAGTGGCGCAGACGGGCGATCAGGTCTGTGACCTTCATACCGGGCAACTGGCCACCTTCGCCGGGCTTGGCACCTTGGGCGACTTTAATCTCAAGCTCTTCGCAGGCGTTCAGATATTCGGCAGTCACACCAAAGCGACCTGACGCAACCTGCTTGATCTTCGCTGATGGGTTGTCGCCATTGGGTTCAGGATGGAAGTGCGCCGGATCTTCGCCGCCTTCACCGCTGTCGGACTTTGCGCCAATGCGGTTCATCGCGACGTTCAGCGTTTTGTGTGCCTCTGGCGACAGGGCACCAAGCGACATACCGGGTGTCACAAAGCGTTTGCGGATCGCGGTGATGCTTTCGACTTCTTCAATCGGAATTGCAGTGCCAAGTGGCTTGATCGCCAGCAGATCGCGCAAGTGAATTGGCGGGTTCGACTGCATTGATTTCGAATACTGCTGCCACATCGCATAGCTGGCGTTGTTACATGCCGCTTGCAACATGTGCATTGTTTGCGCTTCCCATGCGTGCTTTTCACCGGAGCGACGGGATTTATAGAACCCACCGATCGGCAACACGTCAGTGCCGCCTTTCCAGCCGCGCGCGTGGACTTCTTCAAGCTTGGTTTGAATACCAGACGTGCCAATGCCGGAAATACGCGAATGCATACCAGGGAAGTATTCGGCAACCATCGCGCGGGACAGGCCTACCGCCTCAAAGTTCAGACCACCACGATAGGATGACAGAACCGAAATCCCCATCTTCGACATGATCTTGAGAAGACCCGCATCAATCGCGGCGCGGTACCGGTTCATCGCTTCAGTCAATGTGCCATCGACCAGACCACGGCGCAGGCGATCAGCAATGGAATCTTGAGCAAGATAAGCGTTCACAGTCGTCGCACCACAGCCGATCAGAACGGCAAAATAATGTGGATCAATACATTCAGCCGAACGGACGTTGATCGAACAGAAGGTCCGCAAACCCTTTTTGGTCAAACCGGAATGCACAGCAGAGGTTGCCAAGATCATCGGCATCGGCAGGCGATCCTCAGACTGATGCTGATCTGTCAATACGATGTGTCCGGCACCAGAACGCACGGCATCTTCGGCCTCGGAACGGATACGTTCCAGACCCGCGTTCATCGCACCGCGACCAACCTCGAACGTACAATCGATAAACGCGACGCTGTCACCAAACTGGCGTACCATTTCGTCAAATTCAGCGTTTCCAACAAAAGGGCTGGCCAGTTGCAGGATCTCGGTCTGCGACGAATCCTCGTCCAGCACGTTTTTAAGGTTCCCGAAACGCGTCTTGAGCGACATCACGCGGCTTTCACGCAAACTGTCAATCGGTGGGTTTGTCACCTGAGAGAAGTTCTGGCGGAAGAAATGTGACAATGGCCGGTACATCTTAGAAAGCACGGCAGAGGGTGTATCATCGCCCATTGACGCGATCATTTCCTTGCCGTCTTCGGCCATCGGGGCCAGAACTTGCTCCAGCTCTTCGATGCTGTAGCCTGCTGCTACCTGACGCTTGCGCAAATCAGCGCCTTCAAACAAAGCCTTTTCCGGAACATCGCGCATGATAGCATTCAGATCAACGACCTTTTCGACCCATTCGCTAAAGGGCTGCGCAGCGGCGAGCTTATCTTTGAGTTCTTTGTCGTGGTACAAACGGCCGTCTTGCATATCGACAGCAATCATCTGACCGGGGCCAAGTGCGCCTTTTTCAACGACGGTCGCTTCGTCAATCGGCACCATGCCAACCTCGGAACCAGCAACCAGCAGGCCGTCACCTGTCACGACATACCGCAAAGGACGCAGACCGTTGCGGTCCAAGCCACCACAAACCCAGCGACCATCTGTCATCGCAAGTGCTGCGGGGCCGTCCCACGGTTCCATCACGGCGTTGCAGTATCCGTACATATCCTGCCACGCTTGGGGCATTTCAACGGCTTGCTGTGACCATGCTTCTGGCACCATCATGGTTTTCGCCATAGGTGCGTTGCGGCCAGCGCGAACCAATACTTCGAAAACAGAGTCTAACGCGGACGAATCCGATGCGCCTGACGGGATAATCGGCTTGATGTCTTCGGCTTTGTCACCAAATGCGTTCGACGCCATGCGGATTTCATGGCTGCGCATCCAGTTCACGTTGCCCTTAAGCGTGTTGATTTCGCCATTATGGGCCAACATGCGGAACGGCTGCGCCAGCGACCACTGCGGGAACGTGTTCGTAGAATAGCGCTGGTGATAAATCGCAAACGCGCTTTCGAAACGGGCATCCATCAGGTCTGGATAGAATTCGGCCACTTGTTCGGCCAGCATCATGCCCTTGTAGATGATCGAGCGGCAAGAGAGCGAACAAATATAGATGCCAGCAATACCGGCAGCAGTCGCAGCTTTTTCAATCCTGCGGCGGATAATGTAGAGTTCACGCTCGAACTGCTCTTGATCAATGTCTTTTTCACAACGGATCAGGATTTGCTCGATCTCGGGGCGGGTGGCGTTGGCTTTTTCACCCAGCACTTCGGTGTTTACCGGCACATGGCGCCACCCATAGATATAGTGACCCATGCGCAGCACTTCGGATTCAACAATCGTGCGGCAGCGTTCTTGGGCGGCGAAATCCGTGCGCGGCAAGAATACCTGACCGACCGCAATCATTTCGACTTCTTTTGGCTCGTGTCCTGTGCGACGGATTTGATCCTCGAAGAATGCGACAGGAATCTGGACGTGGATACCAGCGCCATCGCCTGTCTTACCATCCGCATCGACAGCGCCGCGGTGCCAGACGGCTTTCAGCGCATTAATACCCTTTTCAACAACACCGCGCGAAGGGGTGCCGTCAATCGCAACCACAAGGCCCACACCGCAGGACGCATGTTCGTCGTCATGTTTATACAGGCCGTTTTCAGCCATCCACTGACGCTTGGCTTCTTCTGCCGCAACCCAAGTCTGGTCATAAGTTGTCATTGTCGTTCCTTTCAAAGGGCCACCACACGGGGGCGGGCTTAAATTCTGGTGGTTGTAACGGTTACGGCTGGTAGCCGGATTCAATCACATTGCATTCAAACTTTGGGCTGTCCGAGAAGAAGCCGGGCTCGCCAGGGTAGATAAACTCGACCGGGGACATGTCGATGATGTCGTCTGGACTTGTATCATCCCAAGCCAAGCCAAAGAAAAACAAACGGTGCTTGTCACTGACAAACTGACGTCCGCTGCCTGCGTCGATCTCGTTGCCGTCGGCATCAAGAGTGCGGCCTTGGAATTCGGTATTTAGTAATGTTTCGCCATCAATAACAGTGGTTTCACCTGTCAGCATATCAAAGCCGACATTCCGCTCGATGCCGTCTTCTGTTTCGAGGGTGAAGTCCCATGTATCAAGCTGTGTTTCAAACAATTCGGTCAGCGACGCAGGGTCTTCGACAGGCGTGACAAGGGTTTCGTTGCCAGTGATCTTATAGGCTTCGACCCACTGGAATTCATGGTCGATCTTTTGGATGCTAAAGACACCTGCTTGGGTCAAAAGCGCGATCCATTGGTCACCTTCGTTGTCGGCATCACACTGCCAGACATTGATCATGACGCAGCCTTTGTGCTGCACGGTCAATGTCGCTGTACATCCTTCGGGGGCTGCAAAGCTTTGCTGGGCGGCCACCGGGGCTGCCGCCACCAAAGCGGAGAGGAGCATCCAAGATTTCATCATGTCTTTTCCTTTTAGGTCACTACAGTTGACATAGCCGTCAAAGCGGTCGGGCAAATTGCCCGACGCAAATCCGACGTTTTGCCGACAGTGTTGCGATCATTATTCGGCAGCCACATCTGCGGCTTGACCGAGATAGTCCAGCATCGCCGCAGCACAGTCACGTCCGTCCCGGATTGCCCAAACAACAAGCGACGCACCGCGCACAATATCACCAGCAGCAAACACACCATCAAGGCTGGTTGCGCCTGTGCCAAAGTCAGCTTTGATGGTGCCCCAACGCGTCACTTCCAAACCTTCGACACCCCAAAGCGTCGGCAGGTCCTCTGGCTCAAAGCCCAGCGCCTTGATCACCAGATCGGCACCTTCGACATAGTCGGCACCCACGATAACCTCGGGTGCTTGACGGCCGGTCGCATCTGGTGCGCCAAGACGCATCTTTTGGACTTTTACACCTGTGACAGGATCGCCTTCGAACCCGTCAGGGGCGGACAACCACACAAATTCAACACCTTCTTCTTCGGCATTTTGCACTTCGCGCATTGATCCAGGCATGTTTGCTTTATCGCGGCGGTAAAGGCATTTCACGCTTTCGGCACCCTGACGCGTCGCAGTGCGCACACAGTCCATCGCTGTGTCGCCACCACCGATGACAACAATGCGTTTGCCTTCTGCGTTCAGTTCACCGCTATCAAACTCTGGCACATCATCACCAAAGCTCTTGCGGTTGCTGGCGGTCAAATAATCAATCGCATCAACGATACCGTCTGCCTTTGCGTCGGGCAGATCACGGGTTTTGTAAACACCGGTCGCGATCAACACAGCATCATGTTTGCCACGGATCGCATCAAACGACAGGTCATCGCCGACGTTACAATTCAACACGAACTGCACGCCGCCGTCTTCCAACTGCGCCATACGCTTCATGACGATGTCTTTTTCCAGCTTAAAGCCCGGAATGCCGTAAGTCATCAAACCGCCACCGCGATCATAGCGGTCATAAACCGTGACCTGCACACCCTGACGGCGCAGCATATCAGCTGCAGCCAAGCCACCCGGACCGGCACCAATGATGCCAACGCTTTCGCCACGCTCTGCATGCGGGCGGATCGGTTTAACCCACCCCTGTTCAAATGCGGTGTCTGTGAGGTATTTCTCGACAGATCCGATCGTGACTGTGCCGTGACCGGATTGCTCAATGACGCAATTGCCTTCGCACAGGCGGTCCTGCGGGCAGATACGGCCACAAATCTCGGGGAACGTGTTTGTCGCTTGGCTGAGGTCATAGGCCTCTTCCAAACGGCCTTCGGCAGTCAGGCGTAGCCAATCAGGGATGTTATTGTGCAGCGGGCAATGGGTCTGGCAATATGGCACACCACATTGGCTGCAACGGCTGGCTTGCTCTGCGGCTTTGTCGCGTGCGTACTCTGCGTAAATCTCGCCAAAGTCTTCTTTGCGTAGATTTGGCGGACGCTTTTCAGGCATCTCGCGTTCAACATTGGTGAACTTCAACATCTTTTGGCCAGCCATGTGCCATCCTCCCGAAAATCAGCAGCGAAATGCCTTTTAAAACAGCTCCACAAGAATGAAAAGGCAGCAATGCTGACCTATATTGAAGAAAGTTGCGCCTTCGACCATCTATCGCCATTCATATTGACAGTTATTAGGTCCGATATGTGACCTATATCCACTCTTTCCCCAATATCCTAGATGGTTAGGTTGAAGCAAACGAATCAAAGTCCGGACACATGACCACATTCAATTTGCTGCTTATTGCCCTGATCCAAGGCGTCACCGAGTTTCTTCCGGTCTCGTCGTCTGGGCATTTGATCCTATTGCCGTCTCTGACAGGGCTGGCCGACCAAGGGCAAGTTATCGATGTCGCCGCACATCTTGGCACACTAAGCGCGGTCGTTCTCTATTTCTGGTCGGACGTCAGGCTGGCAGTTGCCGGAACGTTGCGCCTGATGCGCGGCAAAGTTGACACCAAAGGTGCGTTTCTGGCGCTGTGCCTTTTGATCGCAACGGTCCCTGTAATCATTGTGGGACTGATCCTGAAAGTAACGGGGCTATCAGACGCAATGCGCGGGATTGCTGTGATTGGCTGGGCGATGATCGTCTTTGGGATCGTCCTGTATTGGGCAGACCAAAAAGGCCCGACAACGCACACAGCAGAAGGCTGGACGCTGAAAGATGCCTTCAAAATGGGGCTGTGGCAAACGCTGGCCCTGATCCCTGGCACATCACGCTCGGGCATCACAATTACCGCCGGACGCATGCTTGGCTACACAAGAACCGATGCGGCGCGTTTGTCGATGCTGATGTCGATCCCCACAATCATCGCCTCGGCTAGCTTGTTGGGACTTGATGTGATCGGGACAGCAGATGCAGGCGCGCTGCGCGATATTGGCATCGTTATGGCAATGTCATTTGTGGCGGCTTTGTTCGCGCTGACACTGATGATGCGACTACTCAAATCCGTCAGCTACACACCCTACGTGATCTACCGGATCGCGCTTGGGGTCGTTCTACTTTGGATCGCCTACACTTAGGCTTTCAGGTTCTTCGCAGATTCTTTGATTGCGTCGTACTGACCGGACGGACGGAAACGCCACAGATAATCAGGCAATACAGCCTCCATCGCGGTCGGGTGTATGCCCAGAGCGTCAAACCCCTGTGCATCTTCCGACACGACGTTATCAATAGAAAGATTGGCGACTTGATCCTTTGTTACTGGTCCTTTGACCAGACCAAACGACAACATCCGACCAATTACAAAAGCAGAGGCCATGATGCGCGCCATCCAGAATGGCGTGTTCACGATCAAACGACGACGGCGAATAACACCCAGCATCAGTTGCATCAATTCACGGAAGCTATGCACATCAGGGCCGCCCAATTCGTACACGCCGGCAGGAGCCTTACCCACAACTGCTTGCACTGCAGCGGCAGCAACATCATCAACATAAACCGGCTGAAACTTTGTATCAGCACCGATCACTGGCAAGATCGGGCCAAGGCGGCTCATTCCAGCGAAGCGGTTAAAGAACTGGTCTTCGGAACCAAAAATGATTGAAGGGCGTAGGATCACCGCGTTTGGCATATGCTCCAACACACCCGCTTCGCCTGCAGCTTTGGTGCGTGAATAAGCGCTGTCTGCATCCGAGTTCGCACCAATGGCCGAGATGTGGATCATCCGGCTTACACCATGCGCCGCGGCAATACGCGCGATACGCGCCGCACCTTCGGCCTGAACAGCGGCAAAGGTATTCTTGCCAGTCTCGTCCAGTACACCAACGCAGTTCACAACCGCATCTGCACCGTTTGTCACGGCAGCAACGCTATCATCATCGCGGATATTGCAGAAAACCGGTTCGACCTGTCCAACTGCACCATAGGGGCGCACAAACATCGCTTCGTTTACATTGCGGACCGCGACGCGCACACGCCAGCCTTCTTTCGCCATACGGCGGGCGATATAGCGTCCGACAAAACCGGAACCGCCGAAAATCGTGACAAGCTTGGACATCTGGGGGCCTCTTCAATCTACGCGCTTGGTTTAACTGTGCGGCAGGCCTTGGACAAGGCGCAATCACAGGATTCAAAGCAGAGGCTCGCATTTGTCTGCGTTAAGCGTTGACAGTACAGCAAACCGCGCGTAAATCGCCGGAACGTGACCTGCCCAGGTGGCGGAATGGTAGACGCGCCAGCTTCAGGTGCTGGTGTCTGTATGGACGTGGAGGTTCGAGTCCTCTCCTGGGCACCACCAAACCCCCTATATCACTAAGAAAAGTAAAGAGAACCTGGGGTTTTGGGTTTTGTGGGACCATTTTCGGGACCGCTTTCAGGACCACTTTCGTCAGTTTTGAGCTGTAGATTGTCAGGTCTGGCGGGCCGTTTTAGGTTGCACCTGGTGATCCTCCGGCTGAGATTACTCAGCATGGACCAGACAATGCCACTGAAGCTCCCACGCTACATGTTCCGGCGAGCGAATGGATCGTTCCGCTATAAACGGAATGTCCCCAAAGACCTGCGGACGGTGATTCCTAAGGCCACTGTGTACCGCCAGTTGGGGAATACCTACCAAGATGCACTTAGGGCTCTGCCCAAGGTCCATGCCGAGATCGAGGCTCTCTTTGATCTCGAGCGCCGCACCACTGATGAGCAACGGGCAAAAGCACTTGTCCGGGAACGGCTGGGCGAACGGTACCAAGCCATGTTCATAGATGGAGCCGTCGATCCTGAGTGGCCCGAGTTCGACGACTTCCGGGAGTTAGCCGAGGATGTGGAGCACGCCGTACCAACCGGTGTGGTGAGGCAAATCAGGGCAGCAAGCTCCAAGGCGGCACCGATGTCGCTCTCTCGGGTCTTGGAAGAATACTATGCCTACAAGGCGGAGGAGAGTAATAACGGATTGCGGACAAGAATTGACCGTATCCGCAAAGACCTGATCCTCTGCCTTGGCAAGAACCGCTTTGAGTGGACCGAGCTCAAAGACCTGACGCGGGCAGATGCAAATGCATACCGTGACCTTCTACTCTCACGCATGTCACCCAACTCTGTGCAGCGGAACCTTGGGGTGGTGAAGGCGGCCATCAATCACGTCCTACTGGAGCACGACCTGGACCTTCGCAACGTCTTCCAAGCGATCAAGATCAAGGGGGCGGGAAGCAGCAATACCGATCGACTTCCCATCACGGATGAGCAACTCGATCTGATCACACCTGCCTTTGCCAGCAGTGACGTTGCCAGCAGCCTTCTGCTCTTACTGACAGACACCGGAGCCCGCTTGGCCGAGATCACGGGGCTGGAAGCCAAGGATGTGGACCTCAGCAAAGCCATTCTCCACATCCGGCCCAATGACCGCCGTGGCCTCAAGACAAAAACCTCTACCCGCAGCATCCCGCTGTCACACAGAGCCACAGAGTGCCTCAGACAGCAGCAGGTTGGGCTCGCGGAGACCGACCCCATCTTTCCCGCCTATGCCCAACCCCGTGGCAACGACAAAGCCTCCGCCATGCTGATGAAGCGGCTCCGTACAGTCATCACAGACAAAAAGATCACCATGCACTCGCTCCGCCACCGGATGAAGGACAAGCTGCGCAATACTGGCTGTCCTGAGGCCATCTCCCTGGCGATCCTCGGGCACAGCACCAACACCGTCGCTGCCAACTATGGCTCAGGCTATGCCTTGGAGGTCATGCGGGAGCATATGAATAGGGTATGGTGAAGGATATTTCCTGGATATTAAAAACATGAACAAAGCCCGTGCATTCAACCCGTTCCTGCGCGCAAAAACCGATAAGTCGATGGCGCTCATCGCAGAAGTCCAAACACAAATGAACGGCTATGAAGCTTTCCATCAGACACGCAAGCGTGCGCGCAGACCCGCTGACCAGGCAACCTATGAGCGGACAGTTGAAGCCATCCTGTGTGACCTGTGTGCTGTAGAGCTTGAGCCCCATCATGACAGCGTTCACCTCCCGCTGAGCAATAAAGTCCTCAGAGCAAAATCACGGTACAAGGGCACAGCTCTGGGCAAAACCCTTCCAGACATCCTGAAGATCATGGTTGCCGCCGAGATGGACTTCATTGTTGTCGACAAAGGCCACAGCACCTTCAAAATTGTCGATGATGACCTCAACCTGATCTTTGCAGGTGGCCGACAAACCATACTCAGAGCAGGACCAAAGCTGCTATCACGCATAAAACACTTCGGCATCACCCGAGATGATCTGGGCCAGGCTGCGGAAGAGGAAGTGGTGATCCTACGAGCCCCCAAGCGTCACGCAAACAGCATCGCCGCGTATCAAGACTATGAGGATGATGAGGCGACACTCACCCTGCGTCGGCAGGTGACCGACATCAATGCATGGCTGCAGGGTGCAGATATCGCCTGCAGTCTCTCACAAGTGGACCCATCACAACGCCGCCTCCGCCGCATCTTCAACAACTCTGACTTTGCCCAAGGCGGCAGGTTCTACGGGGGGTTCTGGCAGAAAATGTCCTCAGATGAACGCCAGGAGCATATCATCATCGAAGGTGATTGCTGTGTTGAGTTAGACTACGGGCAGATGAGCATCTTGCTGTTGTATGCTCAAGCACAAGCACAAGACCACGTACCCTCAGGGGATCTCTACGACCTGTCCGAGTATGGCATCCCAAAGACCTGTCGCCCAGGCATCAAGAAGGTGATGCAAGCGATCATCAACAGTACGGGGCTTCCCAGAAGATTACCCAAGGGCGCTCGCAAGTATATTCCGTCAAGGATCAGCCTCAACGACATCCTAGGAGCCATCGCGAAGAAGCACCCGGTGATCTTCCCGCTGATGACCTCAGGGATTGGCATG
>NZ_JAFMHR010000031.1 GCF_017854415.1 Yoonia sp. | reverse complement strand
GATGCCACGCTAACCCCGCTGCGCCGCGATTTCCCTTGGGATGCGGACGCACAGGCCAAGCTGGACGAGATCGTGGCGACACACCCGATCCTGACCCGAATTTCTGCCGCAAAAACGCTGCGCGACGCAGCCGAGCGTGCAGCCCTCGACGCCGGCAACGACCGGGTTGTTCTTGAAACCGTTGAGACACTGCAACCATCCACTGGAGGACGCAAATGACCGATTTTACAACAGACATGCCCCACACACGGGCCCGGTCAGCGCCACCAAAGCGCGAATACTATGCGTATTTCGCGCTGATCTTTGTCGCGACGCTTCCGCTGTGCATGTTGACGTGGGCATTGTCCGCGACACGCCGGATGGAGTTGCCCGCAAAGGGCCCATTCGCAAAGGCCTGGACACAGGCACGCATCATTACGCCGCAAATCTTCAGCGCATGATTTGCAGGCAAACAGTTTTGTCCGGCAACGGACATCCGAAGTTCATCATTCCCCCCCGGGATGATGGATTGGGGCAGAGGAAGAGCTTCTGTCGTAACCCGGCCGCGGGGGGTGCGCGGCGTCAGTATTTTATTTTGGAGACAAAACATGGCTGACAAATCTGACCTTTCTTTCACAGGTCTCACTGACGAGCAGGCCCAGGAGCTGCACGCAGTATACATGAGCGGTTTCACGATCTTCACGATCGTTGCAGTCGTTGCTCACGTACTGACGTACATCAAGCTTCCTTGGTTTAGCTGGTAGGAGAATAGCACATGGCACAGTTCTACAAGATCTGGCTGGTATTCGACCCACGCCGCGTTTTCGTGGCACAGGGCGTATTCCTGTTCTTGCTTGCAGCGATGATTCACCTCGTCCTGCTAAGCAACGAAAGCACAAACTGGTTCCAGCTCGCCTTTGGCGGAATGTAATCAGCTTTTGCTGACCTAAATCACGCTGCGGGCGGGCCAACTGATCCGCCCGTAGCAAACACCGACATTGACGATAACAGGGCGCGACCAATGGGTACGCAGGGCCTGTTAATGAATGGAGATTAGAAGATGGCACAGCTCAGCTTCGAGAGAAAATACCGGGTCCGTGGCGGGACATTGGTTGGCGGTGATCTGTTCGACTTCTGGGTGGGGCCATTTTACGTTGGCTTCTTCGGAGTCACGACGTTCTTTTTCGCCGTCCTTGGGACGATACTTATATTTTACGGGGCCAGCCAAGGCCCTACTTGGAACCCATGGTTGATTTCTATCAACCCTCCACCGCTTGAATACGGTTTGGGTGCTGCACCTTTGATGGACGGCGGGCTTTGGCAGATCATCACGATCTGCGCGATTGGCGCCTTTGTCAGCTGGCTCATGCGCGAAGTCGAAATTTGCCGTAAACTCGGCATTGGCTATCACGTACCTTTTGCCTTTGGTGTCGCCGTCTTTGCCTATGTCACGCTGGTTGTGATCCGTCCGGTTCTGTTGGGCGCATGGGGGCACGCGTTTCCCTATGGCATCTTCAGTCACCTCGATTGGGTCAATAACGTGGGCTACGCTTACGGCAACTTTCACTACAATCCGGTGCATATGATCGCGATCTCGTTCTTCTTTACCACCTGCTTTGCGCTTGCGCTTCATGGCTCGCTGGTACTGTCGGCGGTGAACCCTGGAAAAGGGCAAGAGATCAAATCACCTGACCACGAAGATACCTATTTCCGCGATCTTGTCGGCTATTCGATTGGACCGTTGGGTATTCACCGTCTGGGTCTTTTCTTGGCGCTGAGTGCGGGTTTCTGGTCTGCGATCTGTATCGTGATTTCCGGCACCATCTGGTTCGAAGAATGGATCATCTGGTGGGACTGGTACTATGAACTCCCTTGGTGGGTCGATCTGTAGGAGGATTATGAACAATGGCTGAATATCAAAACATTTTCACCCAAGTTCAGGTGCAAGGTCCTCCTGAACTTGGTATCAACCCGATGCCCGGCAACCCTGCGTCAGAGCGGGTCGGCAAAGGCAGCTTTTCAACGCTGGCTGGCTGGTTCGGTAACGCGCAGTTGGGCCCCCTTTATCTGGGTTCCTTTGGCGTCATCTCAATGGCGACTGGTCTGATCTGGTTCGTTATGGTCGGTTTGGCCTTTTGGGCACAGGCAGATTACAACCCCGCGATCTTCTTGCGGGACCTGTTCTGGCTGTCGCTTGATCCGCCCTCACCGGGGTACGGTCTAAGCATGCCACCCATGAATGACGGCGGTTACTTTATGATCGCATCGTTCTTCCTGCTGATTTCGGTTCTGACATGGTGGGTGCGTACCTACCTGCGTGCCGAAGCGCTGGGCATGGGCAAGCATGTTGCATGGGCGTTCGCCTCTGCGATCTGGCTGTTCCTTGTGTTGGGTCTGTTTCGTCCGATCCTGATGGGCGACTGGTCCGAGATGGTCCCTTACGGTATCTTCTCACACCTTGATTGGACGAACCTGTTCTCGATCACTTACGGCAACCTGTTCTACAATCCGTTCCACGCGCTGAGCATTGCGTTCCTTTATGGTTCTGCCCTGCTGTTTGCGATGCACGGGGCCACGATCCTTGCGGTTAGCCGCTTTGGTGGCGAACGCGAGATCGAGCAAATTGTAGACCGCGGCACCGCGACTGAACGTGCTGCATTGTTCTGGCGCTGGACCATGGGCTTTAACGCCACCATGGAAGGTATCCACCGCTGGGCTTGGTGGTTCGCAGTTCTGACAACGCTAACTGGCGGTATCGGAATTCTGTTGACCGGTACGGTTGTTGATAACTGGTACGTCTGGGCGCAAGTCCACGGCTACGCACCACTGAACTAAGGAGAGAGATGATGAAAAACGACAACATCCTCGAACTAAGCGAGAAGAACAGGCTATCCGCCGATATCACGCTCTTGATGCTCAAGGGCGCAGGTTATGCAGCAGTGTTCGTGCTCGCGCTTTGGTTCATTATCGCAGCGATGGCCTTTATTGGCCGGATCCTGCCAGAGGAAAGCCGTGACACGCCTGATCCGATCAACCGCTCATCAATGATGATCGAAGTGGTCGAACAAGCCGTACACGTCTGATGAAATTGGAACAGGCGGGGCGCGACGCACCGCCTGCTTCTACGCTGTAGGGCCTACCTCCCCGGCTGGCCCTTCAATGGGACTTTGTGTCCCAGTTCCCTTCCTGTTGGCTACAGGAGACGAGCGTCGCAATCGGGTCACCCCTTTTGCGACGCTTTTTTATTTTACCACAAAGGTGATGAAATGACCAATCGTCCGCATACCCCGTTTCTAGATAACGTTTCTTGCCCTGCTGATATCCGGCGGATGAACGACGCAGCAATCGCCAGCTTGGCCGATGATGTGCGCGCTGAAGTCGTGTCTGCGGTGTCTGAAACGGGTGGGCATTTGGGGTCTTCGCTGGGTGTTGTGGAATTGACGGTTGCCATTCATGCGGTGTTTGACACCCCGCGCGACAAGCTGGTTTTTGATGTTGGTCACCAATGCTACCCACACAAAGTTCTCACAGGACGCCGTGACCGCATTCGCACCCTGCGCCAAGAGGGTGGCCTGTCCGGCTTCACCAAACGCAGCGAGAGCGAATATGATCCCTTTGGTGCGGCGCATTCCAGCACTTCGATCTCTGCTGCCCTCGGGTTCACGGTCGGGCGCGATATGGGTATGCCCACAGGCGATGCAATTGCCGTGATCGGCGACGGATCGATTAGCGCGGGCATGGCTTACGAGGCAATGAACAATGCAGGCGCCGAAGGCCGCCGTTTGTTTGTCATCCTGAACGACAACGAGATGTCGATTGCCCCACCGGTTGGCGCGATGTCCAAGTATTTATCTGGCCTCTATGCATCGCCTATGGGCGAGTTGCACAAGATGGCCGAAGGGTTCGAGGCGGCATTGCCCGGTCCACTTCGTGACCACGCCCGCCGTGCGCGTAACTTGGTGACAGGCATGCAAACCGGCGGCTCTGGTACGCTGTTTGAAGAGCTTGGTTTTTCATACATCGGACCTATTGATGGCCACGACATGAACCAACTGCTGCCTGTTCTACGGGCGGCGCGCACCCGCGCGACAGGTCCAGTTCTGATCCATGTTTGCACGACTAAAGGCAAAGGCTATGCCCCTGCCGAAGACAGTGCAGATTGCGGGCATGGAGTGTCCAAATTTAACGTCGCCACTGGCGCGCAGGCGAAATCGCTGCCCAATGCGCCAAGTTATACAAAGGTGTTCGGAACAGCCTTGACCACAGAGGCCCAGTTGGATCCGACGATTGTTGCAGTCAGCGCTGCAATGCCGTCTGGAACTGGCGTCGACATTATGGGTGCGCGTTTTAAGAACCGCGTCTTTGATGTGGGCATTGCTGAACAACACGGTGTGACCTTTGCTGCTGGTATGGCTGCAAGCGGGCTCAAACCGTTTTGCGCGATTTATTCGACGTTCTTGCAGCGCGGCTATGACCAGATCGTCCATGACGTGGCCCTGCAGAACCTGCCCGTCCGCTTTGCAATCGACCGCGCTGGCCTTGTTGGTGCTGACGGTCCGACCCATGCAGGTGCATTTGATATCGGATTTATGGCGGCCCTTCCCAACATGGTTGTCATGGCCGCAGGGGACGAGTTGGAACTGATGCACATGGTCCGCACTGCTGCCGCCTATGACGGAGGTCCGATCGCTTTCCGTTATCCGCGTGGCGAAGGTGTTGGTCTAGAACTACCTGAACGTGGTGAGCTGATTGAGATTGGCAAAGGCCGCATCGTCCAAGAAGGGTCCGATGTTGCGATCTTGTCGTTCGGCGCGCATCTGTCGGAATGCCGCAAGGCCGCTGAAAAACTGGCCG
Source organism: Yoonia sp. (assembly GCF_017854415.1). Taxonomy (GTDB): domain Bacteria; phylum Pseudomonadota; class Alphaproteobacteria; order Rhodobacterales; family Rhodobacteraceae; genus Yoonia. The sequence continues at coordinate 19,142 of NZ_JAFMHR010000031.1, read as the reverse complement.
CTCAAGGCGTCAGCACAACAATTGCTGATGCCCGTTTTGCCAAGCCACTGGATCGCGCGTTGATCCGACAGTTGTTACGCAATCACAAAGCGCTGATTACTGTCGAGCAAGGCGCAAAGGGCGGTTTTGGCGCGATGGTTTTGCATGATTTAGCCAATGACGGGCTGCTGGATGGACGCTGCCAAGTGCGCACAATGACACTGCCTGACCGCTATATCGACCACGCATCCCCTGATGCGATGTATGCAGATGCAGGGCTAACGGCGGTTGATATCGCTGCCACGGCAATGCAAGCGGCGGGGATTGAAATGAAGCGAGTGGGCGCACTGGTTTGACTGGAACTGTGTGCCATTAGAACCTGCAATTTCGCGCTATGCGAAGGCTGCCCTCGCAATTGTGGGGTTGGCAGCATTCCTTTTAGCAGTGGCTTGGACGCTTCTTGTTCTTTGGTTTACCAATGTTCCAATGACCATTGGTGGGTCAGGCCTGTCTCGTGACGTTATGAGAACGTTGGAAATCGGGTTCTGGACGTCTGCCTTGATCAATGGGTTTATGATGCTGACGGTTGTCAGGTACCGATGGTTGGTCGTTGCCGTTCTGTTACAGTATGTTTTCACGAAGATGGTGTTGGGGCGGCTGCCTGATTGGCACACCCTTTATTTTGTCGCAGTGCTGAGTGGTGGTTTGAGCCTGATCTTTTTTGCCAGAAGGCGCATCACACTAGCTTTACGCCGCTAAGCTGGGCGCAAGCGTTTGCTAAGATCAAGATGCTCTAGCGCTGCGATAATCCGCGCTTCTACCTCTGCAGGAGGCAGTTGCACGGGCAGTGGTGGCACTGCGTCTGTCAGCCCAAGGTGGCGTGCGATGGTGTATGCCACACGAATGCTGCCATAGGCTTGAACCTCGGTCCAAAGCGGTTGAAGCGCGGCTTGCAGCTTTGCTGTCAGATCAACATCGCCCGATTGCGCCGCTTTGGTCAGGGCCATTGCCGGCTTTGGCAAGGTCCCCCCGATCGCGGTATACCAAGCGTCCGCACCTGCCAAAAGTCCCGCTGCACATCCCCAATCGGCACTATAACCAATGGCAAAATCATGCGGCAAAGCTGCGCGTAATTGCGCCAGATCATCTGCTATTTCACCTGCCGGAAGCGGCATCTTCACAGCCTGAATGTTGGGGATGTCTGCTAGTCGCTGCAACAAAGGTAGGGAGAAATTAAAGTGCGTCGTGCCAGGATTGTTGTAGATGCTGATCGGAAGGTCTGTGGCCTTGGCGACGGTTTCAAAATGCGCGAAAGCCTCGTCCTGCGTCAGTGGTGTGTAGGACACGGGTGCGAGCAATAATGCGTCTGCCCCTGCTACTTGAGCGTCTTGCGCATAAGCCACGACATCATCCGTTCGCAATGCGCCAACACCAACGATCAGTGGGGTGTTCGTGAGAGTGGCGACTGCGGCTTTGATTGCGCGCAGGCGCTCAGCGCGCGACAGATATGCGTAGCTGCCAGTGCTGCCTAATAACCCGATCGAGTTCACTTTTGCGTCCTCTAATCGTGTGATCAAGTGGCCAAGCGTGTCGGTATCGACTTCGCCTGATGCGTTGCAAGGCGTGATCGGGAAAGCTGAAAGACCGTGGAACATGGACATGGGATGAACCTTTTTTACAGAGGGCCGGTTTGGAACAGCCAGACTTTGATGCCGCCATGCGGTATGGCAGCGCCTTTGGGTTTGAACGGCAGGCCAGTGGCTTTGGCCAGTCCAGTTTCACTGGTGACGATGCCAACGCGCCAGCCGCCAAAGCGTTCGCGCAAGGTTTCGCCAAGTGATGCGTAAAGCCCGTAAAGCAGTTTGGGATTGCCGATGCGCCCACCGTAAGGCGGGTTGCATATGATCAGCCCAGTGGGGCCGTCGGGTCGCGCAACATCCGAGGCGCTGAGGTTTTCAAAGCTGATATGATCCGCGACGCCCGCACGTTCCGCGTTGGCGCGGCTCATCCGGACAGCACCTGCATCGCGGTCGCTGCCGTAGAAATGTTGGGTGACGGGCTTTGTGTCTTCACCCATCTTGCGCAGAATGCTCCAGCGGCCCGCATCGAAATTGGCGAGTTGCATGAACGCGAAATCACGGCTGCGCCCGGGCAAAAGCCCTGCGGCCATTTCTGCGGCTTCGATCAGAAACGTGCCAGAGCCGCACATCGGGTCCAGCACAGGTTCCGCCCCGTCATAGCCACATTCGCGCAGCATCAAGGACGCCAGTGTTTCGCGCATTGGCGCTTTGCCAACCGCTTCTTTGTGGCCGCGTTTGTGCAGGCTTTCACCTGACGTATCTATGCTGATGGTCACGCGATTGTCGTCGATGCGCACTTTGACCGTAAGCGGGGCATCGGCGCTGATCGTCATACCGTGACTGTCTTTGAGTGCTGTTTCGATCCGCTGGGTCGCGGCACCCGCATGGTAAATCTTGGATTTCTTCGAAGTCGTGACCTCGACCCGCACAGGAATATCTGTGCGCAGGATGTCACCCCAAGGAAACTTGCGTGCGCGCTTGTCTAGCTGTGCCAGGTGGAACGCCATAAAACTGCCAACGCGCGCCAGAATACGGCTTGCCCCGCGCATCACCAGATTGGCGCGCCAGACGTCTTCCCAATTGCCGGTGGTTGTTACGCCGCCTTGGGTGCGTGCGGCATCTACAAATCCATTCGCAAGCGCTTCGGAAAACAAAGCGTCCTCGAATCCGGGGGTGGCAACCATAAAGATTTCAAAGGTGTCTTCCATGCCGCCTGCATAGTGGTGAACGCTGCGCGTTCCAAGCGCCGTCTTATGTGGGTGCCGCTTCGGGTTTTGGCTTGGGCTTTGCGATCCCTTCCAGCGCTTTAAGTGGTCGACGCACGGCCTCGGTTAATCCCGGCCTTGTGGGGGCAACTGATTGTTTGCTGACTTCGACGATTAGCACACCACCTGCGGCGACGATGGGTATCTTGTGGCCAACGCGCTCAAGAAAATCTGCTGATTTACGCCAGATTTTGCGGTTAGAAGGTGGCTGATAAAGCGTCGACATTGTGCGTTCAGTCACAAACTGGTGCTTGCGCAATTGTGCCTCGAGCTGGCTAAGCGAATAGGGTCTGCCAAAGCCAAAAGGGGTCGCGTCCGACCGCGACCAAAGTCCTGCGCGGTTTGGCACGATGATCACGGCCTTTCCCCCGGGTCCAAGAACGCGCCATGCTTCGTCCAAAATCATCGACGGTTGCTCGGTCGTCTCGAGCCCGTGCAGCATCACCAACTTATCGACTTTGCCGGTTTCAATCGGCCAAAGCGTATCTTCGCACAGCACACTGACATTTTTGCCATCCGCAGGCCAAGGCATCACACCTTGCGGACCGGGCATGAGGCCAATCACGCGGCGCGCATCCTTTAGGAATGGGCGCAGCAACGGTAACGCAAAACCAAAACCCACGACCATCTGGCCCTTTGCTTCAGGCCACATCGTCGTCAATTCGTCACGGATCACCTTTTGCGCCGCACGCCCCAAGGCGCTGCGGTAATAAAAATCTCGCAGATCCAAAACGTCGAGATGCATTGCGGTTTACGGCTCCTTGGGCAAAGCTATGTAAAGAGCATAACAATGCGGAGCGGTAATTCCATGACAAAGACAGCAGCGGTCGAAATGGTTGTGGTGCCGTGCTTGCGCGATAACTACGCGTTCTTGGTCCACAACAGGGCGACGCAGCAAACTGCGCTGATCGATGCACCCGAGGCGGCGCCTATTCAAGCGGTGCTTGATGGGCGTGGGTGGACGTTGTCGGATATTTTGATCACCCATCACCACGATGATCACATTGACGGTGTGGGTGCATTGCGCAAAGGCGCGCGCGTGATTGGGGCCAAGGCGGATGTCCACCGCTTGCCTGACCTCGACCTTGCCGTGCAAGACGGTGACGAGGTCACGGTTTGCGGCCAAACAACGCATGTCTTGGATGTGTCTGGCCACACGGTTGGGCATATTGCGTTTCACATGCCGGACGCGGGATTTGCTTTCACCGCAGATAGTCTGATGGCGCTGGGTTGCGGACGCTTGTTCGAGGGCACGCCCGCGCAAATGTGGGAAAGCATGCAAAAGTTGCGTGCGCTGCCCGATGATACGCTCATTTGTTCGGGTCATGAATATACAGAAAGTAACGCCCGTTTCGCCGCATCCCTTGACCCAGACAATCGCGACCTTATCTCTCGTATCAAGGGGATCGCAGCGGCACGTGCTGCTGGCCAAGCAACGGTCCCATCAACGCTAACCCTAGAAAAGCGCACAAACCCGTTTTTGCGTGCTGATCTTCCAGAATTCAAATCTGTCATGGGCATGGCCGACGCATCTGCTGTGGATGTGTTTACGAAAGTGCGTGCCCTGAAAGACAGGTTTTAGCCGTGATCACGATCGGTCAGGGCTAAAAAAGTGAAGAAAACTTGGACATCACGTGTTTTGTGATGCTGAAATGAAAAAAAGTCCTTGAAGGTTGGGGAATAAAACCAAACCTTAAGACTAACAGGCCACGGTTGGTACGTGTATGACACGGCCCGACCCCCGATATGAAGGAGCACTGACGTGCCATCATTTTCGACCACATTAGAGCAGTCCATTCATGGCGCACTTGCGCTGGCCAATGAACGCAAACACGAACTTGCCACGCTAGAGCATTTGCTTTTGGCATTGATCGACGAACCTGACGCTGCGCGCGTCATGCGCGCGTGTTCGGTGAATTTGGATGATCTGCGCAAGGATCTAGAGGATTTCATCGGCGATGATCTTTCAACATTGATCACAGATGTCGAAGGCTCTGAAGCTGTGCCAACGGCCGCTTTCCAGCGCGTGATCCAGCGCGCCGCAATCCATGTGCAGTCGTCTGGTCGCAACGAAGTGACCGGCGCAAATGTGCTGGTTGCGATCTTTGCAGAGCGTGAAAGCAATGCTGCCTATTTCTTGCAAGAGCAGGACATGACCCGCTACGACGCGGTGAACTTTATCGCCCACGGTGTCGCCAAGGACCCCGCATTTGGGGAAGCGCGTCCTGTCACGGGTTCGCCCGAGGAAAGCGAGACAATTGCACCCGGTGAGGGCGATGCAAAAGAAAGCGCGCTTGCGAAATACTGTGTTGATTTGAACGCGAAGGCCACGAAGGGTGATGTTGATCCCCTGATTGGCCGCGCCCACGAGGTCGAGCGTTGCATCCAGGTGCTTTGCCGCCGCCGCAAGAACAACCCGCTATTGGTGGGTGATCCGGGCGTGGGTAAAACTGCGATTGCCGAAGGTTTGGCCTTTAAGATCGTCAACGGTGAAACACCCGAAGTGCTGTCCAAAGCGACGATCTACTCGCTGGATATGGGCGCGTTGCTGGCCGGCACACGCTACCGCGGTGATTTCGAGGAACGCCTGAAGGCCGTGATGACCGAAATGGAAGATCACCCTGATGCGGTGCTGTTCATTGACGAAATCCACACAATCATTGGCGCTGGTGCGACTTCTGGTGGGGCAATGGATGCGTCCAACTTGCTGAAACCTGCGTTGCAGGGTGGCAAGTTGCGCTGCATGGGATCAACCACTTACAAGGAATTCCGCCAGCACTTTGAAAAGGATCGCGCGCTTGCGCGTCGTTTCCAAAAGATCGACGTGACAGAGCCTTCGGTCCCTGATGCAATCAAGATTTTGCAGGGCCTCAAGCCCTATTTCGAAGAGCATCACAGCATCAAATACACGGCTGATGCGATCAAAATGGCTGTGGAACTGTCCGCACGCTATATCAATGATCGCAAGCTGCCCGACAAAGCGATCGACGTGATTGACGAAGCAGGTGCTGCCCAGCATTTGGTCGCGGAATCGAAGCGCCGCAAGACAATCGGCGCAAGAGAGATCGAGAATGTCGTCGCCAAGATTGCCCGCATTCCCGCCAAGAACGTGTCCAAGGACGATGCAGAGGTGCTGCGCGATCTTGAAAAATCGCTAAAGCGGGTGGTCTTTGGCCAGGATGCCGCAATCGAAGCGTTGTCATCGGCGATCAAACTGGCCCGCGCTGGACTGCGCGAACCTGAAAAGCCGATTGGTAACTATCTGTTCGCAGGTCCAACTGGCGTGGGTAAAACCGAAGTAGCCAAGCAATTGGCGGACACTTTGGGTGTTGAATTGATGCGTTTTGACATGTCCGAATACATGGAAAAGCACGCGGTTTCGCGCCTTATTGGTGCACCTCCGGGCTATGTCGGCTTTGATCAAGGTGGCATGCTGACCGACGGTGTCGATCAGAACCCGCATTGCGTCTTGTTGCTGGACGAAATGGAAAAGGCGCACCCTGACGTCTATAATATTCTGTTGCAGGTCATGGATCACGGCAAACTGACGGATCATAACGGACGGACAACTGATTTCCGCAACGTGATCATCATCATGACGTCGAACGCAGGCGCATCAGAGATGTCGAAAAACGCGCTCGGCTTTGGCCGTGAAACGCGTGAAGGCGAAGACACTGCGGCGATTGAACGGACGTTTACGCCTGAATTCCGCAACCGTCTGGATGCGATCATCAGCTTTGGCGCATTGCCCAAGCCGGTCATCATGCAGGTTGTCGAAAAGTTCGTGCTTCAGCTCGAGGCGCAGTTGATCGATCGCAATGTCCACATCGAGCTGACAAAAGGTGCGGCTGAATGGCTTGCTGATAAAGGCTACGATATCAAAATGGGTGCGCGCCCGCTTGGTCGCGTCATTCAGGAACATATCAAAAAGCCGCTCGCCGAAGAGCTATTGTTCGGCAAGTTGGTCAAAGGTGGGATCGTGAAAGTTGGCGTCAAAAAAGGCGCGCTTGATCTGACGTATGAAGCACCTGCGCAGGGTCGGATATCTGGCGGAGGCGATAAGCCACCGCTTTTGACGGCAGACTAGACTAGGCGCAGATACAGAAAATTAGGCCCGCAATTGTTTCAATTGCGGGCCTTTTTCATGCGCTGTAGAGAAAGCTATCTTTCAGTCAGCTTCAATTCAATCCGACGGTTCTGCGCGCGTGCTTCCGGCGAATCGAGCGGGTTCAAAGGTTGAAATTCGCCAAACCCGTTGGCTGCCAAACGGCTTGGATCAATTGCCAGATCTTCGGACATGAACCGGACGACGGATAATGCGCGCGCTTGGCTTAATTCCCAGTTATCGGCAAAACGGCTATTGCTGCCCACGGGTATGTTGTCGGTGTGCCCGTCAACGCGGATGACCCAATCAATCCCTGCGGGAATATCGTCGGCGATGCTGCGCAGGATATCCGCGATATTGGCGATTTCAGCTTCGCCTGCCGGGGCAAGGGTCGCACTGCCAGGTTCGAAAAGGACTTCGGACGCAAAGATAAAGCGGTCGCCTTCGATGCGAATGCGGTCTTGGCCTTCCAGGATTTCGCGTAATTCGCCAAAGAAGTTTGATTTAAACCGGGCAAGATCGGCGGCTTCGGCGGTCAACCTTTCGGCCTCTTCTTCAAGGCGTGCTTTTTCGGCTTCTAGCCTGATGCGTTCTGCTTCTTCCAACGCGCGCCGCTGCCGTTCTTCGGATACCACGCGGGCAAGGGCGGTGTTCAGCTGCGAACCAAGCGTTTCGATCTGCACCTGCGCTTCGATATCTGCTTCTTCGGCAAGATTTAGCAACGACTGCAGGTTGCCGACCTGCGTGCGCAATTCCGTAATCTGTTCGTTTAATAGCGCCACCTGACGTTGGCTTTCGGCAGAAAGCGCTTCTTCTTGGGCCAGTTGATCGTTGGCTAACGCAAGCAATTCGGCCTGAAGCTGCGCTTCGGTGGCTTGCAGATTTTCACTATCTTCTAGCAGTGCCAGCCGCGCGCGGACCTGTGCCAGCTCGAACGCCAATGTTTCGTTTTCGCCCGCAAGTGATCCGCGCAAGCTGTCCAGTTCCGCTTGGGCAGCGCGCGCCGCAGCCAGCAGCGTCAGTGTTTGCTCAGCCTCAAGGCGCTGCCGTTCCAGATTCAGGGTCATTGCAGTAAGTTCGGTATCAGCATTTGCCAAACGTTCGCGCAAAGCCTCTGCAGCGGCGAGATCGGTCAACGCTTCTGCCTCTAACGTGGTGATGGCTTCGGTCTTTTCAATCCCTTCTGCCTCCAAATCCGCGACCAAGGCCTCTAGCGCTTCGCGTCTTGCGGCCGCCAGCCGTGCCGCCTCGACCCCTTCGTCGACTTCAGAGCGGGCTTGTGCCAAGGCAAGGTTGAGCGCGTCCTGTTGGGACAATAGCTGCGCTTGTTCGGCTTCCAGTCTGGCAATGTTGTCCAAGGCGCGGCTGCGTTCACTTAACAATCCCGCAACTTGCGCCTCGAACTGGGTGATGTCGTTTTGGGCTTGGGCGAGCACCTGATCTTGGGCTTCGCGTTCGGCAATCAACGCGGCGATGCGGCTCGATTGCAGGGCGGCTTCTGCGTTTGCTGCGTCAAGGTCAGACGAAAGTGACGCACTGCGATCTTGTTCTAGCCCAAGGGTCGCGGCGAGTGCTGCAACTTCGCCACTGAGCACATCAAGTTCGTTTTCCTGTCCGGTGATTTGCTGCCGCAAGACGAATTGGATAACCATAAAGATGGTCAGCACAAACATTAAAACCAGCAAAAGCCCCGTCATCGCATCGACGAATCCCGGCCAGATCGCGTTTTGAAAGCGGTTAGATGATCTGCGGCTTAGCGCCATGGATCAGCCTCTGCCTTTGATTGCGTTGGTTAGATTGACGATGTCACCACGCAGGTCACTGATGCTTTCTTGCCTACCGGCTGACATTTCCTCGAGTATTCGCAGCAGTTGGACATCGATTGACCGCAAACGCATCCGGCTTTCGGCGTCGATGCCTTCCATACCGTTATCATCCAACTTTTGGATTAATGCTTCTTGGCCGGCGGCCACTCTGTCCAAGAGCGCCGTGTTTGCATTGGCGTTACTATTCTGTGCCATCAACTCTAGCGCAGCGGCGAGGCTGGCAAAGCGCTGGTCATTCTCAGTTCTGTCTCCCGCGTTCTGGCCCATCATCATGTTCATCGTATCGATAACTTCGGCCAGCTGGTCGACGAATGCCCCCATCGCACCCATATCGGTGCTGGACCCTTCTTCACCATCGACGCCGATGCGCGTGATCGTCGATAGCCATTCTTCAAGTTCACGGTAGAAACGGTTTTGTCCGTGCCCAGCGAAAAGTTCTAGCAGGCCGACGATTAGTGATCCTGCAAGCCCTAAGAGAGAGCTGGAAAACGCCGTACCCATGCCGCCCAACTGCGCCTCTAGACCGGACTGCAGTCGGCCAAATATGTCGGCACCAGATTCGCCTTCGCCCGGATTCAGGGATCGAATTGTTTCAACGAGCGCCGGAACAGTTGTTGCCAATCCGTAGAATGTTCCTAAAAGTCCAAGGAAAATCAATACATTGCCGATGTACCGCGTGATTTCACGGTCTTCGTCGATACGCTGTGCGACGGAATCGAGGATCGACCGACCAGACGAAGATGACACTTGCGTGCGCGCTCCGCGGGATCGCAGCAATGTCGCAAGGGGCGCCAAAAGTGAAGGTGCCGCACTGTAGGAGTGCCCGCCCGCGTCACGCGCAAAGCGTTCGATCCAGCGCACGGAATTCATCAACAAAAAGACTTGGTTGAAGCATGACAACACGCCAAGAACGAAAACGCCGAGGATGAATCCGTTTAGATATGGGTTCGATTTGTAGATCGCCGTGATTTGTTCCAGTCCCAGATAAAAACCGGCACCGATCAACCCAAGTACGATCAACATGAATAGCAGTTGCCGAATGGGCTGTGAAAATTGTGGCTGTACCTTAGGCGCCCTTTTGTCCGACACGGATGGCAGTCCTTATATTGTGTTGCTGCATTGTCTGCATAACACCATATGGATGAATTCCCACAAACCCAATGAAAATCGGAAGAGGGTTATGTTGCTTGTAGGGCACGCACACGCTGGGCCAGCCAATCCATATCATCGTCACGAATAGACAGTTCGTTCAAATGGTCAGCAGTGTTGAAAAGATATTCCGTATTTGGACCACGCCCACCTACGGCCTGCGCGATGATCTGCGCCTGCTTTTCAAGATCGAATTGGCAATATTGCACATGGTCGCGGCTGATGATGTAGGCCAGCGCTTGAATGGTTCCGCCGTCTTCGGTGATCAGCGGAACAGTGTCTTCATAATAGGCCGAAGAGACCAGTTCGCGTTCGCGCAACATCGCAAGGACATCTGCTTCTTCCTCCTCTGCGACCTGAAACGCTACGCCAGTGCATTGCCCGCCGGCGCGGGTATCCAGCGCAAGCACCAGACCTGGGTCTTCTTCGGAACCGCGGTGGTGGATCGATAACATGCAAAAACTGCGGTGATAGTCGTGCAGGCATGCTTTGACTTTTGCTTTGGGCGTAAACCCTGGGTTCCACAAAAGTGAACCATATCCAAAAACCCAAAGTGCCATACCGATTTCCTTTATCCTGACGTCCATAAACACCGGATTGATCAGAACGAAAAGGGGTTAGCTCACTTGGATCAAATCGCCAAAGATGGCTGCAGCGTGGTCTTGCAGGTAAATCCGCAGCCACGGTGTGTAGTGATCGGGGTGCCGCGCCACATCGGCACTGAGGTCATAGAAATCAACCCAGCGTGTGTTCATCACTTCGTCAGGGTTTAGTTTGATCTTGAGGTCGTTTGGCGCGTCGGCGACAAAAACCTGCACGACTTCATGTTCGATCAACCCGCCGCCAACGTCAGAGCGATATTCGATCTGGTCGCGGTGCGCAGGATAAAGGCCGGTGATCCCAAGTTCTTCGTCCAGGCGGCGAACGGCGCAATCGGTTGCGTCTTCGTCCCATTCGGGGTGCGTGCAACAGGTGTTCGCCCAAAGGCCGGGCGTGTGGTATTTTCCCATCGCGCGTTGTTGGATCAACACGCGCCCACGGTTCATGACGAATATGCTGACGGCCTTGTGCTTCAGACCGCGCACATGCGCGTCCAGCTTTTCGATAGGTTGCAGCACACCGTTGTCCCAGGCCGGGATCATGATCGTCATGTGCGCAGCGGCGACACCAGTCGCGTCAAATGCGCCAGGTTCTTGATGCCAATTTTGAGGTGTGCCATTGGACGGGCCTTTACCAGTTTCTTGTTCATATACGCTTCAAACGTAAGCTTTTGCACGTCAACATCGTGACACAGCGATACAAAGCGTTCGCGGCGTTCGTCACTCCGATAATAGGCGTTTTGCATGGCGCCCAAAACACGGAACACCTGTTTGTGTTCGCGCATGAACAGTTTGCGGGCCAGTTGCAAATCTTTTACGCGACCTGACGCCAAAGTAGCCGCTGCTGCAGTGGCCGCCACGCGCCCGCCAACCATCGCATAATAGATGCCTTCGCCCGATGACGGGGCAACAACGCCAGCCGCATCCCCCGCGAGGACCACGTCTTTGCCATTGTCCCAGCAATCAAGTGGTTTGAGCGGGATTGGCGCGCCCTCTTTGCGGATCGTTTTGCAGTCCGTCAGACCAGATACCGCACGCAGATCAGCGGTAGCCTTTTTGACGTCGACTGATTTGATCATGGATCCCATGCCGACGCTGGCCTGCTGCCCGTGCGGGAAAACCCAGCCATAAAAGTCAGGAGAGATTTTGCCATCGTAGATGACGTCGCAGCGTGCGGGATCATAAGTCAGGTTGCGCTCTGGGGCTTCGATAATCTCGTGATAGGCGATCACATACGGGATTTTTTCACCATCTTTGATTTCTGTGCGGGCTACGTTAGAACGCGCCCCGTCTGCGCCGATGACCAGCTTGGTTTTCAGCTTCATGGCGTTGCCGCTTACCTTGTCACGGTAGATAACATGGGTGCCGTCTGCGTCGCGTTCGATTTTTGTGAACGTACCGATGTAGCGGTGCGCGCCTGCCTCTTTTGCGCGGTTGCGCAGGAATTCGTCGAAATGCTCGCGATCAACCATGCCGACAAAGCCATTTTCAATCGGGATGTCCACTTGGCGTCCTGTCGGCGAAATCATGCGCGCAGTGTTCACCTTGGCGACGATCTGTTCTTCGGGGATAAAGAAATCTTCGATCAGGCGCGGTGGCACGGCGCCGCCGCAGGGTTTGATCCGCCCATCACGATCAATGAATGCTACCTTGTGGCCAGAGCGAGCGAGGTCTTCTGCGGCGGTGGCACCGGATGGGCCTGCGCCTACGATAACGACATCATATTGCATTGATCATTCTCCTGGAACGAGTGTTGCGGACGGCATTTTGCGGTCCATAATTTTGGCGGCCATAGCTGCGGCGGCAATGAAAAGGGCGGCTTCGGCGATAAAGACGATGCCAAAGGCTTGGGTGTCGCTCATGCTGAAGCGTAATAAATCGACCATCCCTGCGCCGACCAGCCCGCCAAACCCAGCGGCGATTGCTTGTGCCGCGCCCCAAAGACCCATGCGCGTGCCTTCGCGGCGTGCTGCACCTTGGGCGGCGAGCGCCATCATGGAGCCGATAGCTGCAACTGCGAACATGCCGTTGAAGAACCCCAAAAGGACGACGGCAGGTACAAGAGGTGCGCTTGGCCCGATGGGGCCAAGGAATGTGATCAGGATCAGCGCGAGTGCTGATCCAACGCAACCCGTCATGACCCAATTGCGCAATGCCCCGATTTTTAGACCAGTAGCGAGGATGCCAACGGATAGCATACCAAGGAAGACGCCACCGTTCTGAGCGCCCGATAGTGATGTCGATTGTCCGGGGGTGAACCCGAAGACCAGACCTGCATAGGGCTCTAGGATCAGTTCTTGCATGAAATATGCGGTCATCGATAGAAAGACGAAGATGGTAAAGTTGCGTGCTTTGCGCTCGCTCCAGACTTCTTTCAGGCCTTGGCGGAAAGGCGTTGGGTCGGGCTCGCGAATTGCGATCAGGTTCCGCTCGATCCGCCAAACGGCGATGCAGGTGACCAATGTCGCAATGCTAACGACAATGCCAACGATCTTGATCAGCAAAGCTGGCGAATAGGGATCAATGAATTGACCAACGGTGCCTGCGGTTGCCGCAATTCCAAAGATCATCATCAGCCATGTGATTGTTGCTGCAGCCGCGCGGCGGTGCGGGGCAGTGGTTGTTGCCAGCAATGCCAGCAATGATGTGCCGGATGCGCCAACACCAAGGCCGATCAGCGTGTAGGCCACGATTGACACGGCCAGTCCCATTGCAAAGGATTCCGGGAAGATTGGCAAAGCGCAGGCGGCCATGAATGCCCCGAAAGCCAGCGCCAGCATGCCGCCGATAATCCAGCGCGTGCGGTGCCCGCCTGTGTCAGAATAAAAGCCCCAATGGGGTCGTGTCAGTTGGATTCCATAGTGCAGTCCGACCAACAAGCCGGGTAGGATTGCGGGCAACGAAAGTTCGACCACCATAAGGCGGTTTAGCGTCGATGTTGTCAGCACAACGATCGCGCCCAGCGCCATTTGCACAAAGCCAAGTCGGAATATCTGGAACCAAGTGAGCGTCAAATCAGCCTCCTATCGTGCGCAAAGCGACAGCGGCGATCATCATGCCGCTGATGTAAAACAAAATACCCATCCCTTGGTACCAAGGGGTTTTGCCTTCGGGGTTGCGTAGCAAAACCCGCATTGCCCCCAATTGAACGGCGAGCATCGCTATAACGCCTAGCGCGTGGAACGGCTTGTCCCAGTATGTCAGCAAAGCAATCACCAAGACCTGTGGAACGGCCATAATCCAGCACGCAACCCGCGCAGCCCGATCCGGCCCCAATGTGACCGGCAGGGACCGCAGACCCATTGCACGGTCACCTTCAATCGCCTTGAAATCGTTCAAAGTCATAATCCCGTGCGCGCCCAATCCATATAAAACGGCAATGACAATTACCTCGCTACTGGGTGCCCCTGCGGCCAAAACTGCGGCGCCGGTGATCCAGGGCAGCGTCTCGTAGGCGAGCCCGCAAAGGCCCGGCCCCCACCAACCAGATTTCTTGGCGCGGATCGGTTCAGCAGAGTAGGCCCAAGCTGCTGCAATCGCCAAAAGCGTCGCACCAAACCCCCATGGGCCAAGTTGGTAACCAAGAATAGCCCCGACAACAGTCATAACGAGCGCGATGTATAACCCCCAGCGCCCCGGTATCTGGCCTGATGGAATCGGCCGGTCGGGCTCGTTGATGGCGTCTACATGACGGTCGCACCAATCGTTCGCCGCTTGCGACATACCGCAGACAACCGGACCTGCCAGAATAACCCCAAGAGCCACCAAAAACCAATGATCAGAAGGGCTTGCGCCGGATGAAACAACGCCGCAAAGGTAGGCCCACATGGGTGGAAACCACGTAACAGGTTTGACCAAACGCAGCATCGCGCGTGGTTGCGGCCAGCGGTGATCAGTTGATGTGATCTGTATGTTAGAAGCGGCGCTCATATTGTCAGTCTAAATTGACAACTTTATTTGAACAAGTGTAAATTAAAGTTGACACTGTGCTATCTTGTCACTCCTGCGAGATGTTCATTTTACGTAGATTTTTAGCATTAAGGTCGCTTTTACCCCTGCTGACATATTCCCTACCTCGGGTAGAAAAAGGGGTGTCGAAATGCCTGCGAAACCGAACGCGCCTATCATCATCAAACGTAAAAAGGTGATCGTGGCAGGCGGCCACCATGGCGGCGCTTGGAAAGTGGCGTACGCCGATTTTGTGACTGCGATGATGGCATTTTTCATGTTGATGTGGCTGCTGAATGCGACGACCGAACAACAGCGCAAGGGCCTGGCTGACTACTTTTCACCGACCATTCCGATCAACCGAATATCCGGGGGCGGTTCTGGCGCGTTTGGCGGCGACAATATTTTTACCGAACAAACGCTTGCCCAAAGCGGGACGGGCACCAGTCAGCCGACTGTTGGCATGAATCCTGTCCAATCAGAAAGTGACGCAGATGCGGATGCGGCGGCGGCCGCACAAGTCGCCGCTTTGCGCGATATCGAGGCAGTTTTGATGGGGCAAGGTGGCGAAAGCATGGTGTCTGATCAGGCCCTACGTCATATTATCACGCGCCTCACCGACGAGGGGTTGGTGATTGAACTTTATGATCTGCCCGACGTCACGCTTTTTGTCGGCGAAACCACCACGCCTAATCCGGTTACGGCAGAACTGGCAAATGTCCTCGCACGTCTCTTTCTGGCGGTGCGCAATCCGGTCGCGATCGAAGCGCACTTGAGGGCGAAATCCGTGCTGCACATCAACTATCCGGTCTGGGAAATCTCAACCGGGCGGGCTGAGCAGATGCGCCGGATGATCGAAGCAGGGGGACTTGATCCGCGGCGTATCACCCGCATGACAGGTGGTGGCGATCGTGAACCGGCCGTGCGTGATGGCACTGCGCCGCGCAACAACCGGCTTGAGATCGTTTTGCTGCGTTCTGACATCTGAATTTTCATTCATATTCTATGTATTAGGGGCACGTTAAGATTGCGGCCTTATGAATACATGAACGACAGCTTCATGATCGATGCAGAAAGGCTCTATTAATGACGATTTCCTCTTCCCTGAACGCGAGTGTTGCAGGCCTTGCGGCCAACGCATCGCGCCTTGCGACGATTTCCGACAACATCTCGAACTCCTCTACCTATGGCTACAAGCGCGCAGTGACAGATTTTCAGGCGATGGTGATCGAAAGCGGCCAAGGGACATATTCTGCAGGCGGTGTTCGCACAACAACGACGCGCTTGATTGATGAACGAGGGGCATTGGTTTCCACGTCAAATCCGACTGACCTTGCGGTCCGAGGGCGCGGAATGTTGCCAGTAACGTCAGAGGCATCGGTTGCGATCGGCAATGGTGAAAACCCTTTGTTTTTGACAACGACAGGGTCGTTCCGGCCTGATGCGCAAGGGTATCTGCGCACCCCTGGCGGACTTGTTTTGATGGGCGTGCCAGCCGCACCTGATGGGACGATCCCAAATTATCCACGCGATTCGATAGATGGGCTTGTGCCGGTTCAAATTAACGCGAACCAGTTCGCGGGCGAGGCAACGACTCGTGTTGATCTGACCGTGAACTTGCCTGCGACATCGACCAGAGAAGATTCCGCAGGAGAAATAGAAACACTCTCGGTCGAATATTTCGATAATTTGGGGGCGTCCTCGAACTTGAATTTTACGTTCATACCAAACGTGCCAGTGACGGGCGCGTCGAATGAATGGACAATGCGCATCCGGGATAGTGAATCTGACATAGATGCGAACGGGATCCCAGATATTGTCGGCGAGTATACGCTGACATTTGATGCAACACGTGGCGGGGGTGGGACCCTTGCAAACGTTGATCTTGCTGATCCATTGGCCCCGATCGGTGGTGGATATGATCCGTTGACCGGTGCGCTTACGATTGCCGTTGATGGTGGCCCGATGGAGATCAATATCGGAGAGCTTGGCAGCTCAATTGGGCTGACACAGCTATCTGATGCTTTTGCGCCCGTTTCGATTTCAAAGAATGGAACGCCAGTTGGCAGTCTGACTTCAATCGAAGTCGATCAGAACGGTTTTGTTCGGGCATCATTTGATATTGGGATCAACCGCGTCTTGTATCAAATTCCTTTAGTAGATGTTCCCAACGTCAACGGGCTAGAAACACTTGATCAACAAAGTTACCGGGTTACGCCGGATAGCGGGTCCTTTTTCCTGTGGGATGCGGGTGATGGGCCAACCGGCGACATTGTAGGATTTGCGCGCGAAGAATCTGCGACCGATGTGGCCGGTGAATTGACCGAGTTGATCCAAACCCAGCGCGCATATTCATCGAATGCAAAAGTGATTCAGACGGTTGAGTTATCTTTGGCAGAACTGACTTCTTTGCCGGTAGAAATCATAGATTGTGTCTTGGACAAGTCGTTGTTGATCGACTTAAGCGTTTGCAGCGCGACCATCGCGCTGTTGTTGGTCAGAATGCTGGACATAAAAATGTTCCTTTGGATGCGGCGCTTTGCGCCAATTGTATTCAGGAATCCGCAGAAAATGCGGCTTGAAGCGTCATTCTGACGAAGTTGATCAAGGGCAATTACCGGCGATCGTGCTGTTCTAGCGATGCGCTCTTTAAACCCACTCAACCTGAACAAGTGATTAATCACTTAGCGCCGGATAAGGAAAATTTGATTGAAATTACGCTTTCTTTTCAACGGTTTTCTGCGCCTTTGATGTCAAAGTCATCTTGCCGAAAGGATCATAGGTCGTCAGCACGTCACGTACATCTTCAAGCGCTTCGACCCGCTTGCGTGCCGTTTCAACGCCGCGCAGCGCGGCGGCAATCAAGCTCTGGTTTTCGCTCAACCGTGATTTGAGTGTTTGCAGTACCTTTTTGGACGGCGGTGTTCGGGCTAAATGTTGCAAGCAACGTTCTTTAGTCACTGCAATTTCAGCCAACGCATCATAGCGCGCGCCAAGCAATGCGTGCCGTTCATCCGCTAGAATCGCGAATAACTGTGTCAGTGTATTATCCGCCATTGAGGCGTACTTTCATCGCTTCAAATAGTGCTTCTGCCAGTCCGATGCCCCCGGATTTGGCCATTTCTTTAGCCTGTGCTTCTCGCAGGAATGAAGAGAATTGTTCTTCGCCCTTTCCGCCGCCAAACGAATCACGCGGGGTGACAAGTCCCGCGGATTTCAACATTTCTGATAGAAATGTGGCTTCCAGTTTTTGCGCCGCATCGCGAAGTTTTGTGTCGGCTTGTATATAGTCAGGCAGGGGCGATGCCTGACGGGGTGGCGGTAAGATAGGGATCGTTGTCATCGGATTCTCCGTCGTGCATTTTTTGCGAAATTGACGGAGAGCCGTAAACATTCAGTAAGTTTTTTGCGGCAATACTCGGAAAACAGAGATTCTTTCGGAGAGCCGATGAACCCACTATCGATCATAGAACCGGCAGCAAATGCTGCCGCATCACCTTCGCGCCTTATCAAAGAGGGTAAGGCGCAGGAAGTTTCTGTGCTTTTTGCGGCGCTTGTTGAACTTGTAGGTCCCAAACCTGAGACGATGGTCTTGCCTGCAGACAGCACTGTCGTGCCTGTGCCGTCCAGTTTGGATGATCTTGATATCGATCCCCAGAGCCCAGCCGTGCAGACTGAAGCCGCGGACACCATGGCTACCTTGTCTATACCAATGCCGCAGAAAGAGGTTCCAAAGTCAACAAATGGTGTGCTTGATGCGCCGCGCCACGCACTGTCGCCGCACCCTCAACGCGCGAGCAGTCCAGAGAAATCCATAGATGGCAATCCGGCACCGGCGCCTCCCGCACCTCTCGCCAAGGGTGCGGATCCCGCGCCCTTAATATCGGTGGGCTTGTCTTCGGCCCAATCAATGGTCGAAGGGCGCATTTTGAAATTGCCAAAGATCGTCATGGGACAAGCAGGTGAAAAGCCGGAGGTTCGAACAGAGATTCCAGCAAAAGCAAAGCAATCGAGTCAGGCTGGCGGGCCATTTCAGCCGGCTGCGACGTCTGTAAACCAATCAATTCCAAAGCCCGCAGCGACGCTTGCGCAAATGCCTGAACCGGTCACCCCACGTGCACGGAACATGCAAGAGCGAGTAACATCAGGGGTATCTCATTTGCATCCAACCAATGCGGCAGCTTTGGTACCAGCGTCGTTTACTGTCGCCGCACAGCCAATCGTGGCGAAGACGCAAGGCATCACGGCCGGGGTTGTCGAAATTAGCGAGCCCACCGTCAAAGGGTTGGAGCAGGACGGACTACCTGGCCTTGCTGGCCCAGATCGCACAGCTACTACAGTTTCGGCGGCCAACAGTGTGATGGCGGCAGCGCCTGAAACCGCGCGACATGCGGCACATCAGATTGCGACTGCAATTGTTCAGGCGAATGGCAAAGCAACCGAAATCCTGCTTAATCCAGATGAGTTGGGGCGGGTGCGCATGTCGATGTCGGCAGTGGATGGCAACTTGACGCTAGTGGTTTTGGCAGATCGTCCCGAGACACAAGAACTGTTGCGCCGTCATATCGACGTCTTGGCGCAAGAGTTTAAGGCTCTGGGATATGATAGTGTGTCGTTCACTTTCAATGCGGATGGGCAGTCCGGCACAGATGGCGCCAATGACGAATCCGACGGCGATCCGACGGCAACAA
>NZ_JAFMHR010000239.1 GCF_017854415.1 Yoonia sp. | reverse complement strand
AGGAACGAAGTAACAATGGTCATTCTACGAACGAGGCGGCTCGGCTTCAACGCTGCTTGAGTGGACCACTTTTCATTATAATCGCTATCCCAGAGATATCTCGATCCCCCAGGATCCGCAGTCTCAGACGTGGATGACGCTCGCTCCAGCTTGGAAACGCGCGCTCCAGCGCCTCGCCGCTCGCATGCCGGTGAGCTGACACTCCAAGTGTGAGCCCTCCAACGTACGCCGCGTTTGACTGCCGAGAACACTCGAGAGAAAATTGGGAGCACGGGGAACGCCCATCAGGCCACAAAATTTGCGAACTCCTCGCAGTCGGGCATTCGTGGGTTGATATTGTTTGATGTCAGCCGACGAGTCTGCAGTTGATGAGCGGAAAAAAGCCGCGCGTTTGCACGTGCGCGTTTTATTCGAGAGGTTGTCGTTGCCGACTTCCTCCAAAAGTATCTCGACTTTTTCGGTTAAAGATCTTTTGGACACCGCCGTGCGGTACAAAGCTCCTGCGGACATGATGTCCAAATTGGAAAAACTTTCTGACGAACAGCTCTGTTGGCACGTTCAGAAGAATTTTTTTCACAACCGGAATGCTGCCGTCGCGGCATTCCAGTTTGCTGACAACTTTCTGTCCCTGTCATCTATACAGGAGTTGCTCAGCTGGAAGGATTTAACTTCGGTAAATGTGTCCGATGGAACCTCCGGCGGTACCAGTGTTCACGGGCGCTCGTTGGATGGAACCATGGAGGCTGGCTCTGAAACCACCTCCGACCTCGCATCTTCCCCTGAGATCCAGCAGCTGATGGCCAACATGCAGCTGTTGCAAGAGAAACTCCGGGTATTGGAGGAGGAAAAGGCCCTCGCCCCCGATGAGGACGAGGACCGTACCGCCGGCGGCCGCCGGGTGGAACTTCTCCCCGCAGTTTTTAACCTCTTGCCTGTGGATCCAGTGCGCGAAGAGTTGACGAAGACGACTCTGGCGTCAATTTTGCGGCAGTACCCACTTCCCAGTGGCTACACTTTGAAGGCCGGCGAACTCTCAGTCGACGAGAAGGCTCGCCTGCCCGCGCTAGTTGCCGAGGAGATATCCAAACTCGGCAAGATCATCAACCGCTACACGGACGTCGCGCGTCCGCTCCTGGGCCTCCTCAACGTTCTGCAACAGGACGAGGAGGTGGGCAACCATCTCGTCTCCATTCCCATGGTGCGAGATGTCACGTTGCACGCGCTTCAACTTCTGTTTCATCATAACTCCAAACTGGAGACAGAGCGCCACCTGGTGCACTTCAAGGACGAGAAGGTCCTCCAGTCGGTGTTTCAGAAGTCCGTCAAGAAGCCGTTCTTCTCCGAGACCGAGAAGAACAAGATCGAGGCGGTCGCCGCCGAGCACAAACGCCTCCGCAAGATCAAGGAGAGCCTGCACGGCGGCAAGAAGACGATCAAGAAGAAGCAGCCGCGGCCTACGCCGCGGTCCGGCGCACGCGCCCCTCCGGAGTCAACTTCGGTTCAGGGCGGCTTCGACAAGGGCAAGAACCGGCACTCCAAGCCCGCCGGCGGCAAAGGCCGCGGCAAAGGAGGTAAAACCGGCGGAGCGCGGGGTCAAGAGAAGACCTCCGCGCAGGACGAATGAGCACCAATGTGCTCCGCCCCGGGTCCGCGGGCGCCCCTCGACGAGGTCACGGTCCCTCCCCAGGATCGGGAACGAGTTGGGGGGCGTCTGCGGGCCCACTACCGCCACTGGCGGCACGTGGGCAACAAGACGGTGCGCCGGTGGGTTCGCGAGGGAGTTACGTTCGACTTCAACAACGACCCACCAGCGCCCCGCCCCGCCTTCGACTCGGCGGGCAGAATTTCGGATCCCGTACGCTTCGCAGCAACACGGGAGACTGTGCTCAAGTATCACAAGATCGGCGCTCTGGAGCTGGTTCCAACTTCGGAACAGGGAAAAGGCACATACCTAACCTTTTTTCCAGTGGAGAAGAAGACACCGGGCGAGTGGCGGGGCTGCCTCGACGCGCGTCCGGTGAACGAGGCGCTCAAGCACGAGCACTTCAAGATGGAGGGCTTGCTCACGGCGCGTCAGCTCATACGCCGCGACGACTGGATGACAACTTTGGACATCACAGAAGCCTACCCTCACCTCCTCATAGCTCCCGAGCAACGTCAGTTCTTCCGGTTGGTCTGGGAAGGTGTTCACTACCAGTACCGCGCGCTGTGCTTCGGTGTGGCACCGGCACCGCGCATCTTCACCAAGATCTTACGTCCCGTGATCCAACGTCTTCGAGCGGCAGGCATTCGCTGCGTGCCGTACCTCGACGACATATTGATCCTCGCGTCGTCCCGCGAGCAGAGCATCAAGCAGTCCCAGTTGGCCGTCGACCTCCTGGTTCGGTTGGGATTTCTCATCTCACCAAAATCTTGTCTGGACCCCTCACGAACTCGCGAGTTCTTGGGCATGACGATCGACTCGCACAGGCTCGAACTTCGGGTCCCGCGCGAGAAGATTCGCAAGTTCAGACAGGTCGTCAGGCAGTCCCTGCGCCTGGACGACCAGCATCGTTTGACCCTCCGCCAGTTGGCAGGCGTGATCGGCAAGATTCAAGCGATGGCCCCGGCCGTGTCCCCGGCGAGGTTGTGGTCCCGGCACCTCCTCTTCGCCAAGAACCGCGCTCTGGCGAGCAGCGGCTCACCGCGCACGGCCTGGAACAACGTGGTGCGGCTGTCGGCGGACAGCCGCATCGAGCTCGAGAAGTGGGTCAACCTGCTCGAGCACTGGAACGGCAAGAGCTTCCTCCCGCCCAAGACCCGCCACGTGGTCACGACGGACGCCAGCAGCTTCGGCTGGGGCGGCTGGATGGGCAAGGAGGACGTCCAGGGCTTCTGGACACGCGCCGAAGCGAAGCGCAGCAGCAACAAACGGGAGCTGCACACCACGGTCCTCGTGGTGCAAGCACTTCGCCGGAAGCTCCAAGGCTCCGTGGTGGAGATTCGCACCGACAACCTCACCACGATGGCGTACATAAACCACCAGGGGGGACGCGACCCGGCTCTGACGGAGCTCGTTCGCCCCTTGTGGGACTGGGCTCTCCAAACCCGTACCACTCTCTGCGCGACGTACATCCCGGGCAAGATCAACGACCGAGCGGACAAGCTCAGTCGCCGCAAGCGGGACCGCACGGACTGGATGCTTCACCGGAACCTTTTCAGTCGGTTGTCTCGCCAGTGCGGCCCTTTCACCCTGGACCTCTTCGCCACTCGCCTCAACGCGCAGGTGGCGAGGTACGTCTCGCGCTTCCCCGACCCTGGGTCAGTGTCGGTGGATGCTTTCCGCCAAGACCTTCGGAAGGAGCGGGCCTACGCCAACCCGCCCTTCAACCTCATCACCCGCCTGCTGGCGATGGTGAAGAGGCAGCGCGCGCGCCTCACGGTGGTGCTTCCAGCCTGGGAAGCCCAACCGTGGTGGCCTCTCCTCGCGGAGATGCTGGTCGCCCCCCCGATTCGTCTCCCTCACGGCCTCGACACGTTCCTGCCGGGCCACCTGGGGAACGAACTTCCGATGGGGGCCCCTCGCTGGACGGCAATCGCAGCGACGATATCAGGCGCGCCCTCGGCCACCGCGGCTTTCCAGCGCCGGTGGCTCGAGCTATGTCGGAGAAATGGTGTACCAAGTCCACCAACGCAGGCTACGCCACGTCGTGGCGACGTTGGCTCGATTTTTGTTCGCGGCGTGGGTTCGATCCCATTTGCGGACCTGAACTGACCGACAAGGTCCTGCGGCACCTCTCCGAGTTCCTCACGGAACTGTCCAACGATGGACTGGCCGGCGGAACAGTCGCCAATGCCCGCTCGTCGCTCTGCGGAGCGTACGAGCTCCTGCTGGGAACCAAGGAACTGGGGTCACACCCCTGGCTGACGTCGGTGGTCAAGACGGCCAACAACC
This sequence comes from Yoonia sp., assembly GCF_017854415.1. Taxonomy (GTDB): domain Bacteria; phylum Pseudomonadota; class Alphaproteobacteria; order Rhodobacterales; family Rhodobacteraceae; genus Yoonia. The sequence continues at coordinate 1,252 of NZ_JAFMHR010000239.1, read as the reverse complement.
GCGTGCCCAAGAAGCCTCGCTACGAGGAGATTTGGGACGCCAGCCTGGTGGTGGGATACTGGGCGCGCACACCCGCGTCCACCCTCACCGCGAAGCGCGACCGCGCGATTTCGCTGGGGTTTCTCGCTCTCTTCGCCCGCCCTTCGGACTTGGCACGAATTTCGCGTTTGCCGGCACACTGGCAGGCCCTGCCTGACAAGTACCGCTTTCGCTTTCGTTGCCCGAAAGAGGCTCGGGGCGTTGAGTCGGCCCTCTCTCCCTGGATTGAACTTCCGTTCCTCCCAGCCGACGGCCTCGACGACGACACGGTCGGCTGCTGCAGCTGTGCAGGCCGAGCGTGGAAGAGCTACTTCGATGCTCTCGAGTCGTCAGGCGTCAAGCACCTCCCTCTGGAGGTCGAAGCGTACCCTCGCGGTCGCTTCCTTTCGGTACCTTTGGCACCTTTCACCGGAACACCACCGATTCACGGCACATTTCACCACCCCCTCGGAGCTCAACGACTCTCCACGGTGATGAAAGCGGTGATGACGGCCGCCGGCGTGGACACCTCGGTCTACAAAGGCGGCTCCGGCCGGCACGCGGGCTCCTCCGCTGCCGCCGCTGGTGGTTCGGATTTGCTGCTCGTCATGAGGACGGCCCGTTGGTCTTCGTTCAAGACCTTCAGGAAGTTCTACTTGCGCGCACGCATCACGGACGCACAACGTCGCGGGGCGACGGACTAGGAATCAACTTTGGACGCACTAAGGCGCGTTCGGCTGACACTGCTATGAAGCCTCAAGCAGCGTTGAAGCCGAGCCGCCGAAGTGAAGTAGAATAGATCATTGTTCGAGGAACGAAGTAACAATGGTCATTCTACGAACGAGGCGGCTCGGCTTCAACGCTGTACCCTCCCTCCCTGTTCACCTGTTCACAGTTTCCCTGTTGGTTGTGCCACGAATGCCCAGCAGTTCGCAAATTTTGTGGCCTGATGGGCGTTCCCCGTGCTCCCAATTTTCTCTCGAGTGTTCTCGGCAGTCAAACGCGGCGTACGTTGGAGGGCTCACACTTGGAGTGTCAGCTCACCGGCATGCGAGCGGCGAGGCGCTGGAGCGCGCGTTTCCAAGCTGGAGCGAGCGTCATCCACGTCTGAGACTGCGGATCCTGGGGGATCGAGATATCTCTGGGATAGCGATTATAATGAAAAGTGGTCCACTCAAGCAGCGTTGAAGCCGAGCCGCCTCGTTCGTAGAATGACCATTGTTACTTCGTTCCT
>NZ_JAFMHR010000171.1 GCF_017854415.1 Yoonia sp. | reverse complement strand
AAACTTATTGACGTTTAATCGCTTTATTACTGACATTCGATTTCTCCAATATGGGTTAAACTAGTAGGCACTGGCTGTTTCGATATTAATATCACTGCTTCTCTTCAGTCGGTCCAATTTAGACCGCATTATCCGGCGGAGAAGCACACCCCTCTCACAATATTTTCTTTTGACACCCATGATCCGCCAAAAGAGCAAACAGTATATTCTGGAGACTTATTTTACGTGAAATAGTGTTACTTCACCTTCTTCAACAACAACGCCATCCATCAAATGTCCATTGGCTGCCATGCGCTTCGTGCGTTCTTCAGCTGATCGATCAAATGCAGCTTTGTCTTCATAAATTGATGTTAGCGAAGCAGTTAGTGGGCCAGTTCTTACTGAAACTAATAATAGAGCTTCAGGAAACCCTGCAGGCGCTGTCGATGCGTAATTAGCTTGAAGTTCGTCTGCGGCCGCTTCTGAAGCAAACGTGATTGTGTTTATCCGAGCATAGGTCATTATTTTAATATCCCTTAATTATTTTGTGTCTCAGCACGATAAGCAAACAAAAAGATAAGCTGGCGTATCGCTTTAAGCAGTAGAGCATTTCGGTTGGCTCAACGTAGTTAACGCTGCATAACTGGCGTTACTTCAAAGTGACCCATCTCTAAAACTGGATCAAAAGCAGCATCAATTTGTTCAAAACTATCTGCTTCAACAACCATATAACTCTTATGTTAAAGTCTGTTTACGTAATTTGCGTGAATCTTAAGCCCGTGGTCTGGTAAACTTGCGAGCGTATTTTTCCACAGCGGCCCTCTTTCAGGATCATGGGTTTGGCAAGTTGAATAGTCGTGTGTCATTGTAATCATGAATAACATTTTATTTCTCCATTTTGTGGCACCAAAATTAAGTCAGTGGAAGGCTACAAAGACAGTTACTCGACAGTGCTATGAATTAGGTCACCGCTTAAAGCTATTGTGTGTCGGTTGATCGCATCAAACTCTTGCAGAAGATGCCGTTGACCATCCAACCAATTTACACCGTCAGCCGCATCTTGAGTAAGTATTTCCGAATTTCTTATCACAATTGCATGAAGCTCATCTCCTGATTGCATAAGATGGAAAATGCGGTGCTTACTTCCATTAAATGCGGTAATACTAGCGACAAATTCATCAAAACATTCAGGCTTAGGTTTGAACCTAATAATAGATAGTTTTTGCATTATTTCTCCAATTCAAGTTGATTAAGGTTTTGTTGTGATCGAACGCGTCATCGACCATCCGATGCGCCAGAACGCGGGTCTCGCCGCAATCGCCCGAGTCGAGCTTTTTTCTGCGCCAGCGATACCCTGCTTGCTCATCTTGTTCTCCCTATTGCTGTTTGTTTCCTGGGGTCAGCCCATCTGATATCCGGGGGTCGATTGCGACAGCGCAGCCTCATCCGCATCCATGTCTTCGGGAATGTTGGCAAAAAGTGGGGTTGTCAGGTATCTTTCGCCAGTATCAGCTAACATTGCGAGGATCACCGACCCCGGCTTTGCACGTTCGGCAATCCCCATCGCCACAGCGACAGTTGCACCGCCTGAAATGCCGGTCAAAATCCCCTCGCGTTGCGCCAACTTTTTGGCCCAAGCGATGCCGTCGGCACCCGTAACCGGAATCAACTCATCATAGCCGCCACTGTCTAGACACTCTTGCAAAACGTTCGGAATGAAATCAGGTGTCCATCCCTGAATCGGATGCGGCTCAAAGCTTGGGTGACCCGCAGCAGGCCCACCATCCGCGCTGCGCGACTGCGCAATGCCGCTGCCAACCAGTTGGGCGTTTGCGGGTTCGGTCAGGATAATCCGCGTCTCTGGCCGCTCTTTGCGCAGGACACGCGCAAGCCCGGTCACCGTTCCGCCGGTGCCATAGCCGGACACCACATAGTCCAGCCGGTCTCCCGCAAAGTCGCCGATGATCTCACGCGCCGTGGTGGATTCATGGATGTCGGCATTCGCAGAGGTTTCAAACTGGCGGGCCAGAAACCAGCCATGCTTTTCGGCCAGTTCGACGGCCTTCATGTACATGCCCGTACCTTTCTGCGCGCGCGGGGTTAGCACCACCTTTGCGCCCAGCATCCGCATCAGTCGGCGCCGCTCGACCGAAAAGCTGTCGGCCATTGTCACAACCAATGGATAGCCTTTTTGCGCGCAAACCATCGCGAGCCCGATGCCAGTGTTGCCGCTGGTCGCCTCCACCACAGTTTGCCCAGGCTTCAGGGTGCCGTCGCGCTCTGCCGCTTCAATGATGTTCAACGCCAGCCGATCCTTGATTGACGCAGCCGGATTAAACGATTCTACTTTTACGTAAACCCGTACCCCATTCGGTGCGAGATTGTTGATCCGTACGACTGGCGTATCACCAACTGTGTCCAGAATGCTGTTGTACAGCATCCCGCGTCCCTTGGTTGCGCGTATGGTCTTGGCGTTCATGTGTCGGCTCCCCAGTATCGGATTAGCAAGGCCCGATGCCCTGAACTTTTCCCAATTTAGCGTTTTTCGCCGGGGTATGCTTGAAGGAGTTCTGAAGATTTCATGTAGAAGGCTGCATTTTTACGGTATCATAACATTACAATTTTGCGGTACCATTTCCTATGGCGTGGACTTTTGGTGACTTCCGGCTTGACCCCGAACGATTTGAGCTATCCTGCGGCAGTGAGTTGGTGCGGCTGGAGCCGCAGGTTCTTGCGCTTATTTGTCTCCTTGTACGTCATCACGACAGAATGGTGACTAAGGACGAGATCGTCGAAAAGGTCTGGCACGGGCAGAGTGTTTCAGACGCCAGCATTTCGAGCCGCATCAGGTCGGCGCGCCTGGCGGTGGGCGACGATGGCCATCATCAGACGACAATCCGGACAGTGCATGGAAGAGGCTTTCGTTTCGTGGCGGAGGTTGTAGAAACCGCTCCTGCACAAGCCGCCGCAGCAACGGCCACCCCGGAACCAAACAGTCGGTTAATAGGAAGGCCCACGATTGCCATTTTGCCGTTTCGACCATTGGCGATGACGCCGGAGCTTGCCATCCTTGCGAATGCAATCCCGTATGAGATCATTCAGGCGTTGTCGCGTCTTCGCTGGCTGGCGGTGATCGCGCGTGGGTCGTCATTCCGGTTCCGCAAACCCGACCCGGACCTCGACCTTGTCGCAACCGCACTTGGTGCCCGCTATGTCCTTTCCGGGATCATCGAAGCCAATGTAAGTGGGCTGGCCGTCACGCTCGAACTTTCCGACGCCAGCACCAACGAGGTGATCTGGGGTGATCGGCTTGGGGCTCCGCTTGATGCAATCGACGATCTTCGCAACCGCATCGTCGCACGTCTTGTCACGGCGATGGATGTTTACATTCCTCTGAACGAGGCCCGCAGCGCACAAATGGCCGCGATCGAGACGCTGGATGCCTGGACCATTTATCATCTGGGGCTGCAACACCTTTATCGCTTTACCACCACCGACAATCAACGGGCAAAGGGCCTCTTCGAACGGGCAGTCATGCTGGACCCGCATTTTGCGCGCGCGCATGCGGGTCTTTCCTTCACAAGTTTTCTTGAGGCGTTTCTTCATCTTGGGCCCGATGTGAAAGAAGCATCGCGCGCAGCGCGCCATCATGCCGAAAGAGGGTTGGAATTGGACTCGCTGGATCCTTTTGCCAATTTTACCATGGGCCGTTCGCAATGGTTGACCCATGACCTTGACGCAGCTGCGGAATGGCTTGACCGGGCCACCACGCTGAACCCCAACTATGCGCAGGGATTTTATTCTTCAGCCATGACGTCGATGCTGATCGGAAACTTGGCCGCGACTGAGGTCCGACTGGATACAGCATTGCAGCTTAGCCCGCTGGACCCATTGCTATACGGCATGCATGGGGTCCGGTCGCAAATGTTCATCCAGTCCGGCGACTATGCCGCCGCCGCCCGCTGGGGCGATCGGGCGGCCGCCACGCCTGGTGCACACTACCTGATCGCCATGGTAGCAATGGTTGCAAATGGGCTGGCAGAGCGTCACGAGACAGCCGCACGCTGGCGACAGAAGGTCCGCCAGAGCAAGCCAAATGCGAGTGCTGCGCATTACTTTGCCGCCTTTCCGACCCGCGATATCGCATCCAAAACGCTGATCGCAGACGAGCTGCGCCGCCATGGCTTTTGATGCAACGCATTGTGTCCATCGTCGAATGCTGTGGGATGCATGAATGGCTGGTCTTGTGAAGCTGCACTGCGGGAACTAGGCACGCGATGAGTGGCAGCTTTGGGCCGTTCGTGTTATTCAGGCGTCACCCTGTTCTGCATCATCAAAGGCGACCTTCGCCTGCTCTGCCCAAGGCAGTGCTGCACAATTACTGAGGTTGATTTCTGTTATGGCGACGGCGTCACGTTTGTAGACCAGCCGCTTCAGCACCTCCGGCGCTAAGTACGCCAACCGCAACTGCCTGCCGACATGGCGTTCTGCGAGGTTCACGGCGATTGCGAGATCGCGCACCGTCCCGAACTCACCGGCCTCCATGCGCCGCCGCCAGCTCCAGGCGCGACCGATGGCGCGTAGGATATGCGGGTCTTGGGTCTGGTCCTCACTCGGCAGGTAGTCCGCGGGCGGCAGGATCTTCGGCCGCCCGTTCTTTCTCCTCACCTTGAGGGGCACGAAGACCTGAATGGTGTCGGGTTCGCCCATCACTCTGCAGCCTCGAGTTGGCGCGGCGTCATCAGATCTCGCATGACGCCAGCGATGCCATCGGTGCGCAGGTCAATGACCAGGCCCTCAGCGGTCACCGTGACGCGGCGCACCAGCAGCTGAATAATGCGCGCCTGTTCGCCTGGAAACAGCTGCGCCCAAAGCTGCGGGAACTGCTGCAAGGCGGCGATGGCGTCAGCCTCTGGAATGTCATCCCTGTCCAATTTGGCGATAACCTGTGCTGTGGTTTCAGGGGTGCGCAGAACGCGGCGGATCTCGGTAATGACTGCTGTTTCAACCGTATCTGCTGGCAAGCGCCGCGGGATGCCGTCGTCGGGCGTCTCACGGTTCTTCAGAAGGTCCATCGACACGTAGTACCTATACCGGCGTGTGCCTTTCTTCGTGCTGGAAGGCGTCATGGCCGCGCCGGTGGCGGTGAACAGCAGTCCCTTCAGCAGCGCAGGCGTCTGCGTGCGGCTATTGTTGGTACGCTTGCGAGGG
>NZ_JAFMHR010000030.1:16588-24142 GCF_017854415.1 Yoonia sp. | reverse complement strand
ACGCGCGTCAGTTGCACCAAGAGAAACAAGATGAGCGGCCGATCCGGTCAGTGCGGCATAGTCATCTTCGATAACATGGACCGCAAAATTGCTCATGAAGCCGGCAAACCTGCCTTTGTCACGAAACGCGTCACCAAAACCAAACGCATTTAGGTGCGGCGCAAAGGCGCGGGCCACGCCGCCAGCCAAATAGACGCCACCAAAGGGAAGTTGAATAAGGGATAGGTTGCCGCAAACGGTACCCAAAATCCGCGTAAATAGACGTGCGGCATCTGCGGCGCGTGGATCGCTTCCGTCTGCGCAAGCGGACATAATATCTTGGGCTGCCGCCTCGCGGGGATCATCGGCTTCTTTTCCCAAGAACGCATAAACACGTTCGAGACCGCGACCAGAAAGAACATCTTCGACAGCCGGGAAACCATGCGCAGTTGAGACAAACTGGCACAGGCGCAGCTCCATCTCGTTTCGGATCGGAAGGTTTGCGTGTCCGCTTTCAGATGGCGTAACAACACGGCCATGTTCCAGATCAAAAACCGGTGCAGCGTTAAACCCTGTACCAACACCAATAACGAGTTTTGCCGCATTCGGATTGCTGTCGGGGCCTTCAAGGATCGTCCGCACATTAGCAGGATCAATATGTCCAAGCGCGTGACCCTGCGCTTGCAAATCATTTAGGATTGCAACTGTTTTTGCTCCGGTTGCCCGCGCGAGCGTTTCTTTGTCGATCGTCCAGTCAAGGTTCGTCATCGTGGCGGACCCATCGCGGACGGGACCTGCAACAGCCACGCATGATGCGACCGGATCAACATCGCCTTCGTCTTCGACATAGCGACGCAGCACCGATTCGAGGCCCGGAAACGCGGTATTTCGATAGCGGCGGATCGTATTTTGGATGACTTGGCGGCCGTCAGCAAGTGCGACTCGCGTGTTTGTGCCGCCGATATCGGCGACGAGCGCATAGGTATTTTTTGGATGTGTCATAATGTTCCTCAGCGCGCGATTGCAGATTTGAGCGCGTGATAAGATGCTTTTGGCGTGCGCTTCAAGGTTTCAAAATCGACGTGGATCATGCCAAAACGTTTTTCATATCCAAAAGCCCATTCGTAGTTGTCCAGAAGTGACCAGTAAAAGAAGCCCTTTACGTTTGCACCATCAGCAATCGCGCGTTTGGCAGCCATGATATGATCGGACACGAACTTCATCCGCACGGGGTCAAAGACCGCGCCGTTTTCGATTTTATCATCCCACGCCATACCGTTTTCAGTCACATAAATTGGGAGGTCGCCAACATAATCCTGCGCCAAACGGGTCAAAAAACTGTGCAGTCCATCTGGGTAAATCTCCCAGCCCATCTGCGTTTTGTCGCCGGGACCTTCGTCTGATTGGATATGCGGCCAGACGGCATTCGTATCGGTCGTAACCTTGTGGCGGGTGTAGTAGTTTACGCCCAGAAAATCGATTTCCTGACTAATCTCTGCCATGTCGTCTTGCCAGTTGTCTGGCATATGGGCTTCAAAACCGGCAAGTGCCTCTGCGGGGTAGCTGCCTTTTGTGATCGCTTCGACGAACCAGCGGTTCATTATCGCGTCCCATGTGGCGGCAGCAGATGCGGCCTGTGCGCTGTCATCTGCGGGTTCGGTGTGATCGAAGTTGAGGACGACACCACAGTTGTCCATCCCTTTGGCGCGCAAACGTGTCATCGCCACCCCATGCGCCAGATTAATGTGATGCATTGCGCGTGCCGTTGCCCGAATATCGCGCAAGCCCGGCGCATGATGCCCCAAAAAGTGCGAAAGATACGCCACACACCAAGGTTCGTTGACCGTCGCGATGGACGTCACCCGGTCGCCAATCCGGTCGGTAATCACATCCGTGAAATCACCGAAAAGCGCACAGGTATCACGGTTTTGCCAGCCACCTTTGTCAGCCAACGCAGATGGTAATTCCCAATGATAAAGCGTTTGAAAGGGCTGCAGACCACGTTCCAGCATCGCGTCAACCAGCCTGTCGTAATAATCAAGCCCCTCTGGATTGGGGGTGCGCCCATCGGGCATGACCCGCGCCCAAGACGTTGAAAAACGGTAAGCATCCATGCCTGCATTTTTAAGCAGATCAAGGTCTTCACCGTAGCGGTGATAGTGATCGCAAGCTAAATCGCCATTTTCGGCGCGCACAACATTGCCAGGTCCTGCAGCGAACGTATCCCAGTGGGTCGGGCCTGCGCCGCCAAATTTGTGGCCTTCGATTTGATATGCAGCCGTAGCTGCCCCAAAGATGAAATCTTGCGGGAAATCAGAGCGTTTGAAATCCATTTTAGTCCTTTCTGGGGGCAGGGCCGGTTGACGACCCCAACATCAATTCAGCCTCGAGCAATTCGTTTGGCAAAGGCATCAACGGATCGGCGATCGTCGCAAGCAGCATCTGGGCCAAGCGGCGACCTGCCTCGCGAACCGATGACCGTGTTGCTGTGAAAATCGGCTCATCGCCGCCGTTTTGTAGATATGACAAGACGTCGTCGTGGGTCACGACCGACACGTCTTTGCCCATGACCAACCCGCGTTCTTCGATGGCGCGGCGTACGCCAAGCGCGCTGATCAACGACGAACATAGTACTGCGGTTGGTGCGTCCGGACATTCCAGCATTTCGCGGGTGGAATGATAGCCGAATATTTCGGTCATTTCGCCAGAGCGCATGATGGACGGGTCGACAGCGATCTGATGAGACTGCAACGACGCACTATAGCCATCGCGCCGTCTATGGGCAAAATCCATATCCTCTAGACCATTGATTAACGCAATGCGGCGATGACCCAGATCGAACAAGAAATCTGTTGCCCGTTCAAACGAACGCCGGTTGTTCACGTCAAGCCATGCATAAGGTAACTTGCAACCTGATGCCCGTCCGTGCACCGCGAAAGGCAGGCCGATATCATGAAGAAACGGGATGCGTGCATCGTCCATGCGGGGGCCATGCACAATGACGCCGTCAACGGCGCGGCGTGATTTCAGCCCTTGGTAAACTTGTTCTTCATCTGCGTCCGCGACGATCGACAGGACCATTTCATAGCCTTCTTTGGCGTAAGCCTCGCCTGCGCCAGCGATAAAGTCGCCAAAAATGGGGTTTACCATTTCATGTTTGCTGGAAACGGGGATCACATGGCCAATCGCCAGCGCCTTGCCGGTGGCAAGACCTTTGGCACGTGTGCTGGGGGTATAGTTGTGGGTGCGTGCGGCATCTTGAACGCGCTGTCTTGTACGTGTGCTGACCTCTGGATAGCCATTTAGCGCACGGCTCACCGTGGTTTGACTTAATCCCAGAATCTGCGAAAGTTCTTTAAGGTTCATAGCGACAACTGTGCGTTCAAAGCGCTTTAAGTGTAAAGGTGTGTGCCCAAAATGGTTGAGCCAAAGTGGCAGCGTAATCGTTTCAGTATCATGATTTATAAAGATTCCAACCATTAAATTAGCGCTAACAATGCTCTGTTGACAGGGAGGATGAGTTCTAAGATGCTATAAAAATCCAAAGCGCTTTGGAATTGATTCCAATTGCGCTAACTGGGAGTGAACGCACGCTCGCGTGCAAAAGAAGTCACGCATCACCTTGGTGCGATTGGGAGGAAATTCAATGAAAACGAAACTGTTAGCCACAGCGGCAGCGGTTGCACTGACGGCAGGTGGCGCCCACGCAGGCGGCCATTTGGACGGCGTGCAAATCACTGTTTCAGGCACATGGCTTAGCCCTGAAGCCGAAATCGTAAACGAAATCTTTGACCTGTTCGAAGAGCAAACTGGCGCTGAAGTAAGCTATGTCGGTTCTGACAGCTTTGAGCAGCAGGTCATCATCGATGCCGAAGCTGGTTCAGCGGCGAACATCTCGGTGTTTCCACAGCCCGGTTTGGCGGCAGACCTTGCATCACGCGGTTTCCTGACACCTTTGCAGGACGATTCAGCTGACTGGATCCGTGAAAACTATGCAGCGGGTCAGTCTTGGGTAGATCTGGGCACATACGCAGACGAGAACGGCAATGATGAACTGTACGGTATGTTCTTCCGCGTCGATCTGAAGTCTCTTGTTTGGTACAGCCCAGAGAACTTTGAAGATGCAGGTTACGAGATTCCAACGACCATGGAAGACCTCAAGACCCTGACAGATCAAATCGTTGCAGATGGCGAAACACCTTGGTGTATCGGTCTGGGTTCCGGTGCGGCCACAGGTTGGCCCGCAACTGACTGGGTCGAAGACATGCTGCTGCGCACACAGCCACCAGAGGTTTATGACGCATGGGTTTCAAACGAATTGCCGTTTGACGCACCAGAAATTGTAGCTGCTATCGAAGAGTTCGGCGCATTTGCACGTAACGACGCATATGTCGCTGGTGGCGCTGGTGCAGTTGCAACGACAGACTTCCGTGACAGCCCAAAGGGCATGTTCTCTAGCCCGCCACAGTGCTACATGCACCGTCAGGCTTCGTTCATTCCGGCCTTCTTCCCAGAAGGCACATCGGTTGGTGAAGACGTCGATTTCTTCTACTTCCCTGCTTATGAAGGCAAAGACCTTGGTTCCCCAGTTCTGGGTGCCGGTACTCTCTTTGCGATCACGAACCCTGGTGATGGCGTTCAAGAGCTGATCGAATTCCTGCGTCAGCCTGCTGCGCATGAAATCTGGATGTCTTACGGCGGCTTCCTGACACCACACACTGGTGTTGATCCTGCGAAATTTGTTGATGACACATCACGTGGCCTGAACGAAGTTCTGCTGGGTGCGACGACCTTCCGTTTCGACGGTTCTGACCTGATGCCGGGCGCAATTGGTGCCGGTGCGTTCTGGACAGGTATGGTTGACTATGCCGGTGGCGCAGCTGCGGCTGACGTCGCTTCTGGTATCCAGAACTCCTGGGACGCAATCAAGTAAGCGGTAATGCTTGCTAAGAATTGGGATGATCCGGCGAATGCGTCGGGTCATCCCCCATAAAAACATAGCCTAGGGGGAGAGGACTATGAATCCTGCATTTCAGGGACTTCTGACGATCATCATCGGTGTCGGTGGTTGTATCGGTTACTTCTATTTTTCCAACCAGTTTCTCGACAAAGTGCTGTACCCTGCCAAAGGGCCCAAGGCCGGTCATAATATCAACCGCGCCAACCAAATCCGCCCTTGGCTATTTCTTTTCCCTGCGATGTTTGCCTTGGGTCTCTACCTTGCATATCCCGTCTTTGCGACGCTGTGGTATTCAGTCACGGACCGCGATCAGGGGGGGGCGTTTGTGGGCCTCGCGAATTACCGCCAAATGGCCGATGATCCCAAGTTCTGGGAAGCTCTGAAAAACAACATGCTTTGGCTATTGATTGTGCCCGCCGCATCGACCGCTTTTGGTCTGTTGGCAGCCCAATTGACCGACCGCATCTGGTGGGGCTCTTTTGCCAAATCCCTGATCTTTATGCCGATGGCGATTTCCTTCGTCGGTGCGGCTGTTATTTTCAAGCTGATCTACGACACACGCCCTGTTGATCAAAGCCAGATTGGTGTGATGAACGCGGTCTGGCTGCAATTTGAGGGCGGGATTGGATCATTCCTGATCTTGCGGCTTTTGCCCGGTTTGTTGATGATTTCTGCCGCTGCCGCTGCCCTTTATGTTGCCTATTCACAGGTCACCACTGCGATGGAGAAACGCGGAACAGCGTTTATCCTTCTGGTGCGCGGCGTGTTCATCGCGGTGCTGGTTTGGATTGCTTATAGCACACTTGCGCTGGCACTTGGGGCCTTCACGAAAACATATCCTTACGGTGTGCCGCAGCAGTGGTTGACGATCCCGGGATGGAACTCGTTCTTGTTGATGATTGTTCTGATCTGGATTCAAACTGGTTTTGCGATGGTGATCCTGTCTGCTGCGTTGCGCGGTATTCCAGAGGAAACGATTGAAGCCGCTATCGTCGATGGTGCGAACCCGTTCCAAGTGTTCTTCAAGATCAAGATGCCGCAGATTTCGGGTACCATTGTCGTGGTCTGGACGACCATCACGCTTGTTGTGCTCAAGGTCTTTGACATCGTGTTTGCGATGACCAACGGTCAATGGGAAACGCAGGTTCTTGCGAACTTCATGTACGACAAATTATTCCGCGCCAACGATTGGGGTGTGGGTTCTGCCAGTGCGATGGTGATCATGCTGCTCGTCAGTCCGATCCTTGTCTGGAATGTTTATAATGCCCGTAAGGAGATGCGCTAATGGACGGTATGGTTGGAAGCAAATCGTCCCTGTCATGGGCCGTGAATATATCCGTGGTATTGCTGGTGATGTTGTGGCTGTTCCCGACGGTCGGTCTGTTGGTGTCATCGTTCCGGACCACTGACCAGATCAGCAGCAATGGCTGGTGGCAGTCGCTGTTCCCAACGGAACAGAATGTCAGCTTGCGCACCGTTGATCCCGATGAAGATGGTGTTCAGCAGCTGGTGAACGGTCTGTACACAGTTGAAGGTAATGTATTTGGCGACACATCAGAGGCCGTGATCAGCGTTTGGGGCGTGTCGTCACGCGCAATCGATAGCTTTGGTCCCGGCGATACAGCGGATCTGGGCGAGGGCGAAAGCATCACCGTGCAGGTCGATGGATCATACGTCTGGACCGGTGCATCTGAATTGTCGGGCAGGGGCCAACGCGTCTTTGCCACGGCTGAAACCCCGCCAGAGTTTACGACTGACAACTACCGAACTGTGCTGGTGGACGGGAACACGACGGACAGCATGGCCAAAGCCTTCTTTAACACGCTGACCGTGACAATCCCCGCGACGATCATCCCAATTGTGATTGCGGCTTTCGCGGCTTACGCGCTGGCTTGGATGGACTTCCCTGGGCGGTCAATCTTGATCGCGCTGGTTGTTGGATTGCTTGTTGTACCGCTGCAACTGGCCCTTATTCCGCTGTTGCGGCTGCATTTGGGCATAGGAATCGGAAAGGGCTATTTGGGTGTATGGCTGGCCCATACCGGCTTTGGCCTTCCGCTCGCGATTTATCTGTTGCGAAATTATATGGTCGGCTTGCCGCGCGATATTATCGAAAATGCAAAGGTCGACGGCGCGACAGATTTCCAGATTTTCACCAAGATTATCTTACCGTTGTCGTTCCCTGCATTGGCGTCATTCGCGATCTTCCAGTTCTTGTGGACTTGGAACGACTTGCTGGTGGCGAAGGTGTTCTTGATCGATGCGACGGGTCAAACCACCGTTATGACCAACCAGATCGTCGAACTTTTGGGCACAAGAGGCGGCAATTGGGAGATCTTGGCGACGGCTGCATTCGTGTCGATTTCGGTGCCTTTGGTCGTATTCTTTGCGATGCAGAAATACCTTGTGCGCGGCTTGCTGGCTGGCTCCGTAAAATAAGAAATGTCGCCCCGGTTTTTCCGGGGCAACACCACTCCACGCGCAGTTTCTTGGCCGAGGCCAATGCTGCACAATGACAGGAACGACCCTATGACGACGGCACTTGCGACCAACACTGAAATGGCAACGGACAAAGATTGGTGGCGTGGTGCCGTGATCTATCAGATCTATCCGCG
>NZ_JAFMHR010000030.1:0-16271 GCF_017854415.1 Yoonia sp. | reverse complement strand
CCGACTGGTACGTCTGGTCAGATCCCAAACCTGATGGCACGCCGCCAAACAACTGGCTGTCGATCTTTGGTGGTTCCGCTTGGCAGTGGGACGCGCGGCGCGAACAGTATTATATGCACAATTTTCTAGTGTCCCAGCCTGACCTGAATTTCCACGCGCCTGCCGTCCAAGAGGCGCTGCTTGATGTGGCCCGTTTCTGGCTGAACCGTGGTTGTGACGGGTTCCGTTTGGATACGATCAACTTCTACACACATGATGCGCAGTTGCGCGATAATCCTGCCTTGCCGCCCGAAAAACGCAACGCGACGATTGCGCCATCGGTGAATCCCTATAACCACCAAGAGCATCTTTATTCCAAGAACCAACCCGAAAACATCGACTTCCTGCGCAAGTTGCGAGCGGTCATGGAACCCTACGGTGCTGCCGCCGTTGGCGAAGTGGGGGACGCGCAATTGGGGCTTGAGATTATGGGCCAGTACACCGCTGGCGATGACCTGATGCAGATGTGCTATGCCTTTGAATTCTTGGCGAAAGATCAGCCAACTGCGGCACGCATTACGCAAGTTATGAACAAGGTCGACGACGTTGCAGCAGACGGCTGGGCCTGCTGGGCATTTTCCAACCACGATGTGATGCGTCACGCGAGCCGCTGGGATTTGACACCCGCCGCACAGCGCATGTTTGCGACATTGATCCTTTGCTTGCGTGGTTCCGTGTGCCTCTATCAAGGCGAAGAACTGGGCCTGCCAGAGGCAGATGTTGCGTTTGAAGACCTGCAAGACCCATACGGCATCGAATTCTGGCCAGAATTCAAAGGCCGTGATGGTTGTCGCACCCCGATGGTTTGGGAAAGCAGCAATCAAAACGGTGGTTTCTCGGCTGCGAAACCTTGGTTGCCAGTCGCGTCAGAACATCTGCATATGTCCGCTGCTGCCCAAGAGGACGAACCAGGCGCGTTGCTGCATCATTACCGCAAAGCAATCGCGTTCCGTCATGCTCATGAGGCGCTAAGTACCGGTGACCACGATGGCGTAAAGGCAACAGGCGATGTGGTCTATTTCACGCGGACTTCAGGGACACAGACAATTTTCTGCGCCTTCAACGTCAGCGAAACACCATCCGATTTCGACCTGCCCAAAGGCAATTGGACCCCGATCGGGGCCGAATTGGGCAGCGCACATACATCCGCAGACGGGAGACTGCACCTTGGGCCTTGGCAAGTTTGCCTAGCGCTTAAGTCATAAATTTAAGGGGAGTGAGACATGGCTGATCTGAAACTAACGGACGTTGCCAAGACCTATGGCGGTACCGTGGATGTTTTGAAAAACATCAATCTGGATATCAAACAAGGCGAATTGATTGTCTTTGTTGGCCCGTCAGGTTGTGGTAAATCAACGCTTTTGCGCATGATCGCAGGTCTGGAAAGCATCACCGGTGGTGAGCTGCAGATCGACGGTCAGGTTGTGAATGACGTGCCGCCTGCGCAGCGTGGCATTGCGATGGTGTTTCAATCCTACGCGCTGTATCCGCATATGACAGTGCGCGAAAACATGTCTTTTGCGCTTAAGCTGGCTAAGAAATCCACCGCTGAAATCGAAGAGGCCGTTGGCCGCGCTGCAAAAATCTTGCAGCTAGATGAATATCTGGATCGCCTGCCAAAGGCCCTTTCGGGTGGTCAACGCCAGCGTGTCGCTATCGGTCGCTCGATTGTGCGTGACCCGAAAGTCTATCTTTTCGATGAACCGCTCTCGAACCTTGACGCTGCTTTGCGCGTCGCCACCCGGATCGAGATCGCGCAGCTTAAAGAATCGATGCCGAAAAGCACGATGATCTATGTGACACACGATCAAGTTGAGGCGATGACACTTGCCACGCGTATCGTGGTCTTGGCGAACAAAGGCATCGCGCAGGTTGGCACACCCCTGCAATTGTACGAGCGTCCGGAGAATGAATTTGTAGCGCAATTTATTGGCTCGCCTGCGATGAATATTCTGTCCGGCGAGATTGTCGGAACAGGCGCGCAGACCACGATCAAGTTGCATGGTGGAGGGACGGCGATGTCTGCGGTTCCGACGACGGATGCAGACAAGGGTCTGAAGGTGAACATTGGTGTGCGCCCAGAAGATTTGCTGGAGACAGCCGAAGGTGCGGACTACCTGTTCGAGGGCAATGTGAATTTCACCGAAGCCTTGGGTGAGGTGACATTGCTTTATTTTGAACGGATTGGAGACAACGAACCTGTGATCGGCAAACTGCCCGGCATCCATGCTGACCTACGTGGCAAGACCGTGCGTTTGAACGCTGATCCATCAAAGGTGCAAGTCTTCCATAACGGACAATCGCTTTATTACCGCTAAACCCTTTATCTGACCCGTTGCGCTTATCGCGCCGATGTGATGGCATCGGCGCGATTTCTATTTGAGGAAGAACGCGATGCAAACGCCGGTGAATACACTGAAAAATGCACTTAATGCGGGGCAGGTCCAGCATGGGATTTGGCTGACGTCCGGGACGGGGGTATTGGCAGAACTTGCAGGCAACGCGGGCTTTGATTGGTGTTTGATTGACGGCGAACATGGCCCCAACACGGTGTCAGAGATGCTGCCGCAGCTGCAAGCACTTGCGATTAGCGGCACACCAGCCGTGGTCCGCGTGGCAAATGCAGAGGCTTGGATGATCAAGCAAGCGCTTGATTTAGGCTGTCAGACGGTACTTGTCCCTATGGTCGATGATGCGCAAACCGCGCAAAAGATGGCGCGCGCAATGCGCTATCCGCCGCACGGCAATCGGGGAATGGGTGCTGCGTTGGCACGGGCGACCAGCTTTGGTGCCGTGACAGATTACCCCCATACTGCAAACGATCAGGTGTGTCTGCTGGTGCAAGCAGAAAGCGCACAAGCGATTGATAATATTGATTCTATTGCCGCGACACAGGGTGTTGACGGTGTGTTTATCGGGCCTGCGGACCTATCTGCTGACATGGGCTATCCAGGGCAGCCGGATCACCCGAAAGTTGAGGAAGCGATAGATCACATGATAGCGCGCACAGTTGCGGCGGGCAAAATTGCAGGCATCATCACCTTTGATGAAAGTCGTGTGAACGAATACGCCGAGAAAGGTGTGACCTTCCTCGGCGTTGGTTGTGACATGTTCGCTCTCAATACCGCAATGCGCGGCTTGGCTGCGCGAATTAAGACCTAGCCACGACGGCGACGGCCAGTGCGGGCACGGCCTTCGCCTTCTTTTGGGGCGACGCGGTTGAATTTAATCCATTCCGACCCTGATGCATCGTTGTTCGTTAGGAAATTGGCTGCGCGGATCGCTTCCATTTCTTTGCCAGCACGCGGCAGTGTTGATCCCATCCCGAACAGGGTCACGAACATCTCATCGTCCATGTCTTCCGGGAGAATGATGCCTGCCGCTGCAATCTCTGCCCGCTTTTCTGCAATTTTCAGAGGACCAATTGGAAGGGCGACGGGGTTCATAATCGCGGACGTCATGCCTGCTGTCATCGCCATCGGCAAGAACGCGTTGTTTATTCCGTGGCGGTTTGGCAAGCCAAAGCTGATGTTGGATGCGCCACATGTCGTGTTAACACCCAGCTCCTCGCGCAGGCGGCGCACGAGTGTGAAGACCTGCAAACCGGCGGTGCCCATTGCGCCAATTGGCATCACCAGCGGATCGACCACGATGTCATGGGCAGGGATGCCAAAATCAGCGGCGCGTTCGACGATCTTTTTGGCAACAGCGAACCGCACGTCAGGGTCTTCGGAAATGCCAGTGTCGTCGTTCGAGATCGCAACGACGGGAACATTGTATTTCTTGACGAGGGGCAGCACCAATTCCAGTCGCTCTTCTTCGCCAGTCACGGAGTTCAAAAGCGGGCGACCTTCAGCAGCGGCTAGTCCGTTTTCTAGCGCACCGGGGACAGAGCTGTCGATGCACAATGGCACATCTACAATCGCCTGCACGCGCATAACCATTTCACGCATAAGCGGAGGCTCAACGAAGTTGTTGTCCGCATAGCGCGGGTCTTCGGCCATTTTATTCGAGAAAACAGCGCCAGAGTTGATATCAAGAATGTTCGCGCCTGCAGCGACCTGCGCAATCGCGTCAGCCTCGACCCGCGAAAAATCGCCGCGTTCCAGTTCTTCGGCCAAGATTTTGCGGCCCGTTGGGTTGATCCGTTCACCGATCACGCAAAAGGGTTGGTCGAACCCGATGATGGCAGTCTTGGTTTTAGATTCGACAATCGTGCGTGTCATGGGTCGTCCTTAGGATTGAGAAGCAGGGATAGCGGACGCGCCGCCATTTGCGATGGCCCAGTTGGCGTTGGTTTTGATGCCGCCAAGTGGGAAAAAGTGAACGTGGGTGATGTTGAAATCGGGGTTGGCGGCCTTGTGCGCGGCAAGTTCGCTCAGAACTTCTGTCGGTTCAAACGGGAGCAATAATTTGGTCACATCCTTGGCACGTTTCTGAAGAACCTTCAGCGACGGGCCGACGCCGCACGCAATGGCGAATTTGATCAAGGTCTGCAGTTTGGCAGGACCCGCGATACCGATGTGAATTGGCAAGGTGATCCCGGCCGCCTTGATGGCATCGGCCCATGCAATGATCGGGCCTGCCTCGAATGCGAATTGGGTGGCCAAGGCCATTCGCGCGTCGGAGGTGTCCGCGAACGTCTGCTTCCACCGCAGCGCGTCCATGACAAGGGTGTTTCCGCCGTCTTTGTCGATGTCGCGGTTGCCTTCGGGGTGGCCTGCGACGTGCAGGTGTTTAAAGCCAGCTTTGCCAAACTGCCCGGTTTCCAAAAGCTGCATCGAGGAATGGAAATCCCCAAACGGTTTATCGACGCCGCCTGCGAGCAACAGCGCCTGATCGACGCCAGCCTCGCCTTGATAGCGCGCGATCCAATCAGCTAGCGTTGCTTCGTCTTTGATGATGCGGGCGGGGAAGTGCGGCATGACTTTGTACCCGTCTGCCGACAGTCGCTTGGCGGTGGCGACCATTTCTTCAATTGGGGTACCTTCAATGTGGGCGACGTACACGCGGGTGCCTTTGGGCAGCAACGCGGTGAAATCTTCGACCTTTTCTGCAGTGCGCGGCATGACCTCGATGGAATAGTCTTGCAACAGCGCTTCGACCTGCGGGTTCACAGGTGTCTCGATCGGGGTTTTGGATTTACCAAATGAAAGCAATGACATGGAAAGGCTCCGAACTAGGTTGATGGGGCTGAAGCCCAGCCATCATTGGCGATAAGGATCTTGATCCGGTCAAGATCGAATTCAGCATCGATTTTGGCAACCATAGTTTCGGCGGCTTCTTGATCTGACCCATCAACAGGGACAGGATCAGCTTTGCGAAAACCTTCGATGTAGGCATCGGATTCAGCGGCACCTGATTTCATCGCAGCGCGGTCAATAGCTTGTTCAAACCGTTCGGGCAAAGGCAGCTTGGTGCCGCGGCGACCACGGCCCACAATAACCTGCGCTGGCATGTCACGCCAATAAACAACAGTAACGTCAGCCATTTGATT
Organism: Yoonia sp.; assembly: GCF_017854415.1. GTDB lineage: Bacteria > Pseudomonadota > Alphaproteobacteria > Rhodobacterales > Rhodobacteraceae > Yoonia. The sequence continues at coordinate 10,735 of NZ_JAFMHR010000030.1, read as the reverse complement.
CTCCCTCGTGCTTGTTGTGTCCGTTCTATCATCCACTTGCGCCGTCCGATGTCGGTTTTCGACATGCCAGACGCAGCCAGCGACTGCCCGTCATAGCTAGCGGGTGCCACGAAGACGGGCTAGTCGCACGCGCCGTCAAATTCCTCATCTTCTTTATGCGTCAGATTGTCGAAACCAATCACAAGACTTGTGCAAAGTCGAACGGCGACATAGCTTGGGGATAACTTGAAAATGGAGGGCGTGATTATGACGCCCAAGCGTCCCAACGGTGCGGGCGTGTTCCCTAAAGCGGTCGAGACCCCCGCGCCAACATCGCCTGATCCGGCGCAGCTTTATGCCGCTTTGGATTTGGGCACGAATAGCTGTCGCATGCTTGTTGCCCAACCAAAGGGCAGCCAGTTCCATGTGGTTGACAGTTTTTCAAAGTCTGTGCAGCTGGGCCATGGCCTTGAAAGCACGGGCCGTTTGTCGCGTGCATCTATGAACCGCACAATTTCAGCGATGCGGATTTGTCGCGAAAAGCTGAAACGCCACGGCGTGCAGCGCATGCGTTTGGTTGCGACTGAAGCGTGCCGGCGTGCGCTGAACGGGGATAACTTTATCGCCCAAGTCCGCCGCGAAACCGGTCTTGATCTTGAGATTATCAAACCCGAAGAAGAAGCCCGCTTAGCGGTGATTTCCTGCGCGCCTTTGGTCAGCATGAATACCGAACAGCTGTTGGTTGTCGATATCGGCGGCGGCTCTACCGAGCTGGTCTGGATTGATCTGACCCATGTGCCCAAACGCGAAAGACCTCGTGCGATCATGCGGCTACACGCCGGATTTAAATCTGACCCGGGCCCTTTTGCAGCTGCCAAAGTGGTGGATTGGATTTCCGTGCCGTTGGGCGTGGCTACCTTGCGTGACCAATTTGCCGATGTCGAAGATGATGCCGCGCGATTTGCCTTGATGAGCTGGTTCTTCGAGGAAAACCTAGAAGAGTTTTCACCCTATGCGGCGGCCCAAGCCCGCGAGGGGTTTCAGATCATTGGCACCAGCGGCACGGTAACAACAGTTGCGGCTAGCCATCTTGGCTTGAAACGCTATGACCGGACCAAAGTGGACGGGTTGCGGATGACCTCTGATCAAATTGACACAGTGATCCGCGAGTATCTGACGTTGGGTCCAGAAGGGCGGCGCGCTGATCCGCGCATTGGCAAGGATCGGCAAGCACTGATCATGTCAGGATCGGCTATTTTACAGGCGTTGATGCGGCTTTGGCCGACGGATCGGCTGTCAGTGGCCGACCGTGGACTGCGCGAAGGGCTGCTTTATGCGCAGATGTCTGCGGATGGGGTCTTGGAAGATACCCCGTTTTAGGGGTAAAGCGCTGTTATGGGCAAAAAACCAACCAAAAATTCCTCTGGTCGCGGGCAACGTGATCTGACTGTCAAAGTAAAAACGGCGCGCGGCCGCAAGCTAAGCTCGACCAATTGGTTGCAGCGGCAGTTGAATGATCCCTACGTGAAGCGCGCGCAAACTGATGGGTATCGGGGCAGGGCTGCTTATAAAATATTGGAATTGGATGATAAATTCAGGTTCCTTATTCCAGGTGCGCGGATTGTTGACTTGGGCTGTGCGCCAGGTGGATGGCTGCAGGTGGCGGTCAAGCGGGCGAACACCTTGGGCGAACGCAAAAGCAAAGCCGTGGGATATGTGCTTGGTGTTGACCTGCAAGAGGTCGATCCGGTTCCGGGCGCGGAAATCCATCAGTTAGATTTTCTTGAAGACGATGCCGATTTGCAGGTCCGTGAATGGCTGGGCGGCAAGGCGGATGTTGTGATGTCCGATATGGCGGCATCGGCTTCGGGCCATAAACAAACCGATCACATCCGGATTATCGCACTGTGCGAGGCTGCAGCCTATTTTGCATTTGATGTATTAGAAGAGGGCGGCACATTCGTCGCAAAAGTTCTGGCAGGTGGTGCAGAGGGTGATTTGCAAAAACTGCTGAAAGCGCGGTTTACCAAAGTTGCCAACGTAAAACCGCCCGCGTCGCGGTCTGACAGTTCTGAAAAATTCGTTGTGGCGACAGGGTTTAAAGGCTCAGACGCGGTGTAGTTTTGTGCCCCAGTCGGCACAGTCACCTATCAGTTTTTCCGACGGAATATGATCTGTCACAAAATGATCAACTTGCGCAAGCGACGCTATTTTGACGGCCGCTTTGCGTGTGAATTTGGTGCTGTCAGCGACAAGGATCGTTGCCCGGGCTGATTTGATCACTTGCTGGCTGACACGTACTTCTTGGGGATCAAAGTCCAAAAGATCTCCGCTTAGGTCAATTGCAGATGCCCCGATAACGGCGAAATCAACCTTGAACCGATCAATCGCTAGCGCGGCCAAATCACCCACTAATCCCCCGTCAGACCGGCGCAGACTGCCCCCCGCGACGACAACGTCGCAGCTAGGGTTGCTGGCTAAGATGTTGGCAACGTTTAGGTTATTTGTCACAACCATCAGGTTTTTATGATCTCGCAGCGCATGAGCAACTGCTTCGGTTGTGGTGCCGATGTTCAGGAATAGCGATGCGCTATCTGGGATAAGCCGCGCCGCGCGACGCGCAATCCGCAACTTTATATCACGGTTCAGCGCGCGGCGATCGCCATAGCCTATATTGCTGACACCGGAGGGCAGCACCGCGCCACCGTGGATACGTTCGAGTAGGCCTGCCGCACAAAGTTGGCGCAGATCGCGCCGTATAGTTTGAACAGCAACACCCAATCTGTCCGAGAGAGCGGCTGCCGTTACTTTGCCCTCAGACTGGGCTTGGGCACGGATGAGGTCGTGGCGTTGCGTGGTGTCCATATGTTCGGTTTGGCAAAGCACCGAACATAAGGCAAGAAGTTTTCCTTTAAAAATTGATCATATCTGCATTCGGGTCGTGTTCGTCTTTTATGGACCGAACATTAACATCGAAGCAGCTTGCACACGCATTCTGCACACGTAACACGAGTGAAAACCAACGAGGCATAGTATGAAAATCGACTTTGACGTCTTCATAATTGGCGGCGGGATCAACGGATGCGGTATTGCGCGCGATGCGTCCGGCCGTGGACTAAAGGTCGGATTGGCCGAAATGAATGACCTTGGCTCTGCGACGTCTTCTGCGTCGACCAAGTTGTTTCATGGTGGTTTACGCTATCTTGAGTTTTTTGAATTTGGATTGGTGCGAAAGGCATTGATCGAACGCGAAGTGCTATTAAAGAATATGCCTCATATTAGTTGGCCAATGCGATTTGTGCTGCCTTATCATAAGGATATGCGGTTCGAGAACGACACGCCGACCTCGAAATTGCTATCCACGGTGATGCCATGGATGAAAGGACGCCGCCCTGCTTGGCTGATCAGGCTTGGCCTTTTCATGTATGACAATTTGGGGGGGCGCAAAATCCTGCCGGGCACCCGCACTATTGATCTGACTACGAACCCTGTTGGTGTGCCTTTGAAAGGAAAGTTCAAACGCGCTTACGAATATTCCGATTGTTGGATCGAAGATGCGCGACTGGTCGTTCTGAATGCACGCGATGCACAGATCCGGGGCGCACAGATCATGACCCGCACGAAAGTCGTCAGCGCTGCCCGTGTTGATGGGCATTGGGAAATCGTGACTGAACATGCAGGGCAACAGACAACCCACACGGCCCGCGCGCTTGTGAACGCTGGCGGTCCTTGGGTTGAAAACATCGTGCGCGAAGTGGCACGGCTGAACACCTCTGAGGGGGTGCGGCTTGTGCGCGGCAGCCATATTGTCACGAAAAAGCTGTTTGACCACGACAAAAGCTATTTTTTCCAAGGTGAGGATGGGCGGATTATTTTCGCAATTCCTTATGAGACTGATTTTACGCTTATTGGAACCACCGATGCAGAGCATGAAAACCTGTCCCAAAAACCTTATGCGACTGACGAAGAACAAGACTATCTTTGTGCGTTTGCGACGCAATATTTCGACAAACAAGTAACCCGCGATGATGTGGTATGGACATATTCCGGCGTACGGCCGCTTTATGATGACGGGGCGAAATCAGCTACAGCGGCGACCCGCGACTATGTGTTATCTCTTGATAATAGCGGTGCGCCGTTGCTGAACATTTTTGGTGGCAAGATCACGACTTATCGTAAACTGGCGGAAAACGCGCTGAAAAAGCTTACACCATTGGTGGGCGGGGGTATGCCTTGGACCCACGATGCGGCCTTGCCGGGTGGAGATTTCGAAGTTGCTGCGCGTGACCAATTGGTTGCTGAACTGCAAGCGGCCTATCCGTTTTTATCACCAGCGTGGGCGTTGCGTTTGATAAAAGGATACGGCACCGAAGCGCGCCAGATCATGGGCGACGCAAAAGAGACACTTGATCTGGGAACGGATTTTGGCGCGACCCTGACCGAGGCAGAGGTTAAGTGGCTGATGTCCCACGAGTATGCTGTTTCTGCAGAAGACATCGTTTGGCGTCGTTCAAAACTGGGCTTGCGGATGACAAAAGATCAAATAGCGACGCTTGACACATATATGGCGGCTTGAGCCTGACGGTGGGCGCGTTACGCTAAACGAAATTGGGGGATACTATGACTTACATTTTGGCAATCGACCAAGGCACGACGTCAAGCCGTGCGATCATTTTCGACGCCGACATGCGCGTCAAAGCGACAGCGCAGGAAGAGTTTCCCCAGCATTTCCCTCAGTCCGGTTGGGTTGAGCATGATCCGTCAGACATATGGTCATCGGTCGCGTCCACATGCCGTGGTGCTATTGAAAAGGCGGGGATCACGGCAGATGATGTTGCGGCGATTGGCATTACAAATCAGCGTGAAACGACGCTAGTTTGGGATAAGAAAACTGGTGAACCGATCCATAACGCGATTGTTTGGCAAGATCGCCGCACTGCACCTTTCTGCGAAGAACTGCGCAGCGAAGGTTTCGAGGCCACAATCACACACCGCACCGGTCTGCTTGCAGATCCCTATTTTTCGGGCACAAAAGTCCACTATATTCTGAACAAAGTAGAAGGCGCACGCGCGCGGGCACAGGCAGGTGAGTTGCTCTTTGGGACGGTCGACAGCTATCTGATCTGGAAGCTGACCGGCGGAAAACGCCATGTCACCGATGCCACGAACGCAGCGCGCACCATGCTATATGACATTCGCAAAGGACGGTGGAGCACCACGATTTGCGACCGCTTTGGCATCCCGGCATCTATGCTACCCGAGGTTTTAGATTGCGCGGCTGATTTCGGGATGACGCGCGCCGATCTTTTTGGAAAAGAACTGCCCATTTTGGGTGTGGCTGGCGACCAGCAAGCCGCGACAATCGGGCAGGCCTGTTTTCGGCCGGGCATGTTGAAATCAACTTACGGAACTGGCTGTTTTGCTTTGCTAAATACCGGCGATACGTTGGTTGAAAGCAAGAAACGACTCTTGGGGACGATTGCGTACCAGTTTAATGGCAAACCAACTTACGCCCTTGAAGGCTCTATTTTTATTGCGGGTGCAGTCGTGCAATGGCTGCGTGATGGAATAAAGATCATCCGTGATGCCAAAGAAACGCAGCCCTTGGCTCAGACCGCAGATGAAGGGCAAGAGTTGTATATGGTGCCTGCTTTCACAGGTCTTGGCGCACCCTATTGGGATGCTGACGCGCGCGGTGCGATTTACGGTCTGACGCGCAATTCCGGTCCGGCAGAGTTCGCACGAGCAGCATTGGAAAGTGTCGGTTTTCAAACACGAGACCTTTTGGAGGCAATGAAAAGCGACTGGCAAGCATCTGATACAGATGGTGTTTTACGCGTTGACGGTGGCATGAGTGCCTCTGATTGGTCAATGCAATTTCTATCTGACATCATTGGTGCGCCTGTGGATCGTCCAACGGTCCTTGAAACAACCGCGCTTGGTGTCGCTTGGCTTGCGGGGATGCGTGCGGGGGTCTACCCCGACCAGGAAGGTTTTGCAGCCAACTGGGCGCTGGATCGGCGGTTCGAACCTGCAATGGATCCCGCGCTGCGAGAGCGTCGCTATGCCGGATGGAAGGATGCGGTTCGCCGTACCTTAACGTAATGCGTAGGCTTGGCACGATGTGAACGCCCTAAAAAATAAAGCGTTACCGCCGCCCCAACTCCCAAACTGCAAACTCTGCAGCGCGTTTCGCTCGTAATTTTTCTTCGACGTGAAGCGAGAGCTGTAAGTCCATCTTCGGAGACATGTTTTTCTGCTTAAGAATGATTTTCATCTCAAGCCGATTCTCAATATATTCAATCACTTTGTCCCACTGTTCGTATTGAAACAGGTGGTCTACGCCGATTTCACCATCATTGATCCGCAGAAATTTGTTTTGCGATCCCACGTCTGCGAACGGGGCTGGTTGCCCTTTGCAATATTCAAGCACGAAGTCATCAAAGCTGACAAGATGCGTGCTATTCTCATGTCCGATTAAATCCTTTCGCGTTCTGTAGCGATACCAACTGCCAAGCCAGTCGATGGGATTGCGTACGATTGCCATTAACTCTGGTTTCTGCCCACCAGCTTGTACAAAGAAGGGCTTAAGAAAACGTTTATAGCGATAGCAAGGTGCATGCTTTAAGTGCGGTGGATCACGCAAGACCATTGACGCGCGCGGGGCTAACGTACCTTGTAACGCGGTCGAACCTGTCTTTGGCACAGCCAACAACACAAGGTTTTCTTTCCAGAAAACAAGCATTTCATCCCCGATTTTCGCGTTTCTATGATTTATCTTTAGGACATAAACCAATCCTTAACCACTGCTTGGTGATGATGGTGATGCAAATAAATGTTGCAATGTTCTTCTTTTGGTCCCATTAACGAAAAGAACACAAGAAGAACAAAAAGCAGTGATTGCCGCCCTGCGGGGGGCATGAGATAAGGACGCGAAACATGGCAACGGCAGAACTCCTCAAAATGACTGATAAGAAAACCGCGGACAAAGAAAAGGCGCTGGAAAGCGCACTGGCGCAGATCGAACGGCAGTTCGGCAAAGGCTCCATCATGAAACTTGGCGGTAAGAATCAGATGCCCGACATCGAGGCGACATCAACGGGTTCGCTGGGTCTTGATATCGCACTTGGGATTGGTGGCTTGCCCAAGGGTCGTGTCGTAGAAATCTACGGACCTGAATCGTCGGGAAAGACAACATTGACACTGCACGCGATTGCAGAAGAACAGAAAAAAGGCGGTGTCTGCGCTTTTGTAGACGCAGAACATGCCCTTGATCCATCTTATGCAAAAAAGCTAGGTGTGAACCTTGATGAATTGCTCATTTCTCAGCCCGACACGGGCGAACAAGCGCTTGAGATCGTGGATACATTGGTGCGTTCAGGCGCTGTGAGCATGGTGGTTGTCGATTCAGTCGCCGCATTGACACCAAAGTCAGAACTTGAAGGTGATATGGGTGACAGCTCTGTCGGTGTGCATGCACGCTTGATGAGCCAGGCTATGCGCAAGCTGACAGGGTCAATCAATCGGTCAGGTTGCATGGTGATTTTCATCAACCAAATCCGCATGAAAATCGGTGTGATGTTTGGCTCACCGGAAACAACAACGGGCGGAAATGCCCTGAAGTTTTATGCGTCTGTTCGTTTGGATATTCGCCGTATTGGCGCAGTCAAAGATCGCGATGAGATTGTTGGAAACGCGACCCGTGTGAAGGTTGTTAAGAATAAAGTCGCACCACCGTTCAAGCAAGTCGAGTTTGATATCATGTATGGTGAAGGTATCTCTAAAACAGGGGAGTTACTCGATCTTGGCGTAAAGGCGGGGATTGTCGAAAAATCTGGCGCCTGGTTTAGCTATGGTGACGAACGTATCGGTCAGGGCCGTGAGAATTCTAAACTGTTCTTACGTGAGAACACTCGGATTGCACTCGAGATCGAGGATAAAATCCGCGCGGCGCACGGGCTTGATTTTGACCTGCCCGAGGTAAGCGTTGACGATGAAGGTGGTGACGACCTCGTGGAAGTCTAAGGTCGCTGACGACGACTTCAGAAATGGCCATTTCATCAATGGTGATCAGGAATGCTATGAAAGGGTGTCGCAACTGCGGCACCCTTTCTCGGTTGTGAGGGGGCCGTGTGGTAACATCTGTTTAGGTCGTTCTTGTTTCAGTGCGGCGCAATGCGACCATCAGTTCCGTTTGACTGTGGACAGCATGCAGGTGCGCGGGTATTTCTTCACGCCAAAGCGATAGCCTTATTGAAAGCGTGTCATGACCAGCCTTGCAGACATCCGTTCGACCTTTCTTAACTATTTTGACCAAAACGGGCATCAGGTGGTCCCGTCCAGCCCGTTGGTGCCGCGGAATGATCCGACATTGATGTTTACCAATTCTGGCATGGTGCAATTCAAAAACATGTTCACGGGTGTCGAAACGCGCGATTATACCCGCGCGACGACCAGTCAAAAATGTGTGCGCGCCGGCGGAAAGCACAATGACCTTGATAACGTAGGCTATACGGCGCGGCACCATACGTTCTTTGAAATGTTAGGGAACTTTAGCTTTGGGGACTATTTTAAAGCCGAAGCTATTCCTTACGCGTGGGAACTGCTGACAAAGGAATTTGGCATCAACGCGGATCGTTTGTTGGTGACTGTTTATCACACCGATGACGAAGCGGCGAACATGTGGAAGAAAGTCGCGGGTCTGAGCGACGATAAGATTATCCGTATTCCAACTGACGATAACTTTTGGCGGATGGGGCCAACCGGCCCATGCGGACCATGTACAGAGATTTTCTATGATCATGGCGATCATATCTGGGGTGGTCCTCCGGGGTCTGCCGAAGAAGATGGCGACCGTTTCATTGAAATTTGGAACGTTGTCTTCATGCAGAACGAACAGTTCGATGATGGCACGATGAAACCGCTTGATATGCAATCGATTGACACTGGCATGGGGCTAGAGCGGATCGGGGCATTGCTGCAAGGTAAGCACGACAATTACGACACAGACCTGATGCGCGCTCTTATGGAAGCGTCAGCAGACGCCACTTCAAGCGATCCCGACGGTCTGGGCAACACCCATCACCGTGTGATTGCGGACCATTTGCGGTCGACGTCGTTTTTGATCGCCGAGGGCGTTTTGCCTTCGAACGAAGGTCGCGGTTATGTGTTGCGCCGGATTATGCGCCGCGCCATGCGCCATGCGCATTTGTTGGGGGCCAAAGATCCCGTTATGCACCGTTTGGTGCCTGCCTTGGTGCAGCAAATGGGTGCTGCATATCCTGAGTTGGGCCTAGGACAACGGCTGATCGAAGAAACGCTGTTGAATGAAGAAGTTCGTTTCAAGCAGACCCTTGATCGCGGCTTAAAGCTATTGGACGACGAACTGGCGGGATTGCCCGAGGATGCAGCATTGCCGGGCGAGGCGGCTTTCAAGCTTTATGATACTTTTGGGTTTCCACTTGATCTGACCCAGGATGCGTTGCGTGAAAAAGGTAGGGCTGTAGATACCGACGGTTTTGACGCTGCTATGGCTGCGCAGAAGGCCAAAGCGCGGGCGGCTTGGTCGGGCACAGGCGAGGCTGCTGATAGTGCGATCTGGTTTGATATTGCTGACGAAAGCGGCGCGACCGACTTCTTGGGTTATGATACGATGTCGGCTGAAGGACAGATTGCGGCGTTGGTAGTGGACGGTGGCACTGTGAACCAAACAGATGGTGAGGTGCAGATCGTGCTAAACCAAACGCCGTTCTATGCTGAATCAGGTGGTCAAGTTGGCGATGCAGGCATGCTGGTCACAGAAACGGGCAAGGCGAAAATCACTGACACCAAGAAGGTCACCAGCCTTTATATCCATTTTGCAAAGGTGATCGAAGGGTCGATCCGCAAAGGGCAGGGTGCTGAATTGCAAGTTGATCCCGCGCGGCGCGGCGATATTCAAGCAAACCACTCAGCGACACACCTGCTTAATGAGGCGCTGCGCGAGACTTTGGGTGATCACATCGCGCAGCGTGGTTCGTTGAATGCACCTGATCGGCTGCGGTTTGATTTCAGCCACACCAAAGCTCTAAGCGTTGATGAATTGGCGCGTGTTGAACGTGATGTTAACGCCATGATCCGCCAGAACAGCCGAGTTGAGACACGTGTGATGACGCCTGATGATGCGCGCGCGATGGGTGCGCAAGCGTTGTTCGGCGAAAAGTACGGCGATGAAGTGCGGGTGGTGTCAATGGGCCGTCAGGTTGGGTCCGGCAAGGGTAGCAATGGCAACACCTATTCGCTCGAGCTTTGCGGTGGAACGCATGTATCGCAATTGGGCGAGATCGGTGCATTTGTTGCATTGGGCGACAGTGCGTCCAGTGCAGGTGTGCGGCGTATCGAAGCGCTAACCGGGCAGGCCGCTTTGGATTATCTGCGGGGCCAAGACGCGCGTTTGGGTCAAGTGGCGTCTGCATTGAAAGCGCCCGCGTCAGAGGTTGCTGACCGTATAAAGGCATTGCTGGACGAACGTAAAGCGCTCACAAACGAAGTTGCGCAGTTGCGCCGTGAAGTGGCTATGGGTGGCGGCGCGCAAACAGCAGCCCCATCCGAGGTCATCAACGGCATTTCTTTCCAAGCGCAGGTTTTGACGGGCGTGACGGGCAAGGATCTGCCTGCTTTGATTGATGAAATGAAGTCCTCATTAGACAGCGGCGCGGTTTTGTTGATTGCTGATGCAGGCGGCAAGGCTGCGGTTGCCGTTGGCGTGACCGCCGAT